>NZ_JBEZDM010000050.1:0-70005 GCF_040648335.1 Nonomuraea sp. NPDC049158
GGCGTACACCGAGTTCTACACAGCGTCAGGTTAACTATTTCCATTCACGTCGGTCTTCCGATCTGTTTCCGTTACCGTGGGCCTATGACGAACGGTTTCGAAACCCTGGCGATCCACGCAGGTCAGGAGCCTGACCCGCTTACCGGCGCGGTCGTGCCGCCGATCTATGCGACGTCCACCTACAAGCAGGACGGTGTGGGTGGCCTGCGTTCCGGATATGAGTACAGCCGCTCGGCCAACCCGACCAGGACCGCGCTCGAAGAGGCGCTGGCCGCGGTCGAGGGGGGCGTGCGCGGGCTGGCGTTCGCGTCGGGCCTGGCGGCCGAGGACACCCTGCTGCGCGCTCTGTGCCAGCCGCAGGACCACGTCGTCATCCCCAACGACGCCTACGGAGGCACGTACCGGCTGTTCGCGAAGGTCGGTGAGCGCTGGGGCCTGCACTACGACCCGGTGCCGCTCGGCGACCTCGACGCGGTGGCCGCGGCGATGACCCAGAAGACGCGGATCGTCTGGGTGGAGACGCCGACGAACCCGCTGCTCGGCATCGCCGACATCCCCGCGCTCGCCCAGCTGGCCCACGACAACGGGGCGCTGCTGGTCGTCGACAACACCTTCGCCTCGCCCTACCTGCAGCAGCCGCTCGCGCTGGGCGCGGACGTGGTCGTGCACTCCACCACCAAGTACGTCGGCGGCCACTCCGACGTGGTCGGCGGCGCGCTGATCGCGGCCGACGAGTCGGTCGGCGCGGAGCTGGCCTTCCACCAGAACGCGATGGGCGCGGTGGCCGGGCCGTTCGACGCCTGGCTGACGCTGCGCGGGCTCAAGACCCTGGGTGTACGGATGGACCGCCACTGCGACAACGCCGAGCGGATCGTCGATCTGCTGCTCGCGCACCCGCGCGTGACACAGGTGCTCTACCCGGGGATGGGTGACCACCCCGGGCACGAGGTGGCCGCCAAGCAGATGAAGCGGTTCGGCGGCATGGTGTCGTTCCGCGTCGCGGGCGGCGAGGCCGAGGCGGTCGAGGTGTGTAACCGGGCGAAGCTGTTCACGCTGGGCGAGTCGCTGGGCGGCGTCGAGTCGCTCATCGAGCACCCGGGCAGGATGACGCACGCCTCGGCGGCCGGCTCGCCGCTGGAGGTGCCCGCCGACCTGGTGCGGCTGTCGGTCGGCATCGAGACGGTCGACGACCTGCTCGCCGACCTGACGCAGGCGCTCGGCTAAGAGCCGGGTACGACCATCAGGACGCTCGGCTAAGAACCCGGTACGACCATCAGGAACAGGATCACCAACCAGATCACCGACAGCAGCCCGCTGATGGCGGCGATCCTGCCGTTCTGCACCTTCGCGTCATCGTCCGGGGTCTCGGTGCCGAGGACCCGGACGGCGGCGCGCAGGTCGCGGTCGATGATGACGATCAGCACGGCGGCCACGATGAACAGCGTCATCGAGGCCGTCATGTACCACTTGCCGAGCACGCCGCCGCCGATCGACATGCCGACGGCCAGCCCGAAGATCAGCACACCCAGCGAACCGATGCTGTAGATCCTGGTGGTCCGCTGGATGTTCTGCAGGACGGGCAGGTTCTTGCCGCGGATGGCCCGCGGGGCGGTCATGGTGGCCGCCGTGAGCGGGCCGATCGTGAAGATCGCGAAGCCGATGTGCAGCCAGAGAAGCAGGGACGACATGCGAAGGAGACTAGTCCCCGACGATCTCGCCCGTGGACTCGACACTCTGTTTACCCTCTGAGGAGCAGCGCATGATCAGCTCGGTGGCCGCGATCGCGACCACCATGAGCACGATCAGAAGAATCATGGCAATCATGGAGCCCCCCTCCTTCCCCGTGTCGGACGTAAATATCGTCCGTAATGACTAGACGCTCTGGCAACGGAATAAGTTCGGCGCGGGTATGGTTGACCACCGTCGCTTTTTCCTTACCGTTTGGGCACAAGGGGGTGCCGTCCGTGGCCATCAGGCATGTCGAGCCGTATACCGACGAGTGGCTGCAGCAGCCGACCGGCTATGTGCAGCGGGTCGTCGACCTGCTCGAAGCCGAGGTCGCCGACTGGTGGGAGGGCCCCTGCGAGCCGCGTGGCGCGACCGTCCGCCTGGCGGACGGCAGCGCGCTGGTGTGGGACGAGGAGAGCGGGTGGCGGCTCGGCGGCTTCGTCTCCGGCGGCCGCGGCGAGCACACCCAGCTCGACGGCGTCCGTTATCTGGGGGGCGGCCTGCTGCCCCGGCCCGAGCGCGTGCCGTCGGCGCTGACGGACGCCCGCACGGGCGTGGGCGCCAGCTCCGCCTGGCGCCCCTGCTACCGCTCGCACCGCAACTGCCGGGACGGCTTCGACGTCGCCCTCGACTTCTACGCGCCCCTCGTCGACGCCTGAGCGGCTGACCGGCTGAAGACGCGCGCCCTGGCCGCTTGAGGACGCGCGCTACGACATCAATCCGTGTTCAGCGGGACCGGCGTACCCGCAGGAAGTCGCTCACCACATACTCGCCCAGCCGGTCCGCGCTGGGGGAGAACACGCGACCGCCGTTGCGCCGCGCCACCTCGTCCACGAACTCTTTGAGCCGGTCGTCACCGGCCAGCATGAAGATGTTGAGCGTCGCCCGCCGCCGCGTCATCTTGTCCACCTCGGACAGCGTGAGCTCCAGTGTCTCGGGCGACGGCGGCCACTCGAAGGCCGAGTGCCCGTTGCGCATCAGGTGAGCCGTCGGCTCGCCGTCGGTGACCACGAGCACGACCGGCTCGAAGTCGGGATGGCGATCCAGGTGCCGGCCCGCGATGAGCAGGGCGTGGTGCAGGTTCGTCCCCTGGACCATGTCCCAGTCGAGCCCGGCCAGCTCGTCCGGCTGCAGCACCCGCGCGTAGTTGGAGAACCCGATGATCTGCACCGCGTCCTGCGGGAACTTGGAGGCGACCAGCGCCTGAAGGGCGAGCGCGGTCTGCTTGGCCGCCGCCCAGGTGCCCCGCAGGGCCATCGAGTAGGACAGGTCGACCAGCAGGCAGACGGCCGCCGCGCTGCGCCGCTCGGTCTCGGCCACCTCGAAGTCGTCGACCGAGAGGTGTACGGCGCCCGACTCGGGCTGGACGCCGCCGTTGCGGACGCCGTTGACCAGCGTGCGGACCACGTCGATCGGCTGCTCGTCGCCGAAGCGCCAGGGCCGCGACGAGCCGGTGAGCTCCCCGGCCGAGCCCGCGTCGCGCTGGTCGTGGTCGCCGCGCCGGCCCGCGTCGAGCGAGGAGAACACCCGGCGCAGCGCGGTCTCGCCGAGCCTCCTGACGGCCTTGGGGGTGAGCTCCAGCTTGCCCCGGCGGCGCAGGAGGTAGCCCTGCTCCTCCAGCTCGCGTTCGATCCGCTTGAGTGCCTCCAGGTCGTCGACCGCCGAGCGGCCGAGCGCGCGGCGGATCGCGGACTCGTCCACGTCGTCGAGCCTGGCGCCCGGGTAGTCCTGGCGGAGCGAGGTCTCCAGCTGCGAGAGGTCGGCCAGCTCCTCCAGGGCGGTGACGGCGTCGCCCATGCCCAGCGGCTCCTCGCCGGTCAGCCGTTCGGGGGTGTCCCAGGCCAGGTCGGGCCGGCGGGCCTGGAGGGACTCACCGAGACGGCGCATCTCGTCGGACAGCCCCGCCTGGTCGAGCGTCTGGCTCATCAGGTTGGCCAGCTCCTCGCGCTGGCTCGGGGTCATCGAGGCGAGCATGCGCTGGGTCGCGGCGGCCCGCCGGGCCAGGACGTCGACCAGCTCGTCGAGGTCGCGCGGCTTCTCCGGGAAGAGATCGCCGTATTCCTTCATGAACGCGTCGAAGTCCTGCTGGGTGTGCTGACCTCTGGCGTCCTTGTCGAGCATGTCGTTGAGGTCCGACATCATCTGCCGGACGCGCTCCATCGCCGCCGGGTCCGGCTGGGCCAGCGCGTCGCGCAGCCCTCGGAACTGGCTGTCGAGCACTTCGCGGCGCAGCAGGTCGCGCAGCTCGTCGAAGGTCTGCCTGGCGGCGGCGGAGCGCCACTCGTAGGGGGTCAGCTGCTGGATCGCGCTGGCCGTGTCGTCGGGCAGGGAGTCGAGCTCGCTCTCGCGCAGCCGCGCGTCGTCGGACGGGTCGGGGAACAGCTCGGCCCGCTCCTGGCCGATGGCCTTGTCGAGGAGCGCCCGCGCCCGCTCCAGCGTGCCGTCGAGGCGGCCGCTCTCGCGCAGGTCCCTGCGGCGCCGTCGTACCTCTCTGAGCATGTCGTCGAGACCCCGGCGGTCCTGGGCCCCGGGCAGCCCGCG
The DNA here is from genome assembly GCF_040648335.1 of Nonomuraea sp. NPDC049158. Classification (NCBI taxonomy): domain Bacteria; kingdom Bacillati; phylum Actinomycetota; class Actinomycetes; order Streptosporangiales; family Streptosporangiaceae; genus Nonomuraea; species Nonomuraea sp. NPDC049158. The sequence continues at coordinate 4,270 of NZ_JBEZDM010000050.1, forward strand.
CTTGAGCAGGTCGCGCAGGGCGTGCACGGGGGTGGAGCCGGACAGGATGGCGTCGCCCATCTCGTCGAGCGCGGCGCGTACGTCGTACGGCGGGGCGAGGGGGTCGGGGCCATCGTTGTACTCGCCATAGCGGTAGGCCATCACGAACACACGCTAACCCGAGAACGGAGGCTACGCGTCCCTGAAGACCTCACGCACACCGGAGAGTTCGTTGACATCTGGCGTGTAATCGACCTGTACGAGCACCGGGTGCCCGACCGACTTGAGGGCTTTGGTGAAGTCGCGGCTCTGGCAGGCCTTCTTGCCGAGGCCGTGCTTGTCGGCGTTGACCGGCCTGCCGGCCAGCCAGCCGTCGCCGCAGCGCTTGGTGGTCCTGGCGAACGACATCAGGTTCGTGTAGCCGAGCTTGAGCGTCCTGCCCGCCCCGGTGAACAGGACCGTCGTGTCGTCCACCCGCTTGACCGTGCCACGGACGGTGCGCGACGCGGGCCACTTGGCGAGCACTTCGTTGATCTTGACGGCCTCGCTACCGCGATACTCCACGCGGACCGGGCGGGGCCCGGCCGCCAGCTGGTCGGTCAGGGCGTCGGGCTCGCAGACGGTGGTGCCCAGGCCCTTGCGGTCGATCGCCACGCGCCCCTCGGTCTCCTTGAGGTCGCAGGCGACGGTCACCCGCCGGAAGGCCGCCTTGGCGTAGTCGAGCCGTAGCTCCTTGGCGCCGGAGACGGCCTTGAAGGTGTGGAGCGGCTTGCGGTACGTGGCGGTCATGGGCGTGATGCGGATTTCGGTCGCGCCGGTCGCCCAGGCGTACCCATACACGATCTTGGTGTCCGCGGCGTTGGCGGGTACGGCGAAAGCGCACAAGGCGGTGGCGCTCAGGGCGGTGGCGCTCAGGGCGGTGGCACAGACAAGCAGACGCATGGGCGGTCTCCCCCGACGGCGTGATCAATCATCACGTTCGACGCAGGAGACCGCCCGAATGTTCACGTCCGGTAGACGGAGACCCCGTCCACGTCGTCCTTGGACAGGCGCCGCATGAGGTACAGGCCCTCCAGGGCGAACTCCAGCGCGGCCGCCGCGTGCCCGGGCGACTCCTCGCCCTCGCCCATGCCCAGCCGCGACATGACCTTCGCCAGGCCGCTGACCGGGCCGATGCGGCGCAGCAGCTCGGCGGCCGGGATCAGCTCGCCGGACTCCACCTGGTTGCCCTCGGCGAACTTGTCCGTCAGCGGCGACAGGTCCATGCCGCCCAACCGGCTCCTGAACGTCTCGGCCGTGGCCCGGCGGAGCAGGTGGGCGAGGATCTCGGTCTCCCTGCCCTCCTCGCTGACCTCGAACTCCACCTTGCCGCGCAGGCTGTGGACGACGCTGGTCAGGTCGCAGACGCGGGCGACGGACTGCTCCTCGCCGGCGATCGCCCCCCTGCGTACGGCGGAGGCCATGGCGGTCTCGGCGGCCGCGATCGAGAACCGCGCCGACACGCCGGAGCGGGCGTCGACCGCGGTGGACTCGCGGACCAGGCGGGTGAACCGGGCGATCACCTCCACCAGGTGCTCGGGGAGGTCCGCCCCGATGTCCGGCATGGACTCCTGGCGGATGAGCACCAGCTCGTCCTCGACCGTCAGCGGGTAATGGGTGCGGATCTCGGCGCCGAAGCGGTCTTTCAGCGGGGTGATGATCCGGCCCCGGTTGGTGTAGTCCTCGGGGTTGGCGCTGGCGATGAGCAGGATGTCGAGCGGCAGGCGCAGGTTGTAGCCGCGCACCTGGATGTCGCGCTCCTCCAGCACGTTCAGCAGCGACACCTGGATGCGCTCGGCCAGGTCGGGCAGCTCGTTGACGGAGAACACGCCCCGGTTGGTGCGCGGCACCAGCCCGTAGTGGACGGTCTCGGGGTCGCCGAGCGTCCGGCCCTCGGCGATCTTGATCGGATCGACGTCGCCGATCAGGTCGCCGACGGAGGTGTCGGGGGTCGCGAGCTTCTCGCCGTAGCGCTCGTCGCGATGCTTCCACGCCACGGGCAGCTCGTCGCCCAGCTCTCGCGCGAGCGCGAGGCAGCGCGTACAGGCCGGCGCGTACGGATGGTCGTTGATCTCGCACCCGTCGATCACCGGGGTCCACTCGTCGAGCAGCCCGGTGACGGTACGGATGAGTCGGGTCTTGCCCTGGCCCCGCTCACCGAGCAGGACGAGGTCGTGCCCGGCTAGTAGCGCCCGCTCCAAGTGGGGCAGGACGGAGTCGTCGAAGCCCACGATGCCTGGAAAACGGGGCTCACCGGCCCGCAGCTTGGCCAGCAGGTTTTCGCGGACCTCTGCTTTCACGGTGCGATGAACGTGACCGCTCTCTCGCAGCTCGCGGATATTTAGAGGCTGATGCACGGGAACGAGACTACGTCCCCTGGGACCACTGCGGCAGACACTTTCGCATCTGGCGGAGATTTCGGATCTTGACTATTGCGTGACGGTTCGTGCGCGTGCTTGTTCCTTTAATGGGGAGAATCGGTTCCTAGGGAACTTCGACCCGCTGAGGAGGCGAGATCCGTGGCTGTGATGACGAGCCGCTTCGCCGACGGCCTCGCCGTGGGTACCGACCTGGTGGAGGCCGCGGAGCGTGCTGTCGGTCAGGCCCTGTCGAGACTCAGCGGCGAGGCGGACCTGGTGTGCTTCTTCATCTGCGGCGACGATCCTGACGAGGTCGCCAGGGCGGGGGAGTGCGCGATGCGGCTGGCCCCCGAGGCCCACGTGATCGGCTGCAGCGCCACCGGCGTGATCGCGGACGGGCAGGGAGTCGAGCTGACGTCCGCCGTGAGCGCGTGGGCGGCCACGCTGGACGGGGCCGAGCTGACCACGTTCGCGCTGGAGACGCTGACCGCCGAGGACCGGTTCGTGGTGGTGGGGCTGCCGGAGCGCACGGCGGAGGATCACGTGGCGATCCTGCTGGCCGACCCTTACACCTTCCCCACGGACGCGTTCGTGGAGCGTTCCGTGGATGTGCTGGGTGATCTGCCGCTGATCGGCGGGCTGGCCAACGGGATGCGGGGCCGGGGCTCGGTACGGCTCTTCGCCGACGGCGAGGTCTACACCGAGGGCGCCATCGGCGTACTGCTCAGCGGCTCCGTACGGGTCAGCACAGTGGTCAGCCAGGGCTGCCGGCCGATCGGCCCGACCATGGTCGTCACCCGCTCCGAGGAGAACCTGCTGCTGGAGCTGGCCGGCCAACCGGCGCTGGCCCGGCTGGAGGACATCGTCAGCGAGCTCGACGAGGACGACCGCGAACTGGTCGCCGCCGGCCTGCAGATCGGCGTGGCCATGAACGAGTACGCCGAACGGCACGAACGCGGCGACTTCCTCATCAGAGGCGTGATCGGCATCGACCCGGAACGCGAGGCTGTGGCCATCGGCGACGTCGTGGAGGTCGGCAGGACCGTACGCTTCCACGTGCGCGACGCGGCCACGGCGGACGAGGACCTCTACGACCTGCTCGACGCGCACCGGGAGGAGCTCGGCCGGATCGACGGCGCGCTGCTGTTCTCCTGCAACGGCCGAGGGTCGGCGATGTTCGGCACCGCCGACCACGATCCGGTGGCGCTGCGCGACACGCTCGGGCCGATCGGGATCGCGGGCTTCTTCGCCGCCGGCGAGGTCGGCCCGGTGGGCGGCCAGAACCACGTGCACGGCTTCACGGCGTCCGTCCTGGTCTTCTCGGCACCCACGGGTACATCCGGCACCCCGTGAGCCGGGTGATCAGGCCGCCGGTTTGGCCGGCTGGAAGAGCCAGGCGTCGAACAGCGGCTTGAGATCCTTGCCCGAGAGCTTCTCCGCCAGCGCGATGAACTCGTCCGTCGTGACGTTGCCGTATTTGTGGTCGGACGTCCACGTCTTCAGCAGCGTGAAGAAGGTCTCGTCGCCGATGGCCTTGCGCAGGGCATGGAGGGTCAGCCCGCCCCGGGTGTAGACCGAGTCGTTGAACAGGTCTTTGGGCTGGGCCCGGCCAGGGGGATATTTCCAGATCGGGTCGCCCGCGCCGCGGTTGTAGAAGGTCTGGAAGAGCCGGTCGGCGGTGTTGGTGCCCTTGTGCTCGGCCCAGAGCCACTCGGCATAGGTGGCGAAGCCCTCGTTGAGCCAGAGGTCGCGCCAGCGCTTGATGCTCACGCTGTCGCCGAACCACTGGTGGGCCAGCTCGTGCGCGATGATGCTCTGGTCGGGCTCGAAGCCGCCGTAGAGCGGCTTGGTCTGGTTCTCCAGGGCGTAGCCGGCCGCGAAGTCGTCGATCATGCCGCCCGTGGAGGAGAACGGGTAGGGCCCGAAGACCTTGCTCCAGTAGTCGGTGACCTCGCCCGACACCTTGAAGAGACCGTCGAGTGAGCCGCGGTGCTTGGGATCGACCGCCGCGAAGTTGGGGATGCCGCCCGGCGTCAGGCCCTTGCGCAGCTCGAACTTGCCGATCGTGGCCGTCGCGAGGTAGCTCACCATCGGATGCCGCTCGCGCCAGCGGAACGTGGTCTTGCCGTCGCTGGTCGTGGGCTCGCCGACCTGCTCGCCGTTGGCCAGCGCGGTCACGCCGTCGGGCACGGTGATCGCGAAGTCGTAGGCGGCCTTGTCGGCGGGGTGGTCGTTGACCGGATACCAGGTCTTGGCGCCGTCGGGCTCACAGGCCACGAACGCGCCGTCGGGCGTCGGGACGAAGCCGAACGTGCCGAGGTTGGTGGAGTCCTTGATCGGCTTGGGCACCCCGGAGTAGGTCACCTTGACGGTGAAGTCGGCCTTGTCGCCGAGCGGTGTGGTGGGCAGCACGCCGAGCTCGGTGCCGTTGCGCGAGAAGATGGCCTTCTCCCCGTCGACCGTCACCTCGCTCACGTCGAGGCCGGACAGGTCGAGGTCGAAGCGCGAGAGCCGCTGCGTGGTCTTGGCCTTGATCGTCGCCACGCCGTCGAGGTGCTTGCTGCTCGGTGTGTAGCCGAGCTCGAGGCCGTAGTGGGAGACGTCGTAGCCGCCGTTGCCGTCAAGGGGGAAGTCGGGGTCGCCGATGCCGGGCGCGCCCGTGTCTCCGCTCACCGGCCGGGCCGCTGTGGGCGCCATGGCGCCGTTGGACGGCGCGCAGGCGAGGATGCTCAGAAGCGCCACGAGCGAAGCGGCCCTGCGCTGGTCAAACCCCATAGGCTGCGCTCTTCCCTTCGCTAAGTGACAGGAATTCTACGCGGAGTCGGGCATTGACCACGACCGTCTTCGCGGCTTTGTCATGCAGAGCCTGCTTGCGCGGGTCGAACAGAATCCAGCCTAGGTCCAGCAGGCCGCCCACGCGGCGTCCCCGCCCTGTCAGGGCAACCGTGGCGCGGTCTAAAGGTTGCCCCTCCGCTCCTGCTCCCGCTCGATGGCCTCGAACAACGCCTTGAAGTTGCCCTTGCCGAACCCGAGCGAGCCGTGCCGCTCGATGAGCTCGAAGAAGACCGTGGGCCGGTCCTGCACCGGCTTGGTGAAGATCTGCAGCAGGTAGCCGTCCTCGTCGCGGTCGACCAGGATCTTGCGCTTCTTCAGCTCCTCGATCGGCGCCCTGACCCGCCCGATGCGCGCGCGCAACTCGGGGTCGTCGTAGTAGGAGTCGGGGGTGTCCAGGAAGCTCACCCCGGCCGCGCGCATGTGGTCGACCGTGGTCAGGATGTCGTTGGTGGCCAGCGCGACGTGCTGCACGCCCGGTCCGCGGTAGAACTCCAGATACTCGTCGATCTGCGATTTCCTGCGGCTCACGGCCGGCTCGTTCAGCGGGAACTTGACCTTGCGGCTCCCGTCGGCCACGACCTTGGACATCAGCGCCGAGTACTCGGTGGCGATGTCGTCGCCGACGAACTCCGCCATGTTGGTGAAGCCCATCACGTGCTTGTAGAACTCCACCCACTCGTCCATCCGGCCCAGCTCGACGTTGCCCACACAGTGGTCGACGGCCTGGAACAGCCGTCCGGACCTGGTCGCGGGCGGGGCGACGAGCGGCTCGGCGGGCACGTAACCGGGCAGGTAGGCGCCGCTGTAGTTGGACCTGTCGACGAGCGTGTGCCGCGTCTCGCCGTAGGTGGCGATCGCCGCGAGCACCACCTTGCCCCGTTCGTCCTCCAGCGTGTACGGCTCCGCCAGCCCGCGGGCCCCCTGCTCCACGGCGTGCCGATAGGCGGCCTCCACGTCCGGCACCTCGATGGCCAGGTCGATCACCCCGTCACCGTGCTCGGCGACGTGCCTGGCCAGGTCGCTCCCCGGCCGGATCGAGGCCCTGAACTCGAACCTGGCGCTCCCCGAGGTCAGGACGTAGGCCGCCTCGTCGCGGCTGCCGTTCTCCGGCCCGCGATAGGCCACCAGCCGCATGCCGAACGCGCTCGAGTAATAGTGCGCCGCCTGCCTGGCGTTGCCCACGGCGAACACCACGGCGTGCATCCCGTTAACCGGAAAGACATCAGTCATAGCATTAATACTCGGATTCGCTGGACGGGTTGAGCAACAGCTGCCTTTTTGACTGAACAATATGTACTGTCCATAGCCGAGAAGAGCGGGAGATCTGTACACCATGACGATCGACCACCTGGACGCCCGGCTGATCGCCCTCCTGGCCGCCGAGCCGCGCTTGGGCGTGCTGGAGTGCTCGCGCAGGCTGGGCGTGGCCCGCGGCACCGTGCAGGCCCGGCTCGACCGGCTGATCGCCAGGGGAGTGATCACCGGGTTCGGGCCCGACGTCTCGCCGGTGGCGCTCGGCTATGACGTCACCGCGTTCGTGACGATGGAGATCAGGCAGGTCGCGGGGCACGACCCGGTGGCGCACCGGCTGGCCCACATCCCCGAGGTGCTGGAGGTCCACACGATCACGGGTGGCAGCGACCTGCTGTGCCGGGTGGTGGCGCGGACGAACGCCGATCTGCAGCGGGTGATCGACCAGATCGTCGAGGTTCAGGGCGTTCTCAGGACTTCCTCGATCATCGCGCTCGACACCCCTGTTCCCTACCGCGTTTTGCCATTGGTGGCGAATGTTCCCCAACGCGAAACGCGCTAGCCGTACTATCGCGGGAGGGGACGAGGCACCGTTATCGATCGCTTAACCTTGGCATTCGCCCAGCTGACGGGGGTTTGGCGAGACGCGATCGGGGGGTTGCGGGTGCGGATCGGTGGTGAAAAGGGCATGCGAAAGCGGCGGATCCTGACACGGCTATTGATCGTTTTCGGCGCCGGGATCCTCTTGGCCATAGGGCTTTTCGCCGTCGCGTGGGCGATGACCCCGATTCCCGACAGCACCCAGAAGGACGCCACGGCCCAGGGGTCGGTGATCTATTACCGCGACGGCAAGAGCGTGCTCGCCAAGAAGGGCATCGACCGCAGGAACGTTCCGCTGGACAAGGTGCCCCAGCACGTACGTGACGCGGTGATAGCAGCCGAGAATCGCTCGTTCTACCAAGACGGCGGTGTCTCGGTCAAAGGCACCGCGCGGGCCGTGTGGTCCACCATCTCCGGGCAGCAGCTCCAGGGCGGCTCGACGATCACCCAGCAGCTGGTCCGCAACTACTACAGCGGCCTCAGCCAGGAACGGTCCATCACCCGCAAGTTCAAGGAGATCATGATCTCCATCAAGGTCGACCAGTCCAAGTCCAAGGACTGGGTCCTTGAGCAGTACCTCAACACGATCTACTTCGGCCGCGGCGCCAACGGCGCCCAGGCGGCCGCGCAGGCGTACTTCGGCAAGGACGTCGGCAAGCTGAGCGTGGCCGAGGGCGCCTACCTGGCCGCGGTGATCCAGCAGCCCAGCCGCTTCGCCGACCCCAAGGGCGCCGACCTCGACGCCGCCGAGGCCCGCTGGCAGGCCGTGATCGACGCCATGCGGCAGACGGGCACGCTCACCGCCGAGCAGGCCGCCGCCCAGACGTTCCCGGCGCTCAAGGCGCCGAAGAAGCCGTTCGAGCTCAAGGGCCAGGCCCAGTACATGCTCGACCAGGTCACCGCCGAGCTCAACCGGCGCGGCTACACCGACGAGGACATCAACGGCGGCGGGCTGAGGGTCGTCACGACGTTCGACAAGAAGCTCATGCAGGCGGCCGAGAACGCGGTCAAGACCGTGCTGCCTGACTCGACGCCCAAGAAGGTCCGCACCGGGCTGGCGGCCGTCGATCCGGCCACCGGCGAGGTCGTCGCCTTCTACGGCGGCCGCCCCGACCGCTCCGAGTACTACGACAACGCCTTCTCGGCCAAGGTGATGGCCGGCTCCACGTTCAAGCCGTACACGCTGGCCGCCGCGCTCAACAACGGCTTCGACCTGTCCACCAGGGTCAACGGCAACTCGCCGATGCGCGTGGCCTCGGCCACCAAGCCCATCCCCAACGACAGCGACCGCTCCTACGGCGAGATCAACCTGATCAGTGCCACCCAGAACTCCGTCAACACCGCCTTCGTCGACCTCGGCCAGAAGGTCGGCCTCGACAAGGTGGCCGCCACCGCGGTGGCGGCGGGCATCCCGGAGACGCAGCTCAAGCAGCACGAGGCGGCCGCCACGTTCCCGCTCGGCGTCGCCTCGCTGAGCGCCGTGCAGAACGCCTCCGGCTTCTCCTCCTTCGCCAACGGCGGCGTCCACATGGAGGCGCACGTCGTGAAGTCGGTGACCGCCCCCGACAGCAAGAAGAACGTGATCAAGGGCGCGTCGACCCAGGTGGTCAGCGAGCAGGCCGCCGCCGACACCGCGTACGCGATGCAGCAGGTCGTCAAGTACGGCACCGGCACCGCGGCCAGGCTGTACGACCGTCCGGTGGCCGGCAAGACGGGCACCACGGACAACTCCCAGGCGGTCTGGTTCAACGGCTTCACGCCGCAGCTGGCCGTCGCCGTCGACATGTTCCGCGACGACAACAAGCCGGTGGACATCCCCGGCTACGGCGTGCAGTTCGGTGGCCAGCTGCCCGCCCAGATCTGGCGGGCGTTCATGACCGAGGCCATGGCGGGCAAGCCGGTCGTGGAGTTCCCTGAGCCGTCCGACTACGGGTACGGCTCCGACGACTGGGCCCGCCCCGACCAGCGCCAGGACATGCCGCAGGAACCGCAGCACACCCAGGCGCCCGACCCGTGGTCCTCGCCCACCCCCGAGATCACCGAACAGCCGAGCACGGAGCAGCCCACCACGCAGGGCCCGGACACGCAGCAGGATCCGCCCCGGCAGAACGACACCGGCGGCCCGCCCACCGGCGAACCGGACGTCCCCACGACCGGACCCGACGAGAACAACCCCGGCCGGTGGAACGACAACGCACGCTCACCGGTCGGCTAGGGCGGCCACCGGTCATCGGTCGGCTAGGGCGGCCACCGGTCATCGGTCGGCTAGCTCGGCCACCGGTCATCGGTCGGCTAGCTCGGCCCGTAGCTCCTCGGGGGTGGTGACGGGCATCCGGCAGGTGAAGCCCCGGCACACGTACGCGGCGGGTGCGCCGCCGACCGGCCCGCGGCCAGCCAGCAGCTCGGGCCCGCCGGACGGCACGCCTTCGCCGTCGCCCAGCGCGACGACCAGTCCGGGCACGTCGGCCAGCAGCGCCTCCCGGTGCAGCGCCCGCGTACGCGGGTCGTCCATCGGCCCGACGACCGCCACCTCGACGGGACCGCTGAGCGCCGCCCGCGCCACAGCCAGCCCCCAGCCGGCGAACCGCGCGTGCCCGGCGGCCAGCACGGACACCGTGCCCAGCGCCGCGTAGGCGGCCTCACGGTGCCGCGCGGACCCCGTCAGCGCCGAGTAGGACAGCAGGGCCCCTGCGGCGGCGTACTGTCCCGACGGGGTCGCGTTGTCGGTGGGATCCTGCGGCCGCTGGAACAGCCGTTCGGCGTCGTCGGCCGTGTCGTAGAACCCGCCCTCGCCGTCCCCGAACCGGTCGAGCACGGTGTCGAGCAGCGTGCCCGCCAGCCGGTGCCAGCGCGTCTCCCCGGTCACGCCGTAGAGGGCGATCAGCCCCTCGGCCAGGTTCGCGTAGTCCTCCAGGACCCCGGCGTTGCGGCCCGCCCGCCCGTCGCGCGAGGTCCGCAGCAGCCTGCCGCCGTCCATGTGCACGTCTTCGAGCAGCTCCGCCGCCTGCCGGGCGGCCGCCACCAGATCCGGCCGGTCGAACACCGCGCCGGTCTCCGCCAGGGCGGCGATGGCCAGGCCGTTCCACGAGGCCACGACCTTGTCGTCACGCCCCGGCCGGACCCGCCGCTCCCTGGCGGCGAGCAACCGCGCCCGCACGTCGTCGAACCGCGCCGCGTCGTCCGTGCCGGAGCCGGGGTCGGTGAGCAGCTGCAGCACCGACGTGCCGTGCTCGAACGTCCCCCGCACCTCGAAGAGCCGCGTAGCCCAGTCCCCGTCCTCGTCGCCGAGCACCTCACGCAGCTGCTCGGGCGTCCAGACGTAGAATCGGCCCTCCTCGCCCTCACTGTCGGCGTCGAGCGCCGAGGCGAAGCCGCCCTCCGCGGTGCGCAGCTCGCGCAGCAGCCACTCGGCCGTCTCCAGCGCCACCCGCCGGGCGAGGGGCGCCCGGCTCGCCTTCCACCAGTGCGTGTAGACCCGCAGCAGCAGCGCGTTGTCGTACAGCATCTTCTCGAAGTGCGGCACCACCCAGCCCGCGTCCACGCTGTAGCGTGCGAAACCGCCGCCGAGCTGGTCGTACATCCCGCCGCGCGCCATCGACTCCAGCGTGTGGCCGCTCATCTCGGTCTCGCCGGAGCGCAGCAGGAACTCCAGCACCATCGACGGCGGGAACTTGGGCGCCCCGCCGAACCCGCCGCGGACCTTGTCGAACGACTCCCGCAGATTCCCTACGGCCAGCGCCAGCGTCTCCTCGCCGGGCAGCGGCCCGGTGGGCAGCGTCGTGTGCGCGTTGAGCGCCTCGACCACCTTCGACCCCTGCTCGGTCACGCTCGCCCGGTCACCGGCCCACGCGTCGCGCACCCCGCGCAGCAGCCGCTGGAACTGGGGCCGCGGAAAGTAGGTGCCGCAGTAGAACGGATGGCCCTCGGGCGTGGCGAACACCGTCATCGGCCAGCCGCCCTGATGGATCATGGCCTGGGTGGCGCTCATGTAGACGGCGTCGACGTCGGGCCGCTCCTCGCGATCCACTTTGACGTTGACGAAGTGCTCGTTCATCAGCCGCGCGGTGTCGGCGTCCTCGAAACTCTCGTGCGCCATCACGTGACACCAGTGGCACGCCGAATAACCCACGCTGATCAGCAGTGGCACGTCGCGCCGTCGTGCCTCGGCGAAAGCCTCCTCGCCCCAGGGGTGCCAGTCGACGGGGTTGCCCGCGTGTTGGAGCAGATAAGGGCTCGTCGCGTCCTGCAAGCGGTTCATCAGGTCCTCCTCTGAGCACTCTACGACCACGCCCGGTGGGTGTCGGGTCGGTGGCAACGCGTGTGGTGGGGACGGCGGGGGCGTAGGTTACGGAGCGTGGATCTGGACTACGTGTGCACGCATGCCGGCCGCCCCGCCGCCGCCCTCACCCGCAGGGACGTTGCACGCGCCTTGCTCGCCGTGCCCTCCGGGGTGGCGCTGGTGGCGCTGCCCGACCTGCGGCGCGCGTTGATGGCCGCGGGCAACCCGCTCTCCCTGGCGTTCTGGGAGTCGGCCAGGTCGACGCTCGGCTCGATCGAGTCGGGTGTCGCCACGGTCGGCGACGTGCAGCGCTGGGTCGAGTCGACCGGCACCGAGCCCATGCTGATGACGCCCGGCTACTTCGTCTGGCCGGAGGAGGACGAGCGCGGGCCGGTGGCCGAGGAGATGTTCTCGCTGCTCGTGCGGTATCTGGAGGAACGCGTCAGCGCGGGTGAGATCGACCCCGACGCGCTGGTCGCCGGTGACTCGGGGGCCCGCAGGACGTACGAGGAGCTTCAGGAGCGCTGGCTGAGCGAGCCGCAGCCCGACGGCCGGGTGCCCGGGTTCGCGGTCAGCGACGAGCAGGACGAGGAGCTGTTCGCCGCCTGGGACGAGGAGGAGGCGTTCGCGCTGGCCGAGCTGCGGCGGATCGTCGGCGAGTTGCCCAAGCCGCCCGAGCTGCCCGCCGAGGAGCTGCGGCGGGCCGGGGCACTGCTGCGTGAGCTGCTCGGCCTGCCCGGCTATCCGGCGAACGTGCTGCGGGCCTGCGCCGGGCTCGACGACCGGCCGATGCCCGAGGACGACGGCGAGCTCTGGCTGTCGGTGGCGGCCGGCATCGCCGGGCCCATCTCCGACCTGTCGGAGGCCGGCGACAGCCTGGAGGAGTTCGCGGACCTCGACGGCGACCTCAGCCACGAGGACACCGTGCTGGCCAACCTGTGCGCCATCCAGCACGCCGACTGGCTGGCCGCGGTGGCGGCCCTGACCAGGCTGGGTCCCGGCGTGCTCGCCTCGCCCGAGCGGCTGGCCCGGCTCATCGCCGAGTCGGAGGACATCGACATCGACGACCAGGACGCCGACGACCTCGACGCGACCGAGCGCCTGTTCGTGCCGGTGGTGACCTTGTGGGGCTATCTGGGCATCCTCGACACCGAGGACGTGCTCACCCCGCTCGGCTGGTGGGGCCTGCCCAAGGCGCTCGAGCGAGCATGGTCACCCGGCGACTGAGTGTCACCCACTGGCTGAGGCGTCGACCAGATCCTTGTACTGGGGGTGGCGCTCGATGTACTTGACGACGTACGGGCAGAGAGGCACGACCCGCAGGCCCGTGTCTCTGCTCATGTCGAGCGCGTACCCGACCAGCTTGCCCGCCAGGCCCTGACCCTCGTGTTCGGGCAGCACCTCGGTGTGCGTGAAAACGATCTTCGTGGGCAGCAGACGGTAGTCGGCGAACCCGGCGACCGTGCCGTCCACGAGAATCTCGAATCGGCTCCGCTCCGCGTTGTCGACTATTTCGACCGGCATCTATTCGGCCTTCTTGTCGTCGATGTCGGCCGCCCGGGGCACCTGGATCTTCGACATCTGCTTGTTCATCGATTTGATCAGGATGTACAGGGCGACCCCGATGAGGGCGACGACGACGAAGCCGAGCAGGCCCGGACTCACATCACCCGCTGCGAGAGTTATCACTCCTCCAGTCTGCCACCGGGGGGTCATGCTCCGGTCAGTGGCAGGCGGGCAGCGACCTCATCGGCGTCAGTGGCAGGCGGCGGAGACCTCGTCGGCGTGGATTCCGGCGAACAGATCGTCTTCCGGCAGCTCGGTGTCGACCAGGGAGCGTGCCAGGTGGTAGTCCTCGGTCGGCCAGATCTCCTGCTGGAGCTCGCGCGGGCAGACGAACCAGAAGCCGTCGGGGTCCACCTGGGTGGCGTGCGCGAGCAGCGCCTCGTCGCGCAGCTCGAAGTAGTCGGCGCAGGGCACCCGGGTCGTCACCGGCCACTTGGCGGGCCGGTCCTCCCAGCGGGAGATCCAGTCGGAGTAAGGCGAGCCCATGCCGCGCGAGGTCATCGCCTCGTGCAGCGCCTCGAACCGCTCCTTGGTGAAGCCCATTTGGTAGTAAAGCTTCAGCGGCTGCCACGGGTCGCCGGTGCCCGGGTAGCGGTCGGGGTCGCCGGCCGCCTCGAACGCCTCCACGGAGACCCGGTTCGTCATGATGTGGTCGGGGTGCGGGTAGCCGCCGTCGTCGTCGTAGGTGACGATGACGTGCGGCTTGAACGCGCGCACGGCGGCGACAAGGGGCGCGGAGGCGTCTTCGAGCTTCTGCACCGCGAAGCAGCCCTCGGGCAGCTCCTCCTCCTCGCTCTCCGGCAGGCCGGAGTCGACGAAGCCCATGAACTCCTGCTGAACTCCAAGAATCTCCCGCGCACGGGCCATTTCCGCTTTGCGGACCTCGCCGATGTTGTCGACGATCTCCGGCCGGTCCATCTTGGGATTGAGGACCGAGCCTCGCTCACCGCCCGTGAGCGTACAGACCAGCACGTCAACGCCTTCACGGACGTAGCGCGCCATCGTGGCGGCGCCCTTGCTCGACTCGTCGTCGGGATGGGCGTGGACGGCCATCAGCCTCAACGGTGCACTCACGGGCTCGATGTCTCCTCAGTTGGACCGATCACTTGCCCAGGCAGGTTAGGTTCAGCTGGGCGGTCGCGAGGGCGTGACCCCCGCAGGGAACAATTGTCTCGGATAACGCTGAGGGAGTGCAGGGAGATTCCGCCATGGCCACCGAAGATGTCGAGAGCCGTCCAGTTCTCGGCACACCCGACGACTTCCCCGATCGTCCTGAGCGCCGGGGCCGCTTCGTCGTGCACGTCGTGATCGGCGTGCTGGTGGCCATCATCGCAGGTGGCTGGGGCTACGTGATGTGGTCGATGACCGGCGGCAACACCGGGGCCATCCCCCAGGTGGTGTCGTTCCAGGCCAATCGCCCCAACGAAGCCGAGATCACCTTCGAGGTGAGCAAACCGGCCGACCGGGTCGCCGTATGCCGTATCAGGGCCACAGATGTCAACCACGCAGAAGTGGGCAGCAGGGAAGTAAGAATCCCGGCTGGTGGGGGTAGTAAGCAGCTCAAAGAGCGCCTGGACACGAGTGCCCAGGCCACGTCCGTCCACATCCAGTACTGCACTCTCGTAGAATGAGACGTTTGAGGAAGCGTACGAGCTGTTGACTTGTTAGCCTTTCGCAATTCAACCGCATGCAACCTCTAGTGATCTCAGGGCCCCCTAGGCAAGCAAGGAGAACCCGTGGCCGACTCTCGCGATGAGAACGTCACATGGCTGACGCAGGAGGCGTACGACCGTCTCAAGGCGGAGTACGAATACCTCTCGGGCCCAGGGCGCGTCGACATCGCCAAGAAGATCGAGGCCGCCCGTGAGGAAGGTGACCTGAAGGAGAACGGCGGCTATCACGCGGCCAAGGATGAGCAGGGCAAGATGGAGGCCCGCATCTTCCACCTCCGGCAGATCATCGACAACGCCAAGGTGGGAGAGGCACCGAAGACCGAAGGGGTCGTCGGTCCCGGCATGACCGTGACGATCCGGTTCGTCCGTGACGACGATGAGGTGACCTTCCTGCTGGCGTCCCGCGAGGAGAGCGGAGCCCCGATCGACGTGTATTCGCCGAAATCGCCGCTTGGCGCGGCGATCAATGGTAAGAAGATCGGCGAAAAGGCGACCTACTCCATGCCCAACGGTCGCCAGAACACCGTCGAGATCCTCGAGGCCGTTCCGTACATCGGCAACTGACTTCCGAAGACACGACCCGCCGGGCCCACGAAGGTCCGGCGGATTTTTCGCGTTCCTCCGGTATCCGGCAGGATCTCAGCTTCCTGGTCCGCTCCAGGAAGCGGCGTGACCACCACAAACTGGTCCCGTTCATCGTGGTGTCGCTCGTCGCGGTGCTGACCGCCGACCTGCTGCTGCTCGCGCAGGTGGGCCAGCGGCAGTCGGTCGGCCAGCTGCCCGCGGCCGCCGTGCGGCAGCAGCACCGCCCCACGCCCCAGCAGAGCCTGGCGGCCGAGAGCGGCAAGACCGCGCAGTCGGCGACGCAGCCGGTGAAGCCGCTGGGCCAATTACACAAGCCCAACCTCTTCGTGGTCACCCGCAAGCCGCTGACCAACGAGCTGCTGCGCAAGGTGGCGCGGTTGCGAGGGGTGACCGCGCTCGAACTGGCCGACGCGGCCTCGATCATGCTCGACAACAAGCGGGTGCAGACGCTCGCTGTTGACCCCTCGACCTTCCGCGCCTACACGCCCAAGGTCACGGCGGCCTCCGACGCGCTGTGGAACAACGTGGCGGCCGGCGACGTGGCGGTCTCGTTCGTGCTCGGCAGCGACGGGGGCCTCAGCCTGCACAGCCGGGTGCGCGGGCCCGCCGGGCCGCTGCGCATCGGGGCCTACGCCACGACCGGCTTCGGGGCGGTCGACGCCGTCGTCTCCCGCGAGGTCGGACGTACGCTCGGCCTGCCGCGCGACAACGCGCTGATCGTGAGCGCGCCCAAGGCCAACTCCGACAAGCTGCGCAAGGCCCTGCTCAAGGTGCTGCCCAAGGGCACGCAGACGGCCATGGTCAACCCGGTGCTGCCTCCCGCGCAGGCCAAGGCCCGCACCTGGGCGGCCGGCTCGTTCGTGAACGGCGAACAGATCACCGTCGCGCTCAAGGCCGCCGCCTCCAAGCTGGGCAGGCCGTACGTGTGGGGCGCGGAAGGCCCCGACACCTTCGACTGCTCGGGCCTGGTCCAGTGGGCCTTCGCACAGGCGGGGGTACGCATGCCGAGGGTGACGCACCAGCAGTGGCTGGCCGGGCCGCAGGTGCCGCTCGCCCAGATCCAGCCGGGCGACCTGATTTTCTGGCGCCTTGACCCGACCAATCCCGGCTATATCTCGCATGTGGCGATCTACTGGGGCGACGGCAAGATGGTGGTGGCCCCGCGCACCGGCGACGTGGTCAAGATCGCCCCGATGAGCACCCGGAACCTGGCCGGAATCGTCCGGGTCAGCCCGGCGCTCGCGGCGCGCGTTCGCTGACGAAGCTTCATGGCGAAAGAGAGTCCTCGGCACGTGCTTTTTCTCTGCAACCGTGTAATTCTCATTACATGGCAAGTGATGAAGCAGCGGCCCAGATCAAGGGCTGGTTCACCGGGCGGTTGCCCGAGGGATGGTTCACCGAGGCGCCGGAGATCGTCCTGGACCGCGAGGAGATCGCGGTGCTCGGCACACTGCCGGAGCCCAGTTCCGAGGGATCGGACGCCGAGCGGGCGGCCCTGATAGAGGGGCTCATCGGACGGTTCAGGGAAGAGACGCGCGAGCGTCGCATCGAGATCGCCAAGGAGGCCGAGCGGCGGTTCCGGCAGAAGGTGTCCTGGGGTGTCGTCTGCGGCGACACCACTGTGATGTTCACCACTCTTTCGGTGCCCGTCATGACACGCCTGCGACAGCAGGAACGCCAGGTGCTCGACACGCTCGTCGCCGCGGGCGTGGCCCGTAGCCGCAGCGACGCGCTGGCCTGGTGCGTACGACTGGTCGGAAAGCACACCGACACCTGGCTGTCCGAACTGCGAGACGCGTTGCAACACGTCGACCGAGTTCGCTCCGCCGGGCCGGACGTCAATTCCTGAGAGTACGCAGGAGAAACTCTCCGGCGAATGGACTAAACCTCTTGCGAAATTGGTTTAGACCAACTTCATTCGCCGGCGGTGCGCGGGTCGCTTTCTTTTGAAACCGCTTCGTCGGGGTAGGCTCCCCCAATCATCGAGGCCGCAGCCTGCGGCGACGGCCGGATCCAGGCATAGGTCTATGCCAATTGGCTTTTTCGCGCCGTCGTCGTGAATGATGTTTGGGCCCTGAAGAGTGGAGGAGCCGCCGCCGTGTCCGTTTCCGTGGAAGTACCCGCCCCGACGAGCAATGCCGAATTGGTCGCCTGGGTGAACCAGATCGCCGCATTGACCCAGCCCGACCGGATCGAGTGGTGCGATGGCTCGGAGGAGGAGTGGACGCGCCTGACCAACCTGCTCGTCGAGCAGGGCACGTTCACGCGCCTGGCCAAGCGGCCCAACAGTTTCCACGCCAAGTCCGACCCGACCGACGTGGCCCGGGTCGAGGACCGCACGTTCATCTGCTCCGAGCGCGAGGAGGACGCCGGGCCGACGAACAACTGGGTCGCGCCCGCCGAGATGCGCCGGACGTTCGGCACGCTGTTCGCCGGCAGCATGCGCGGCCGGACCATGTACGTCGTGCCGTTCTGCATGGGCCCGCTGGGCGGGGAGATCTCCCAGCTGGGCGTCGAGATCACCGACTCGCCGTACGTGGCCGTCTCCATGCGGGTCATGACCCGCATGGGGGAGCGGGCGCTGCGCCTGATCGAGGAGCGCGGCGAGTTCGTCAAGTGCGTCCACTCCGTCGGTGCGCCGCTGGCGCCCGACCAGGAGGACGTGCCGTGGCCGTGCAGCTCGACCAAGTACATCAGCCACTTCCCGGAGAGCCGCGAGATCTGGTCCTACGGCTCCGGCTACGGCGGCAACGCGCTGCTCGGCAAGAAGTGCTACGCCCTGCGCATCGCCAGCGTCATGGCCCGCGACGAGGGCTGGCTGGCCGAGCACATGCTCATCCTCAAGCTGACCCCGCCCTCGGGCGAGACCCGCTACATCGCGGCCGCGTTCCCGAGCGCCTGCGGCAAGACCAACCTCGCCATGCTCCAGCCGACGATCCCCGGCTGGAAGGTCGAGACGGTCGGTGACGACATCGCCTGGATGCGGTTCGGCGACGACGGCCGCCTGCACGCCATCAACCCCGAGGCCGGCTTCTTCGGCGTCGCGCCCGGCACCGGCGAGGTCACCAACGCCAACGCGGTCAAGACGCTCTGGGGCAACAGCATCTTCACCAACGTCGCGCTGACCGACGACGGGGACGTGTGGTGGGAGGGGCTCACCGCCGAGCCGCCCGCGCACCTGACCGACTGGAAGGGCCGCTCCTGGACGCCGGAGTCCGACGAGCCCGCCGCCCATCCGAACGCGCGCTTCACCACCCCCGCCGCGCAGTGCCCGACCATCGCCCCCGAATGGCAGGACCCCAAGGGCGTGCCCATCTCGGCGATCCTGTTCGGCGGCCGCCGCGCCACCGCGGTGCCGCTGGTCACCGAGTCGCTGAGCTGGGAGCACGGCGTCTTCCTCGGAGCCAACGTCGCCTCCGAGAAGACCGCCGCCGCCGAGGGCAAGGTCGGCGAGCTGCGCCACGACCCGTTCGCGATGCTGCCGTTCTGCGGCTACAACATGGGCGACTACTTCGCCCACTGGCTGGAGATCGGCCGCCGCAAGAACGCCAGGCTGCCGCGCATCTACTACGTGAACTGGTTCCGCAAGAACGCCGACGGCAAGTTCATCTGGCCCGGCTTCGGCGAGAACAGCCGCGTGCTCAAGTGGATCGTGGACCGGCTCAACGGCGAGGCCGAGGCCGTGTCCAGCCCGATCGGCCTGCTGCCGGACGCGCTCGACGTCGAGGGCCTGGACCTGGCGGACGAGGACCTGCGTACGCTGCTCACGGTCGACCGCGAGGTGTGGCGGGAGGAGGCGGCGCTGATCCCGGCCCACTTCGACAAGTTCGGCTCGCACCTGCCCAAGGAGCTGTGGGAGGAGTACAACGCCCTCCTCGACCGGCTGAGCTGACCCACGGCGGCACCAGCCGGCATCGGCTGGCACCAACACCGGCACCGACCGCGCCGGCCGTCTCGTGACGGCCGGCGCGGTCGCGCGTGGGGAGCGGGTGGCACGGTCAGTCGCGCGTCAGAGCGGGCGACCGCATGGCTGGCGCCTCTTGCTCTGATATATCCAGACATCCTAGGTTTTGTCGGGTGATAGTGGATGCGCACCAGCATTTCTGGAATGTCGAAACCGGCTGGTACACCTGGCTGACCCCCGACCTAGGCCCCTTGCACCGCACCTATGCCCCCGAGGACCTGAGGCCGGAGCTCGAAGCCACCGGCATAGAGGCGACGGTCCTGGTGCAGGCGGCCGACTGCTACGAGGACACCGACGCCATGCTGGCCCAGGCCGAGGCGCACGACTTCATCGCGGCGGTCGTCGGCTGGGTGCCGCTGGAGCGCCCGGAGGAGGCCGCGGCGGCCATCGACCGCTACCGGAAACATCCGAAGTTTGTCGGCATCCGGCACCTCATCCATGACGAACCCGACCCCGACTGGGTGGTCCAAGACCGTGTCCTGGAGTCGCTCGGGCTGCTGGCCGAGGCCGGTCTGACCCTCGACGTGCCGTCGCTGCTGCCGCGCCACCTCGACCACGTGGTCACCCTCGCCGAGCGCCATCCGAGCCTGAAGATCGTCATCGACCACCTGTCCAAGCCGCGGATCAAGGACCACGAGTGGGAGCCGTGGGCGGCCCAGCTCTCCCGGGCCGCCGCGTGCCCCAACGTGTACGCCAAGGTCTCGGGTCTGGTCACCGAGGCGGACCACCAGGAGTGGACCGTGGAGGACCTCAGGCCGTACGTGGAGCACGCGGTGGAGGCGTTCGGGCCCGGACGGCTGATGTACGGCAGCGACTGGCCTGTGGCCCTGCTGGCGGCCGACTACTGGACGGTCTGGGAGGTGGCGACGGCCCTGCTCGGCGGCACCGACCGCGACCAGGTATTCGGTGGTACGGCTGGGTATTTCTACGGGTTTGCCGGAGTTTGATGGGGGATACCCTCTTGACATGGGAGGACTCCGCTGTGTCGACGGCTCATACCTGACCGTTACGCCCGTCGCGTGCACGGACAGCGTCGGCACGCCGTACGAGATCACCCTGGAACTCCGCCGCGACGGCGCGCCGTGCGGGACCGTCGGCGAGCGGTGCGGCTGGCTGCTGGCCCGGCTGGCGCGCGGCGTCAGCCGGGCACGCGAGGCGCAGGAACAGGGCGAAGCGGGTAAATGGCCGGATCCTGATGACAGGTTCCCCGGCGACGAGGGCGGGAGCGAGCTGTTCTCGTTCCGATATCGCGCGAGGTCCGGCGCGGTGACCGGCGGGGAGCTACGCTGCCAGCTCAGGACCATCCCCATCTGGCTGCCGGCCCAGGGCGAGTGGCGGGTGACCCGCAGGGCCTACGTGGAAGCCTGGGGCTCCAGCGGTGTGGGGATGCGGGCGGTCCTGACATCGTCCGAGCTGGCCGCGTTCGTCCACGGTCTGGTCGACGAGGTGGAGCACTGCCTGGGCGGCCGGGATTCCGGTTGAGGGGGCAGGCTGGGGTGAAACGCGGTGATAATTGCCTGTTGGGTCATTCGACCATAGGCACGGCACCGATGGGGAGGACTCCGTGGGCCTGCGCGATCTGGTCTACCGGCTGTACGAGCACCGGCTGGAGACCAAGCTGTCGAAGGACAGCGTTCCCCGGCACGTCGGGGTCATCATCGACGGCAACCGGCGCTGGGCGCGGGCCATGGGGATGCGTGATGTCGCGAGTGGTCACCGCAAGGGTGCCGACAAGATAGCCGAGCTGGTCACCTGGTGCCGCGAGACCGGCGTCGAGGTGGTCACCATCTGGATGCTGTCCAACGACAACCTCAACCGGCCGAGCGAGGAGCTGGAGCCGCTCCTGCGCATCATCGAGGACGTGACGCGGGAGCTGGTGGAGGCCGGCTGGCGGATCAGCCCGGTCGGCGCGCTGGATCTGCTCCCTGACCGGACGGCGAATGTCCTCAAAAACGCAAAAGAAGTCACATCGCACCGTCCCGGCCTGATTGTGAACGTTGCAGTTGGGTATGGAGGAAGGCGTGAGATTGCCGATGCGGTGCGCTCACTCCTCCAGGAGCACGCCAGCAAGGGTGCCAGCATCGAGGACCTCGTTGAGGTACTCGATGTCGAGCACATCGCGGAGCATCTCTACACTCGCGGCCAACCCGACCCGGATCTTCTCATCCGGACCTCAGGCGAGCAACGCCTGTCGGGCTTCATGCTGTGGCAGAGCGCTCACTCAGAGTTCTACTTCCATGAGGCATATTGGCCCGACTTCCGCAGGGTGGACTTCCTGCGGGCGCTGCGCGACTACGCCGCGAGACACCGACGTTACGGTTCCTGACGGGACATCTGGGTATCCAGGACGTAACGTGAAAAGTGTCCGGCCACAGGCCGGACACTCCGGAGAGGGCCCGCCTTTGCACCAACACCTGCCGCGGGGGGCCGGAATCCGGCGCCGCCGGCAGATCGTGGTCGGGGACGCGGGTCCGGTCCGGTTCCCACCTCGTCTGCAGGGTGCCCGTTTCGATGGGCGCCCGGGGGAGAACGTGTGGCAGTGTCCTCGAGCAACCCTTCGACCAACCCGGCCAAGCGCACGTATGTGCTGGACACCTCGGTCCTGCTAGCGGACCCGGCGGCCATGACCCGGTTCGCGGAGCACGACGTGGTCCTCCCGATCGTGGTCATCACCGAACTGGAGGGCAAGCGACACCACCCCGAACTCGGCTACTTCGCGAGGAAAGCTTTGCGCTACCTCGACGATCTACGAGTTCAGTACGGCCGGCTGGACGAGCCGATGCCCACGGGAGACGGCACGATCAGGGTTGAGCTCAACCACAGTGATCCGTCCATCCTGCCCGTCGGGTTCCGCCTTGGCGACAACGACACCCGCATCCTGACCGTGGCGCGCTCGCTCGCCGCCGAAGGCTGCGACGTCGTGCTGGTCTCCAAGGACCTGCCCATGAGGGTCAAGGCCGCCTCGATCGGCTTGTCCGCGGAGGAATACCGCGCCGAGCTGGTGGTCGAGTCGGGCTGGACCGGGATGGCCGAGGTCCAGGTGACCACGGAGGACGTGGGAACACTCTTCGAGCACGGCACGGCCGATCTGGAGGAGGCCAGAGACCTGCCGACGCACACGGGCCTGCGGATGCTCTCGGCCAAGGGCTCGGCCCTCGGCCGCGTGCTGCCGGACAAGTCGGTGCGGCTGGTGCGTGGCGACCGGGAAGTGTTCGGCCTGCACGGCCGCTCCGCGGAGCAGCGCATCGCGCTCGACCTGCTGATGGACCCGGAGATCGGGATCGTCTCGCTGGGCGGGCGCGCGGGCACCGGCAAGTCGGCGCTGGCACTCTGCGCGGGCCTGGAGGCCGTGCTGGAGCGCCGCCAGCACCGCAAGGTGGTCGTCTTCCGCCCCCTGTACGCCGTGGGCGGCCAGGAGCTCGGCTACCTGCCCGGTTCCGAGGGCGAGAAGATGGGCCCGTGGGCCCAGGCGGTCTTCGACACCCTGGGCGCGGTCAGCTCTCCCGAGGTGATCGAGGAGGTGCTCGACCGCGGCATGCTGGAGGTGCTGCCGCTCACGCACATCCGCGGCCGGTCGCTGCACGACGCGTTCGTGATCGTGGACGAGGCGCAGTCGCTGGAGCGCGGAGTCCTGCTGACCGTGTTGAGCAGGATCGGCGCCAACTCCCGGGTGGTGCTCACCCACGACATCGCGCAGCGTGACAACCTGCGGGTCGGCCGGCACGACGGCGTGGTGGCGGTGGTGGAGAAGCTGAAGGGCCACCCGCTGTTCGCGCACGTCACGCTGACCAGGTCGGAGCGCTCGCCGATCGCCGCACTGGTGACCGAGATGCTGGAGGACATCACGCTGTAGGTCACTTCAGATCCCCGCAGATGAACCGTCCCTCCGTCTTGGAGGGACGGTCGTCCGGGTACTGGTGGACGATCTTGACCTGCTCGAACGCGGCGTCCTGCTGGGCCGTACAGACGATCTGGGCCTTGGCCAGTTTGCTGAGCGTGCCCTCGCCCCTGACGAAGACGGTCAGCGTCGAGGTGCGCGGCAGCTGGACCTCGTCGCGCTGGATGGGGTTCAGCGAGTCCTCGATGCGCTCGAAGGTGAACCCGCGCAGGGCGGTGTCCCGGTCGCCGAGCGGCATCCCCGAGGCGTCGAACAGGGCGGTCAGCAGGCTGCTGACCGTGTCGGAGTCGACGTCGGCGGGTTCCAGCGTCAGCTTGCCGTTCTTGAGCAGGTAGATGGTCTTCGAAGGCGGCGGCACCTCGATGACCGGCGGCGCGGCCCGTTCCTCGACGTCCGTGGGGGAGATGCCGCACGCGGCCACCGCGAAGAGAGCGAGGAGCGCGGCTACGAGGGCACGACGGTCAGCCATGGGGCAGCCAGACCGTGAAGAGCGTGCCCGGCTCCTGCCGGCGTACCGAGATGGTGCCGCCGTGCAGGTGCACGTTGGCCCTTGCGATGGCCAGGCCGAGACCGCTGCCCTGGCTGCGCGCCCGGCCCGCGCCGGCCTTGAAGAAGCGGTCGAACACATGGGGCATCGCCTCGACCGGGATGCCCTTGCCGTGGTCGCGTACCTTGACCTCCAGCCCGTTCTTCGTGGCCCTGGCGTTGACCACCACAGGCGGCAGCCCGTGCTTGAGCGCGTTGCCGACGAGGTTGGCCACGATGACGTCGAACCTCCTCGGGTCGAGGTTGACCGTCAGGATGCGGGAGGTGTGCACTTCCACCTGCTCGCTCCAGCCGCGTACCTCCAGGCAGTCGTCGATGGCGTCGGAGACGTTGACCGGCTCGAGGTTGAGCGTCGCCGTGCCCGCGTCGAAGCGGCTGATCTCGATGAGGTGCTCGACCAGGCCGCGCAGCCGCTCGATCTCCCGCAGCACCAGCCGTACCGCCTCCGCGGGCGCGCTGGGCAGCCGCTCGGCCTCCTCGGAGAGCATGTCGGCCACGGCGGTCATCGCGGTGAGCGGGGTGCGCAGCTCGTGCGAGACGTCGGCGACGAAGCGGCGCGACAGCGCCTCCAGCGAGCGCAGCTCCGAGACGCTGAGCTCCAGCGCCGCCGCCGCGTCGTTGAACCTGGAGGTGAGCTCGGCCAGCTCGTCCTGACCGTGCACGGGCAGGCGCGTGTCCAGGCGGCCCTGGCCGAGCGCCTGCGCGGCGGCGCTGAGCCGTCTTACGGGCAGCAGCACCTGCCTGGCCGACAGCAGGGCCACGACCAGGGCGATCAGCAGGATGACCGCGCCGCCCTGGGTGAGCGTGCCCCTGAGCGTGGCCAGCTGGCGCTCGTCGTCGCGCAGCGGGAAGAACACGAAGGCCCGCAGGCCGGTGGCCTCGGGTCCGGTGTCGGTGCTGCGGTAGACCTCGGCGCCGACGATGAGCCAGAGCTCGTCGTGGATAAGGGTGCGCTGGGTGACGACGTTCCGCTTGGCCCGGCCGTACAGCTCGTTGGGCACGTCGTTCATGTTCAGCGGGCCTTCGGCGTAGGCCAGGTTCTTGTACTCGACGACGACGCTGCGGCCGGGGCCGTTGAGGGACTGGGCGACGTTCTCCAGGTTCTTGGTGGTGGGCGGGGCCTCGCCCTGCCGCAGCGTGCCGACCGGGAAGGTGATGCGGCCCAGCTCTCTGGTCACCAGGTCGATGGAGGTGTCCTCGGCCCGTTTGATGAGCGCCGACTTGGCCAGCTCGAAGCCGATGGTGGCGACGAGGAAGGAGGCGGTGACGGCGACCAGGGTGAACGTGATGACCAGGCGCGCGCGTAGCCCGGTGGGCAGCGGGATCACGGAGGGCTGAACCGGTAACCGAACCCGCGCACGGTGTGGATGAACACCGGCTCCGCCGGTCTCGGCTCGATCTTCGCGCGCACCCGCTGCACGCAGGCGTCGACCAGGCGTGAGTCGGCCACGTGCGTGTGGTCCCAGACGGCCCGCAGCAGGTAGCGCCGGTTGAGCACCTGGCCGGGATGCCGGACGAGCTCCAGCAGCAGGCGCAGCTCGGTCGGCGTCAGGTGGATCTCCTTGCTGGCCAGCGTGACCTTCAGCGCGCCCCGGTCGATCATGAGGTCGCCGAAGGAGATCCGGTCGGAGGCGGCGGACTCGGCCCGGCGCAGGATGGCGCGGATGCGGGCGTCCAGGACCCGGGGTTCGACCGGCTTGACCACGTAGTCGTCGGCGCCCGCCTCCAGCCCGACCACCACGTCCAGGTCGTCGCCGCGCGCGGTGAGCAGGATGACCGGCAGCTGGTCGAGCCGGCGGATGCGCCGGCAGACCTCGACCCCGTCCATGCCGGGCAGCATGACGTCGAGGATCGCGATCTCGGGGCGGCGGGACCTGACGTGGTCGAGGGCCTCCTCGCCCGTCGCGTACGACGTGACGGAGTGCCCCTGCCTGGTCAGCGCCAGCTCTAGAGCCGTGCGGACGGAGGGGTCGTCTTCGACGAGGAGGATGCCAGCCACGCGGACATTATTCTTCCCAGCTGCGACTATCTGCGTTCTGTCATGAAACTGTGACATGGCGCGCACAAGACCCAAAACAACTCCAGGCACGCTAGAAGCGGCCCTCCCTTCGGTGACGGGCGCCCGAGGGGCGGGCCGGATGATGTGATGAAAATCACACTGTTGGCGAAACCGTGCGCCAACCAGCCCGTTAGTAAATGTGCCGCCAATCGGATATCCCGTTTCGGTTGCGGACCACCCCCTATGACAGGGCAAGCTCATGGGTCGTGAGCCCTGGTCCGCAGTTGAGTGAGCGCCCCGCGCCGGAAACCCCCCGCTCGGCACGTCGACCGGCCCGTTCGTCCTCGCGGACAGTGAAGCGCGTGGTGGTCATCGGGTTGTCCGTCGTGGTCGTCTGTGGCGGCGGTGCCTTCGTCGCCTACCGAGCGATCCAGAACGCCAACACGCCGCCCACGCCCATCTCGGCGGAGGACTTCGGCCGGATCGCCAGCGGCGACCTCTACGCGCCCGACCCCGACAGCGACGCGCTCAAGGAGGCGGGGGTCAAGGCCTACCAGGCGCGCAAGCTCAAGGAGAGCCGCAAGGGCGGCAAGTCCGACGACCTCGACTGGATCGTGGTCAAGAAGAAGTCGCCGGGCGGCGACGGGTTCCCGCCCGCCGACTTCCCGCCGGGCAGCAACCCCTCGCCGGGCAGCAACAAGGCCGTGGCCAAGCAGATGCTGGCCGGGGCGGGCTTCGGTGCCGACCAGTGGGGCTGCCTGGAGCGGCTCTGGCAGAAGGAGAGCGGCTGGAACGAGCGGGCCATGAACCGCTACTCCGGCGCCTACGGCATCCCGCAGTCCCTGCCCGGCAGCAAGATGGCCAGCGCGGGCGGCGACTGGCAGACCAACGCGGCCACGCAGATCAAGTGGGGCCTCGGCTACATCAAGGGCCGCTACGGCACGCCCTGCGGCGCCTGGGGACACTCGCAGGCCAGCGGTTGGTATTAACGAGCCATCTTTTCCTCTGCAATCGGCAAGCCGCCGCGCCTCATGAGATAGGTCGGCGCACGCTGACCACATGGGTGTGAAGGTCAGTGTGATCGTTAATGTCCACAACCCGGGAAGCCGCGCCGACGCGTGCATTCGCTCCGTCCTGGAGCAGAGCATGCCCGCGGACGACTATGAAGTGATCTTCGTGGACGACGGTTCCATGGACGGGATCGCGGAGCGGCTCGACACGGTCGCCGCGGTCCGCAGGAACGTCCGGGTGCTGCACCTGCCCCACACCGGCTCGCCGATGCGGGGACGCAACGTCGGCATGGCCGCCGCCAAGGGCGACTACATCTACCTGCTGGACCAGGGCGACCGGCTGGAGCGCGGCGCCCTGCTGAGCATGTACGACCGGGCCGTGGAGACCGACGCCGACGTGCTGGTCGGCCGCCTGGTGCGGGACGTGGGGCCGCCGGTGACCGCGTTCGTGCGCAGCCGGGGGCGCGCCGACCTCCTGCGCGACCGGCTGCTCAGCCTGCTCACCCCGCACAAGCTCTACCGCCGCGCCTTCCTGGAGGAGCACGAGCTGGGCTTCGCCGTGCCCGGCGGGCAGGTGGCCGAGCAGGCGTTCGCCGTACGGGCCTATCTGCAGGCCAAGGTCGTCGCCGTGCTGGCCGATCAGATCTGCTGTCACATCGGCGAGCGCGAGGAGGTCGTGGAGGACCCGCGCACCACCGTGGCCGAGCTGCGGATCCTGCTCGCCGACATCGACGCCTACGTGAGCGACGGGCGCCAGCGCGACCGCATGTACGGCCACTGGCTGCGCACCACCGTGCTCAAGCCGTTGCTGAGCAGCCGGTTCTTCGCCTCGTCCGTGGACCGGGGCATGCACTTCAGGTTGATCAGGCAGCTCGTGCTCGACAGCTTCCCCGAGCGCCTGGACCGCTACCTCCCGGTCCAGCTGCGGGCCGTGGCCACCTTCGTCCGTACCGGGCGGCTGGACCAGCTCGTCGTCCTGGCCAACTCCTCCGGGCGGGCCGGGCTGCGGGCGGACCTGAGCGAAGTGCGCTGGGACGCGCAGGTGCTGGTGCTCGGCCTGTCCGTGGAGGTTCTGGGCGGTGACGGGTGGCCCACCAGGTTCCGTACGGACGGTGAGCGGTTGCTCTGGCAGCCACCCCGATCGGTCGACGCCAGGCTGCTGCCCGACAGCGTCCTGGACGTCACCGCCGCCATCGAGCGGGCCCGCATCGAGGTGTACGTACGCCACAGCGAGACGAGCGTCATCCACTACCTGCCGGTCGCCTACCGGGTCGAACGGGTCCAGGACGGGCGCCGCCACGTCCGCGTGCGGATCGTCGGCGAGGCCAGGGTCGACGTGACGGCGGCGGCGCACGGTGAGCCGCTCAAGGCCGGCCAGTGGGAGGTGCACGTCCGCATGTTCGGCGGCGCGCACCAGGCCAGGAGCCGGGTCCGCCGTCCGGACGGCCCGCTGAACTGCCTCGGCGTGCTCGCCCAGCGGCCCAGGATGCGCCTGGTGGTGCCCTGCTGGAGCGACGCCGGGGAGCTCGGGCTGGCCGTCGAGCCGCGCTCGTTCTCGGAGTCGATCGCGCTGGTGTCGCCCGGCGTGATCATCCGGCGGCAGGAGGGGCACCTGTACGTCGTGCTGCCCGTGCCGTACGTGCCGCCCAGCGGCGGTCCGGCGCTGGAGCTGGTGCTGCGCAACACCGCGCGGCGGCCACGCGAGGTGAGCGCGCCCGCGCTGGTCGAGCCGGGGGTGCCGGGCAAGATCGCCGGCCAGCTGGTGGCCAAGGTGCCGGTCAAGCGGATGATGCCGGGAAAGGACAGCCTCGGCCCCGGGGCCTGGCTCTCCTCGCTGCGTACCGCCGACGACGAGATCGGCCTGCGGTTCGGGCTGGAGGTGCGAAGAGGCAGGATCGAGGTGCGGCCGTCGGCCGCCGTGGACCCCGAGAAGCGCTCGGCGATGGGCACCGACACGCTGCTGCACCGGCTCGGCCGCCGCCTGCCCGGCGCGCGGCACATCGTCCGGCTGGCGCGCGCGGGCAGGCATCGCTACCTCAGGGACTGACCCAGCCCTCCAGCTCGGCGAAGGAGTCTCTGAAGACCGGCAGCATCGGCTTCAGCTTGTCCGGGTAGACGTCCACCAGGCTGTCGAGGTGATTGCCGCCCTCGACCCGGTGATAGCGGAACGGCCGGTGCGGGCCGACCATCTTGGCGTAGACGTCGGAATCACGCGAGATCGGCAGCAGCGAGTCGAGGGTGCCGTGGATGGTGATGAGCGGCTTGGTGATCCTGCCGGTCAGCGCGATCTTGGCGACGGCCGCGTACGGCTTGCGCGCGTCGTAGTCGTAGTCCGCCGGGGCGCCCTCGTAGGAGGGGTCGAGCTCCTTCTGGTAGAGCCGCTGGGTGAGCTCCCAGTAGTACTGCCGGTGGAAGGGCCACAGGAACTCCGAGCCCGCGGCGAAGCCGGCCCGCTCGGGAGACTCCTTCAGCGCCTGGGGCAGGAAGTTGAGCAGGTTGTCGCCCTTGACCCGCCAGAGCGTGCCCTCCCAGTCGACGCCGCCGTCGTAGAGCCATCCGCGGTTCTCCAGCTGCCAGCGGACGAGGTAGCCGCCGTTGGAGATACCGGCCATGAACGTGCGCCGGGGCTGGCGGCCGTACCGCTGCCTGACGACGGCCTTGGCGGCGATCGTGAGCTGGGTGACGCGCTCGTTCCACTCGGCGATCGCGTCGCCCGGGCGGCGGCCGTCGGCGTAGAACTCCAGGCCGGTGTTGCCCTTGTCCGTGGCGGCGAACGCGTAGCCCTTCGACAGCACCCAGTCGGAGATCGTGAAGTCGTTGGCGTACTGCTCCCTGTTGCCCGGGGTGCCGGTGACGACCAGGCCGCCGTTCCACTTCTCGGGGAGCCTGATGACGAACTGGGCGTCGTGGTTCCAGCCGTGGTTGGTGTTGGTGGCCGAGGTGTCGGGGAAGTAGCCGTCGATCTGGACGCCGGGAACGCCGGTGGGGTTCACGGTGGCCGCCGAGTGCAGCCCGGCCCAGTCGGCCGGGTCGGTGTGGCCCGTTCCGACGGTGCCCGCCGTGGTCAGGTCGTCGAGCCGGGCGCTGATGGTGTGCTCGGCGCCCGGCACCGTGATGCCGCTTTGGGCGGGTGTCAGCAGGGCGGCCACCAGGGTTAACGCGACTAACATCAGGACTCCGCGAGATGGTCGGCCAGCAGGCGCTGGAAGTCGGCGGGACGCTCCAGGTGCGGGCTGTGGCCGCACTCCGTCAGCACGGCCCCCCGATAACGGCCGTAGCGGTCGAGCACGGCCCTGGTCTGGGTCACCATGGGCTGCGCGGCGGTGCCGGGCGAGCCGGGCACCACGCCCAACTGGCCGAGGTGGGCCAGGTCGAACAGCGAGGTGTCGGAGACGATCACGTCATCGGCGCCCCTGATCCACAGGATGGGCGGCTTGGGGTCGATCTCGTGCAGGTCGTCCAGCCGGAAATGGGTGGGGGCCAGCGCGTTGAGCACGCCGTGCTTGCCCGGGGCGACGCCCGGCCACTGCGCCGAGCCGACGGGGTCGCCCGGATAGTTGGCCTCGCCGACGTGGGTGGTGAGCATGGAGCGGACGTAGAAGTCCTCGTCGGGGACCGGGTTCTTTACGTACGTGGCCCGGAACACCGAGCGAGGAGACGTGGGGGATTCGTCCGACATGTCGCCCGCTCTGAGGCGGGACACGAAGTCGGGGTTGGCGGCCCCGGCGCCCGCTCCCGTCCCGTCGGCGTGGGTGAGCCGGCCGTCCGCGCCCTCCGTCCCGCCGTAGCCGTACGGCGAGACGGGGTTGACCAGCGTGACGCTCCTGACCGTGCCGGGACGGTCACGCAGCAGCCGCAGGACGATGCCGCCGCCCATGCTCCAGCCGACCAGGTGCACCCGCTCCAGGCCCAGCCGGTCGATCAGCTCGCTCAGGTCGTCGGAGTAGTCGCGCAGGCCTCGCGTGGCGTCCACCGGCTCGGGGTCGCTCTCGCCGAACCCGCGCAGGTCCACCGCGAGCGGCCGGTACGCCTCGGGCAGCGCGGCCATGGTGTCCCGCCAGAACGCGCTGGAGGAGACGTTGCCGTGCACGAACAGCACGGGCTCACCGCTGTCCCGGCCCGCCACGGTCAGGACGTGCTGGGTGAGCCGTGGCGTGGTGACCTTCACGCGTTCACCTTCTCCGCCAGGTCGCGGCCCTGGGTCTCCCTGGCGGCGTAGACGGCGACCAGGGTGAGGACGGCCGCCAGGCCGAGGTAGACGGAGATCGGCAGGCTGCTGCCGTAGCCCTTCAGCAGCGCGACCGCGATGATCGGGGCCAGCGCCCCGGCCACGATGGCCGACAGCTGGGCGCCGATCGACACCCCGGTGTAGCGCATCCTGGTGCCGAACAGCTCGGCGAAGAAGGCCGCCTGCGGGCCGTACATCATGCCGTGGAAGAGCAGGCCCACGGTGATGGCCAGCGTGATGGCCAGGAAGTTGCCGGTGTCGATCAGCGGGAAGAACGCGAAGATCCACAGCCCGATGCCGGCGGCCCCGGCCAGGTACATCGGGCGGCGGCCGATCCGGTCCGACAGCGCGCCCCACATCGGGATCGTGACGAAGTGGATGGCCGAGGCGATCAGCACGGCGTTGAGCACGGTGGTGTTCTCGATCTTGTTCGCCTTCGCGTAGGTGATGACGAAGACCGTGAGCAGGTAGAACGAGATGTTCTCGGCCAGCCGCGCGCCGATCGCGACGACGACGTCGCGCCAGTGGTGGCGCAGCACTCCGATGATCGGCGCGGTCTCCTCCGGCTCGGCCTGCTGGAACACCGGCGACTCGGTGATCGACAACCGGATCCACAGGCCGATCAGCACCAGCACTCCCGACAGCAGGAACGGCACCCGCCAGCCCCACGCCAGGAACGCCTCGTCCGACTGCGTGGCGGCCAGCAGCGCCAGCACGCCGGTGGCCAGCAGGTTGCCGCCCGGCGCGCCGGCCTGCGGCCAGGAGGCCCAGAAGCCGCGCCGCGCCGCGTCGCCGTGCTCGGAGACGATCAGCACCGCGCCGCCCCACTCGCCGCCCAGCGCGAAGCCCTGCACCAGCCGGAGCAGGGTCAGCAGCAGCGGCGCGGCGGCACCCACACCCGCGTACGTCGGCAGGCAGCCGATCAGGAACGTGGCGGCGCCCATCAGCAGCAGGCTGACCACCAGCAGCTGCTTGCGGCCGAGCCGGTCGCCGAAGTGGCCGAAGATCAGGCCGCCGAGCGGGCGGGCGATGAACCCGACGGCGTAGGTGAGGAACGCCAGAAGCGTTCCGGTCAGGGGGTCGGCGTCGGGGAAGAAGAGCTTGTTGAAGACGAGGGCGGCTGCCGAGCCGTACAGGAAGAAGTCGTACCACTCGATGGTGGTGCCGATCAGGCTCGCGGCGACGATCTTCTTGATGGAAGTGGCCATGCCGTCACGCTAGGGAGTGACCGGCGTCACTCATATGGCGTCGGAACCCACAGTCTGTGGCGAGGATGTGTGGCCGAGCCGGTGCAGGCGGAGGGCGAGCTGGATCTCCAGCGCCCGCTCCGGCTCCAGCCAGCCGTCGCCCAGGAGCTTGCCGACGCGGTCGAGCCGTTGAGTGACGGTGTTGACGTGGATGTGCATGGCCTCGGCCGTACGGGAGGGCGAGCCGCCCGAGCCGAAGTAGGCGGCGAGCGTGTCGGCCAGGACGGTGCCCCGGCGGGCGTCGTACTCGACCACCGGGCCGAGCACCGAGCCGACGAAGCCGCGCACGTCGCGGCCGTCGCCGACCAGCAGGCCGACGAAGCCCAGCTCGCTCGCGCTCGCTCCGTCACCCGCCCGGCCCAGCGCGATGAGCGCCTCCGCGCAGCGCCGGGCCTCCTGGTAGGCGGCGGCCACGTCGCTCTTGCGCGAGGCTCCGGCCGTGGCGGGCGTGTGCAGCGACGTGCTCAGCTCGGCCGCGACGCGCTGCGCGATGGCGCCCGCGTCGCCGCCGGGAAGCAGCAGCACGACCTCGTCGGCCCGCCCCGCCGCCAGCCCATGACGCACGGCCGCCTGCGACGACGCCCAGAACGCGGCCCGCTCGCGCTGCCCGTCATGCCGGACCACGACAACGACGTGCGGCGCGGTCAGGTCCACGCCCAGCCGCCGCGCCCGGTCGGCCAGCCCTGGGGAGCCGGGCCTGGAGATCAGGTCGTCGAGCAGCTCGCCCCGCACCCGGCCCTCCGCCTCGGCGACGCTCCTGCGGAACAGCAGCAGCAACGCGCAGACCAGCGCCGCCCGCTCCAGGATGCGCTCGTCGGCGTCGTCGCTGCGAAGGATCAGCGTGCAGAGCGGCTCACCGCCGACGTCCACCGACGCGATCAGCAGATCCGCCCGGCGCACGGTACGGCCCAGCGCCCTGGACGCCTGCGCGGCCTCGAACACCCCCGCGTCCAGCTCGCCCACGTCTCCGGTGATCGGCCGGCCCAGGTCGTCGAGTACGGCCAGCGAGCCGCCGAGCACGTCGGTCACCACGGCGGCCACATCCTCGATGCCGCCGCCGCGCAGCACCAGCGAGGTCATCCGGTCGTGGGCCAGCGCGGCCCGCTCGACGGCCTGGCCGTGCTCCCTGACGGTGCGGTGCGCGGTGGACAGCTCTTCGAGGGCGTTCCTGGTCTCCTGCAGCAGCCTGGCGTTGTCGATCGCGACGGCCGCGTGCGCCGCCAGGCTCGCCAGCAGCGACACCTCCTCCTGCAAGAACGGCCGGCGGCTGCGGTTGGCCGCGAACAGCACGCCGATCACCCGCTGCCCCAGCCGCAGCGGCACGCCGAGGATCGCGACCAGGCCCTCCTCGGTGACGGCCTCGTCGATGTGGTTCTTGTGGTGGAAGCGGGCGTCGTCGAAATAGTCGGCGGTCGCGTACGGTGTCGCGCTCTGCGCCACCAGCCCGCCGAGCCCCGCCCCCATCGCCAGCCGGAGCGCCCGGAACTTGGCCGAGATCGAGCCGTCGGTCACCTGCATGTACGTGTCGCCGCGGGCCGGATCGTGCAGCGTGAGGTAGGCGGTGTCGGTCGCGAGCAGCTGCCTGGCCCGGTGCACGATCGCCTCCAGCACCGCGTCGAGGTCGCGCAGCGCGGCCAGGTCGTTGGCGGTGTCGTAGAGGGCCGACAGCTCGGCTTCGCGCCTGGCCCGGCGTCTGAGCAGGGCGCGCACCTTGAGGGCGTCGACCTTGGCCAGCTCCAGCTCCTCGACGGTCGCCGCGTCGGCACCGGCGGCCCTGGCCTGGATGATCGGCCCCTCGAACTCGACCGCCGACGCCTCTCTGGCCAGCAATTCGAGGAATTGTCTACTCATTGCCTCACTCCGTGAGGCGGGCTCGGTCGCCAAATGCCGCCGTCTTCCCCCGTCGCTCTGGTCGCTACGCTCCCGCCGCTCCTCCTCCAGACGACGGCACTCCCTCGCCGACTCATCATGGCGTCTCTAGCGTGCCGTCCAGCCGCCGTCGAGGGGCAGGGAGACGCCGGTGATGAACGAACCGGCGGGGCCGCACAGGTAGGCGACCAGTTCGGCCACCTCGTCGGGCTCGATCAGCCGCTTGATCGCCGCGGGCTGGAGCATGATGGCCTCGACGACCTCGCCCGGATCGATGCCGTGCATCTTCGCCTGGTCGGCGATCTGGCCCTCGACCAGCCCGGTTCGTACGAAGGCCGGGCACACGCAGGTGGAGGTCACCCCATGGGGCGCCCCTTCGAGCGCGAGGGCCTTGGAGAACCCCTCCAGCCCATGCTTGGCCGCCGTGTACGCCGACTTGTACGGCGAAGCCCGCAGCCCATGCACCGAGGAGATGTTGACGAACCGCCCCCACCCCCGCGCGTACATGCCCGGCAGCACATGCCGCGCGATCCGGAACGGCGCCTCGACCATGACCCGCAGCATCGTGCCGAACACCTCGGGCGGGAACTCCTCGATCGGCGCCATGTGCTGGAACCCCGCGTTGTTGACCACGATGTCGACGGGCCCGTCCGGCAGCACGCCGACGAACTCCGGATCGCTCAGGTCGGCCACCACCGGCACCCCGCCGACCTCGGCGGCCACCTTCTCCGCCGACTCCGCGCTCCGGTCGACGACCAGCACCTTCGCCCCGCCGGCGGCCAGCCGTCTCGCGCAGGCGGCCCCGATGCCGGCTCCGCCCCCCGTGACCAGCGCCGTCCGCCCCGTCAGCTCGTTCGCCATGTCTCCGAGCCTAGGCGCTCGCGGGGCGAAGACGGCATGGGTGTCCACGACATAGATCGGTAGTCCTTTATGTGGTGTGTCCCGGCGGCCACGGCGCCCACGTGGCTGGTACGGTTTCTCCCATGCACGCGTATTCGTACTCCTGGTGGCCCGCCTTCTAGGCGGTCCTCCTAGCGCATACGCACCCCGGCCGCCTCGACGAGGCGGCCGTCGTCATGTCAGGACCCCCTTGTCGAGCACCTCAGACGAAAGGGCGTCCAGTGACAACCTGGCCAGCGCTGCTCAGCACCCTCCTCGACGGCACCTCGCTCACCTCGGGCCAGGCCGCCTGGGCCATGGACCAGATCATGTCGGGCGCCGCCACGGACGCCCAGATCGCCGCGTTCGCCATCGCCATGCGGGCCAAGGGCGAGACCGTGGCGGAGGTGTCCGGCCTGGCCGACGGCATGCTCGCCAGATCGGCGGCCATCAGGATCCCCGGCGACCCGGTCGACCTGGTCGGCACCGGCGGCGACCGGGCCAACACGGTCAACGTCTCGACCATGGCGGCCATCGTGGCGGCGGCGTCCGGGGCCAAGGTCGTCAAGCACGGCGGCCGGGCCGCCTCCTCGACCACCGGAGCCGCCGACCTGCTGGAAGAGCTCGGCGTGGTCATCGACCTGTCGCCGGCCGGTGTCGCCCAGGTCGTGGAGGAGGTCGGCATCACGTTCTGCTTCGCGCCCACCTTCCACCCGGCATTGAGACGGACCTCGGGGGCGCGGCGAGAGCTGGGGGTGCCGACGGTCTTCAACTTCCTCGGCCCCCTCACCAACCCCGCCCTCCCGGCCGCCCAGGCGGTCGGCGTCTTCCATCCGGACCTGGCGCCGGTGATCGCGGGCGTCCTCGCGGAGCGCGGCGGCTCCTCGCTCGTCTTCCGGGGCGACGACGGCCTCGACGAGCTGACCACCTCCGGCCCCTCGGCCATCTGGCTCGTCCGCAAGGGCACGGTCACTCCGACCCGCTTCGATCCGGCGGACCTGTCGATCCCACGAGCCCGCCCATCGGACCTGGCCGGTGGCGACGCGGCGCACAACGCGGCGGTGGCGCGGGCGGTCCTCGCGGGCGAGCGGGGGCCGGTCCGCGACATCGTCCTGCTGAACGCGGCCGCCGCCCTGGTCGCGGCCGACGGCACACCGCCCGCCGCCGACCTCACCGGGGCTCTCGCCCACGCCTACAAGCGAGCGGGGGACGCCGTCGACTCAGGGGCCGCGGAGACCCTGCTCACCCGCTGGGCCCAGGCCACCCAGAGGGCGGCCTGAGGCCGCCATCACTCGGCGGGCTGTCATCACTTGGCGGGTGGCCTGAGGCCCGTCGTCACTTGGCGGGTGGTTTGAGGCCCGTCGTCACTCGGCGGGCCGGGTCATGGAGAGTACGTCCAGCAGAGCGTCGAGTTGCTCTTCCGTGAGCCGGCCGGCCGACACGTGGCCGCGTTCGATGACCACCTCGCGGATCGTCTTGCGCTCGGCCAACGCCTGCTTGGCGATCTTCGCCGCCTCCTCGTAGCCCACATACCGGTTCAACGGCGTGACGATCGACGGCGACGACTCCGCGTACTCCCGCAGCCGTGGCACATTCGCCGTGATCCCCGACACGCACCGGTCGGCCAGCAGCCGTGAGACGTTGGCCAGCAGGTGGATCGACTCCAGGATGTTCCGCGCGATGACCGGCAGCTGCACGTTCAGCTCGAAGCTGCCCGACGCGCCCGCGAACGTGATCGCGGCGTCATTGCCGATGACCTGCGCCGCGACCATGGCCGTCGCCTCGGGGATCACCGGGTTGACCTTGCCGGGCATGATCGACGAGCCCGGCTGCAGGTCCGGCAGGTTGATCTCGCCCAGCCCGGCGCGCGGCCCGGAGCCCATCCACCGCAGATCGTTGGCGATCTTGTTGAGCGAGACCGCGACCACCTTCAGCTGCCCCGACAGCTCGACGATGGAGTCCTGAGCGCTCTGCGCCTCGAAGTGGTCCATCGCCTCCCTGAACGGGATCCCGGTCGCCTCGCGCAGCTTCTCGATCGCCAGCCGCGCGAAGCCCGGCGGGGTGTTGATGCCGGTGCCCACCGCCGTACCGCCCAGCGGCAGCTCCAGCACGTGGCCGAGCGCCGTCTTCACCCGTACGGAGCCGTGCTCGATCTGTGTGGCGTAGCCGCCGAACTCCTGCCCCAGCGTCACAGGCGTGGCGTCCATGAGGTGCGTACGCCCCGACTTCACCACCTGGTCGAACTGGATCGCCTTGGCCCGCAGCGCCGCCGCCAGGTGTTCCAGGGAGGGCAGCAGGTGGTAGGTCACCTCCGTCGCCGCCGCCACGTGGATCGAGGTCGGGAACACGTCATTGGACGACTGCGAGGCGTTGACGTGGTCGTTCGGGTGTACGGGACGGCCCAGCCGCTCCTCGGCCAGCGTCGCGACGACCTCGTTGGCGTTCATGTTGGACG
Source organism: Nonomuraea sp. NPDC049158 (assembly GCF_040648335.1). Lineage (NCBI taxonomy): Bacteria > Bacillati > Actinomycetota > Actinomycetes > Streptosporangiales > Streptosporangiaceae > Nonomuraea > Nonomuraea sp. NPDC049158. Next base: position 41,532 of record NZ_JBEZDM010000050.1, read on the forward strand.
AGGTGCCGGAACCGGTCTGGAAGACGTCGATCGGGAAGTGGTCGTCGTGCTCGTTCTCCGCGACGTCGGCCGCGGCCTGGGCGATGGCCTCGGACAGGTCCTTCTCCAGCACGCCGAGCTCTCCGTTGACCTCGGCGGCGACCGCCTTGATCAGGCCGAGCGCGGCGATGTGGGACGGCTCCAGCGGCCGTCCGGACACCGGGAAGTTCTCCACCGCCCGCTGCGTCTGCGCGCGCCACCTGGCTCCGACCGGAACGCGCACCTCACCCATGGAGTCATGTTCAATGCGGAACTCGCTCATGCCTCCCAGTCTGGCTCACGCATACCAGAACAGCCCGAAAGGGGCGCCACGACGAGGCCGCGCCGGCTCAGCTCGACAGGAGTGCCACGATGAGCACGGCGATCACCACGGCGGCGGCCGCCGCCACGGCCATCAGGACCAGCATCCCGTTGCGGTTGCCCGTGGGGCCCTGCTCGGGCTCCTTCGCGATGGCGAACAGGTCCGTGCCCAGCCCCTGCCCGGCCTGGCGCTCCTGCCCCGCCGGGCGTGGCGGGCCCGCGTGCGGACCGGTCGGCGGCCCCTGCTGCGGCCCCATCGGGCCCATGCGAGGTCCTGCCTGCGGTCCACCCTGCGGTCCCATGTAGGGCCCTGCCTGCGGGCCGCCCGGCGGCGGTCCGGGCTGTGGGCCGCGCGGGTTCTGCTGCTGGGGCGGGGGCAGCGGGTAGACCTGCTGGCCCGGAGGCTGGTGGATGCGGGTGGTGACGGTGCTCTCCTCGTCGGAGCCGCGCCGCGATGGGTCCTGGGGCATGGGGGTCTTCGGACGCGCCACGCTGATGGTCCGCTCGGGGTCGTACGCACCGCTCGGACGAGGCCCGGTCGGGGCGCCAGATCCTCCGGCACCACGCTGAGGGCCGCCGGGCCCGGACGTGGCGCCCGTGGAGCCGGGTGGGGCGCCACCAGGGCCGGATGGCGCGCCCGTCGATCCGGGAGATCTGGGAGGGCCACCCGCTGGCCCGGATGGGGCACCTGCGGGGCCGTGTGGCCGCGCTCCGGTCGCCGGACCGGCGGCCTGCGCGCCGAGTGCCCCGCCTGCCCGCGCGGCCTGTGCTCCTGTCGGGGGGCCCTGCGGGGGCGTGTCGAACGCGTTCGGACCTGACCCGGGCCCCTGCGGCTCGCCCATCGTCCTCTGCCCGCGCGGACCGGCTTGCCCGCCGGGACCACCCGCCCAGCCCGGCGCCTGCCCGCTCGGGCCCGCTCCGGCTGGTGCCCGTCCGCTCGGACCCGCTCCGCCCGGCGTCTGTCCGCTCGAACCCGCTCCGCCCGGCGTCATTCCGCTCGGGCCCGTCGCGGCGTGCGGGGTCCGCGCATCCCGACCAGCCGCCGCGGCCGGAGCTCCACGGCCGGGGGCGGCGGGTGGGGGACCCCACGGGCCGGCCGCCTTGGGGGGCTGTACGGCGGGTGCCGTCTCGTTCGAGTCGGGCACGCCGGCCTCCTGGGCGATCAGGGCCTCCGCCGTGATCGCCGGCATCTCGCTCGTGGGCGTGTCGGCGACCATCCTGAGCAAGGTCTCCGCCTTGGCCGCCGACAGTCGCCGCTTGTGGTCCTTGTCCAGCAGCCCGGTCAGCACCGGCCGCAGCTGCCCGGCCTGGGTCGGCGGGTCGGCGTTCTCGCTCAGCAGCGCGGCGAGCGTCTCCGCGATCGTGGACCGCTCGTACGCGGGACGGCCCTCGACCGCGAAGTACAGCGTCGCGCCCAGCGACCAGACGTCGGACTCGGGCCCGGTGTATTCGCCCCTGGCCCGCTCCGGCGCCGTGTATCCGGGCGAGCCGATGACCATGCCGGTCTTGGTGAGCCGGGAGTCGCCCTCGGCCTTGGCGATGCCGAAGTCGGTCAGCACCACGCGGCCGCTCTCGGTGATGAGCACGTTGCCCGGCTTGACGTCGCGATGCGTGATGCCCTGGGAGTGCGCCGCGCGCAGCGCGCCGAGCAGGTCGACGCCGATCTCCGCCACCAGCCGGGGCGGCAGCGGGCCCTCCTCGTCGATCACCTGTTCCAGGGAGCGGGCCTCGATGAGCTCCATGATGATCCACGGACTGCTGTCGTGGATGAGCACGTCGTGGATGGCGGCGACGGACGGGTGCTGGATCCGGGCGGCGATGCGCCCCTCCCGGACCATGCGCTCGCGCAGCTCGGCCCGCTGTTCCTCGGTGAGACCCGGGTCCTGGCGGATTTCCTTGACCGCCACCTCGCGCCCGAGCGCGCGGTCGCGGGCGCGCCATACCGTGCCCATGGTCCCTCGACCGAGGGGCGCGATGAGCTCGTAGCGCTCCGCGAGCAGGCGTGTCTGCTGTTCCGGCATGAGAAGAAGATATCGATTCTCGCTTGGGAAGTGCTTTACCCTCGCTTGCGAAGTTCTCTTGGCCAGAACCGTCGAGGAAGGCACAACTTTATCACCGTCGCTTTGAAACGGGCATAAGCGGACGGTGTAGGTCGGGGTTCGACCCGTTTCCGATGGACGCCTTCACCCGGTTTACGTTCCTGACGTGGTGGCGGAACCGCCAAGGCGGCCGCGGTGGCCTCTGCCCGGTGCAGCCCGCGGTGCGCGGGCCGGCGCGCGAAAGAGGGAGTGGTGATCACCGGGGCCGGCCGTACCGATCTGGTCGGGGCCAGTGGCTCCTCCGCGGAGCCGCCCGCCGCGACCCTGGCCAGCATCAACGAGGCGCGTACGGAGTCGAGCCTGGTCTGCGGGTCGATGCGCAGCAGCGCGTCGAGAACCGGCGCCAGCGGCCCGGCCTTCGTCATCGGGATCGGCTCGCCGCTGGTGAGCGCGGCCAGCGCGGCGGCGGCCGTACGGCGCCCGTGCAGGCCCCTGCCTTCGACGGCGGTGTAGAGGGTCGCGCCGAGCGACCACAGATCACCGGCCGGACTGGCCTTCGACCCCAGCACCCGCTCTGGAGCGATGTATCCCGCGGAGCCCAGCACGATGCCCGCCTGGGTAATAGAAACGTCACCTTCCAGTGCGGCCAGGCCGAAGTCCGTCAGGACCGCGCGGTCCTCCATCACCAGCACGTTGCTGGGCTTCACGTCGCGGTGCAGGATCCCCTTGGCGTGTACGGCCCGCAGCGCCCCGAGGATCTGGCGCCCGATCTCGGCCGCCTTGCGGGGATGGAGCGGTCCGCCCTCGAGGATCAGCTGCTCAAGGGACCTGGCCTGGAGCAGCTCCATCACGATCCACGGCCGGTCGTCCTCGGTGACCACGTCGAACACGGTGATGACCGACGGGTGCGCGACCATCGCGGTCGCCCTGCCCTCGCGCTCGGTGCGGGCGCACAGCTCGGCCCGCAGCTCCTCGTCGAGCACGGCCGGCAGCCGGACCTCCTTGACCGCCACGTCCCGGTCGAGCAGCTCATCGTGCGCTCGCCAAACGGTACCCATGCCGCCGCGGCCGACCGGCTCCAGAAGCCGGTAGCGCGCGGCTAGTAGGTAACCGGAGGGCGCACGCATGGCAGGCAGCTTACCTATTTGTCTAAACCGACCAGTAGAGGCGGGGCCGATAAATTGTTGCGAAGTTAAGTCAACTGGTCTGACTCGTGACGTCAGCAAACCTGCTGTCCACATCGGTCCAGTTGATAAGGAGTAGGCGTGCTCCCTGGCGCCGAACACCAGCGGCGTTCCCATGATGGTGGTAAACGCGGCCGATGGCCAGCCATCCACCCGGGGTCCCGCAGCTCGGCTTCGTACCCCGGCGGAGCCGCGCACCGCCGCCCGCTCCGGGAACGCGCCAAGATCCACGAGCATCGAGCTCGCCCCCAGGGGCTTGGCAGGGAGCTGCGTCCGAATCTTCCTCTGGCCGCTGACCTGCCGATATGGCACCTGGCCCAAGTTGGTCACCAGGATTGTGCGCGATGCCCCGCAAGAAGTTCGCAGGCGTCCGGCAGGGTTACTCATAGGGGCCTGACGCAGCCGTCAGCAGTTTGTAAGGGTCTCGTAAGGGCCAAGGGGCAGAGTGAAGTTAAGGGGATCGGATGAACCCGGAGGCGGCCGAAACTGTCAGTGTCGGCGGTCACACTGGGGACAAACGCCCTGGTGCTTGCCGGAACCAATAACCGAGACGAGTTCGTTGAGGGACGTGATGAGGATGCGCCAGAGTCAGGTTCGTCGCCGACCGGCAAAGAGGCCGGTCGCACCCGCACTGGACCTTCGCACGCCGTCGGGGCGACAGCTGCCCTTTTGAAACCCACAACAGGAGCGCCACCTGAGAGGTGCACGATGTGCAGTCACTACCCGCTTTGTCCCACCGCCGACTCACCTGACCGTGAGGCTTCCCACGTGATCTCGGCTCACCCTGATCAGGGCTGGAGCCTGCTGTGCAACGGCGTGGTGCTGTTCGAGGACACCGGGTTGCTCCTTCCCGACGGCTCCGTCGTCGCGCCCCACCGCGGTCTTGTGGCCGCCTGAGCGTCACCTGACCAGTGCCACGTGAGTGTCACTTGACCAGTGCCGCTTGAGCGTCGCCTGACCGGTGCCGCCCGAGCGTCACTTGACCGCCGGTGCCGAGCGGCCGGAGACGGCCCACCTGGCACCCTTTCGGCGACCGGTTCGCGAGAGCGTCAGCGGCGGCCGATCGACAGGACCGGCCCGGTGCGATCGGTGAAGAAGTCGTCACCCTTGTCGTCGACGACGATGAACGCGGGGAAGTCGACCACCTCGATCTTCCACACCGCCTCCATCCCCAGCTCCGGATATTCCAGGACCTCCACCTTCTTGATGCAGTCCTGGGCCAGCCTGGCCGCGGGCCCGCCGATGGACCCCAGGTAGAAGCCTCCGTGCTCCCTGCAGGCGTCGGTCACCTGCTTCGACCGGTTGCCCTTGGCCAGCATCACCATCGAGCCGCCGGCGGCCTGGAAGCGCTCCACGTAGGAGTCCATCCGCCCCGCGGTCGTGGGGCCGAACGAACCCGACGCGTAGCCCTCCGGCGTCTTGGCCGGGCCCGCGTAGTAGACGGCGTGATCCTTCAGGTACTGGGGCATCTCGCCGCCCGCGTCGAGCAGGTCGGCGATCTTCGCGTGCGCGATGTCACGGGCGACCACGAGCGGGCCGGTCAGCGAGAGGCGCGTCTTCACCGGATATTTCGACAGCTCGGCCAGGACCTCCGGCATGGGCCGGTTGAGGTTGATGGTGACGACGTCGTCCGAGAGGTGCTCATCGGTGGTCTCCGGCAGGAAGCGCGCCGGATCGGTCTCCAGCTGCTCCAGGAAGACGCCCTCGGGCGTGATCTTGGCCAGGGCCTGCCGGTCGGCCGAGCAGGACACCGCGATGGCCACCGGGCAGGACGCGCCGTGCCGGGGCAGCCGGATCACGCGTACGTCGTGGCAGAAGTACTTGCCGCCGAACTGGGCGCCGATGCCGAGCTTCTGCGTCAGCTCGAAGACCTTGGCCTCCAGCTCCAGGTCGCGGAAGCCGTGCGCGGAGGGGGAGCCCGAGGTGGGGATCGAGTCGAGGTAGCGGGCGCTGGCGTACTTGGCCGTCTTCAGCGCGTACTCGGCCGACGTGCCGCCGACCACGATCGCCAGATGGTACGGCGGGCAGGCCGCGGTGCCGAGCGAGCGGATCTTCTCCTCCAGGAAGGCCAGCATCCGCTTCTCGTTGAGCACGGCCTTGGTCTCCTGGTACAGGAACGACTTGTTGGCCGATCCGCCGCCCTTGGCCATGAACAGCAGTTTGTACTCGTCCGCGTGGCCGTAGGGGTCCTCGGCGTAGAGCTCGATCTGGGCGGGCAGGTTGCTGCCGGTGTTCTTCTCCTCCCACATGCTCAGCGGCGCCATCTGCGAGTAGCGCAGGTTGAGGCGCGTGTAGGCGTCGTAGACGCCGCGCGAGATGTGCTCGGCGTCGCGCCCGTCGGTGAGGACGTGGCGGCCGCGCTTGCCCATGACGATGGCGGTGCCGGTGTCCTGGCACATGGGCAGCACGCCGCCGGCCGAGATGGAGGCGTTCTTCAGCAGGTCGAGCGCGACGAACCGGTCGTTGCCGCTGGACTCGGGGTCGTCGACGATCTTCCGCAGCTGGGCGAGGTGCGAAGGACGGAGGAAGTGGGAGATGTCGTGGATCGCGGTCTCGGTGAGCAGCCGCAGCGCCTCGGGCTCCACTTCGAGGAAGCTGCGCCCGGCGGCCTCGACCCGCCGCACGCCGTCCGGCGTGATGAGCCGGTATTGCGTCTCGTCGGCCCCCAGCGGCAGCAACTCGCTGTAATCGAACTCGCCCATGATCCTCCCCATTCGCCGCACAGAGCCTATCTTTTCTACCAGTCTTTTTTACGGCCAGCCCGGTGGGCCCCACCCGCCGACCGTGGCCGGGCCCTGTCCAGGGACACGCTCCTCCGGTGGAGGTGGCGGGCCGCCGTGACGTGCGCGACGTCGGCCATCTGGGTGGTCTGTGCGGCGGCGTTGGCCGTCTGGGCGGTCCGTGAGACGGAGTCGGCCTTCTGGGGGCGGGCTGTCAGCTGACGGGGACCGGTTCCCGGTTCCTCGTGGTGGTCAGCCCGACCAGGATGCCCGCGATCACCAATGAGGCGCCCAGTAGGTCGAAGACCGTTGGGGTGGCGATGCCCAAAGCCAGGCCGGTGGTGATCGCCCCGACCGGGATGAGGCCGGCGAACAGGCCCGCGTGGCCCGGGCCGAGCTTGGGCAGTGCGGTGTACCAGAGGAAGAAGGCCAGGACGGTCACCACGACCGCCAGGTAGACGAAGCCGAGGGCCTGTGCCGTGGTCGGTGTCTTGAGCATGCCGGTGCCCTCCTTGACCAGGCCGATCGTGGCCAGCATGGGGACGGCCAGCACCGTCGAGTACGCCGACAGCCGGATCGCCCCCAGCTTCGGCAGCAGCGGGATGGCCAGCATCGAGAAGCTGACCTCGCCCACCAGCGCGCCCAGCGACCACAGCAGGCCGGGTAGGTCGCCGCTGCCGAGCCCGGTGGCCAGCGTCGCACCGGCCACCACGACCACCGCGCCGGTCAGCAGCCGGGGCGCGGGACGGCCGCCGAGCAGCGCCAGGGCGAGCGGCACGGTGCCCAGCACGGTCCCGACCAGGGCGGGGCCGGAGGTGCGGGTCGACTCGATCACGCACATGTTGAACAGCACCAGCCCGAGCAGCGTCAGGCCGACGAGCAGCAGCGTCTCGCGCCGCGTCAGCCGGACGAACCGCAGGCCGAGCGCCCGGATCACGACTAGCCAGATCACCGCCGCGACCAGGTAGCGCACCGCCTGCCCGCCGTACACGGGGTAGTCCTGGATCAGGCCGGACACGCCCGCCAGCGTCCCCACGAGGAACATGGCGGCGGCGGCCCCGGCGACTCCGCTTCTCATAAAAAGGAGACTAGGGACACAATGGCTCATAGCAGCAGTCCAATGTTCCGCTAAAAGGATGGACCAATGTGGCTGACCTACATGTCCCGATAAATCGGGATCAAGGGGGCATCGCCGGGCAGATCGCGGCGGAGATTCGCGCGTCCATCCGGCATGGCCGCCTCACCCCGGGCACCCGGCTGCCCGCCAGCCGCGACCTGGCCACCGACCTCCAGGTCTCGCGGGGCGTCGTGGTCGAAGCGTACGAGCAGCTGGTGGCCGAGGGGTTCCTGATCTCCCGCGTTGGCGCGGGCACCCAGGTGGCCCCCACCTCGGCTCGCTCGGCGATGGACGTGGTCCCCGCGAATGGCCCGGTCTACAGCCCTCACTACGGTCACCGCCCCACCTCTCCCGACCTCGGCTGCTTTCCCCGGGAGCGCTGGCTGGCCTCCGTACGCCATGTGCTCACCACGATGCCCTCCGACGTGTTCGACTACGGCGACCCCGGCGGCGTCCTTGAGCTGCGCGACGAGCTGGCCGGTTACCTGCGGCGGGTGCGGGCGGCGGACATACGCGCCGACAACCTGGTGATCGTCGGTGGAGTGGCCCAGGGGATCAGCCTGGCGCTCCACGTGCTCACCCAGGGGACCGGCGGCCTGCGGCTGGCCGTGGAGGACCCGAACAGCCACCGCCAGGTCCCCCTCCTCCTGCGGGCGGGCGCCGAGCTCGTCCCCGTCCCGGTGGACGACCAGGGCCTCGTCGTGACGGAGCTGCGGGCGCGCGGAGCTGACGCGGTCCTGATCACCCCCGCCCACCAGTACCCCACCGGCGTCGTGCTCTCCCCGGCCCGGCGGGCCGCCCTCATGGAGTGGGCCGCCGAGAGCGGCGGGGTCGTCCTGGAGGACGACTACGACGCCGAGTTCCGCTTCGACCGCGACCCCGTCGGCTGCCTGCAAGGCCTCGCCCCCGCCCGGGTGATCCTGTCCGGCAGCGTCAGCAAGGCGCTGGCCCCCGGGCTGCGGCTCGGCTGGGTGGCGGCCCCCGCCGAGCTGGCCGAGTCCATGCGGCAGGCCAGAGGCGAGCTGGACCTGGGCTCGCCGGTCATCGACCAGTACGCCCTGGCCCACTTCCTGCGTACCGGCGGCTACGACAAGCACCTGCGCCGGATGCGCCGGGAGTACCGGCGCCGCAGGGACGCCCTGGTCAAGGCCGTGGACGAGCACCTGCCCGAGGTGCGCGTCCGGGGCATCGCGGCGGGCCTGCACGCCTACCTGGACCTGCCGCCGGGCTCGGACGAGGACGCCTTCGTACGGCCGGCGCGGGAGCTGGGCCTGGCCGCCGACCCGGTCGGCCCGACGCGTCTCACGCCCGGACCGCCCGGGGTCGTGGTCGGCTTCGCCCGCCTCCCCGCCCACCGCGCCGCGGCGGTCATCCAAGGCTTAAAGGTCAGAATGTCAGGACAAAATATTGACTGATGGAGAAGGTCTCGCTTAGAAAGAAAACCCCACCTCATTGGAGGCGCCATGCGCGTGGGACTGCTGGGCTTGGGCAGGATCGGCGCGTTTCACGCGGCCACCCTGGCCGCACATCCGCTGGTGGACGAGCTGATCGTCTCGGACCCCGTACGTGAGTCGCCGTACGGCAGGCCGGGAGACCCCTTCGAGGCGGACGCGCTGGTCATCGCCACCCCGACCGGCACGCACGCCGAACTTCTGCTGAAGGCGTGCGGGCTGGGCATCCCGGTGTTCTGCGAGAAACCGGTCGCGGGGAGCGTCAAGGAGACCCTGGAAGTGCTCGCGGCCAGTCAGGGCAACCGGGTGCAGATCGGCTTCCAGCGCAGGTTCGACCTCGGTTACGTCGACGCGGCGATGGCGCTGCGCGGCGGTGAGCTGGGGGAGCTGCACCGGGTTCACCTCATCACCGCGGATCCGGCACCGCCGCCCGCCGAGTACATCCCGCTGTCCGGCGGCATCTACCGCGACTGCCACATCCACGACTTCGACATCCTGCGCTGGGTGACGGGACGCGAGGTGGTGTCCGTGTACGCGACCGGCGCGAACCGGGGTGCCGCCTTCTTCGGCGCGGCGGGCGACGTCGACACCAGCGCCGCGCTGCTCACGCTCGACGACGGCACGCTGGGCACGGTGCAGGGCTCCCGCTACAACGGCGCCGGCTACGACGTGCGCATGGAACTGGCCGGCACCAAGGGCACCCGAGCCGTCGGCCTCGGGCCGCGCGCGCCCCTGAGCAGCTCAGAAGGCCTGCAACCGCCCGGGGAGCCGTGGCCCGACTTCGTCACCCGCTTCGCCGGCGCGTACGCCGCCGAGATCGACTGCTTCCTGCGCAGCGACGTGAGCCTCTGCTCCATCGAAGACGCCCTGGCGGCCCTGTACGTCGCCGAGGCCGCCGAGCTCTCCCGCCGCGAGCACCGCCCTGTCGAGGTCGCGGAGGTGGCGTCATGAACCTGGCCATCGGCGTGGAGGTAGCGCCATGAACCTGGCTGGAGCGCCCATCTCGTGGGGTGTGTGCGAGGTGCCCGGCTGGGGCTTCCAGCTTCCGCCCGAGCGGGTGCTCGCCGAGATGCGCGACCTCGGTCTCACCGCGACGGAACTGGGCCCGGACGGTTTCCTGACACCCGCCCTCATCGAGGAGTACGGCCTGAGCGTCGCGGGCGGATTCGTCCCCGTGGTGCTGCACGATCCGGGTCACGACCCGCTCCCCGGTCTGCCCCCCGACCCGCCGGGCATGCTCGTGCTGGCGGCGGCCACCGGCGCCGACGGCTACGACACCCGGCCGCCCTGGCCGCCGCCGACCCCGGCCGCGTCGCGCACGTCCACCTCAAGGACGTCGACGCCTCGCTCGCCCGGCAGGTCGCCCGCGGCGAGCTCACGTACACGCAGGCTGTGCGCGCGGGCGTCTACCGGCCGCTCGGGCAGGGCGACGTGGACATCGCGGGCATCGTCTCCGGCCTCGAGGGCAGCGGCTACCAGGGCTGGTACGTCATGGAGCAGGACGTGGTCCTGTCCGGCCCGGGGGACGAGCCGGTCCACGACGTACGGCGGAGCCTCGCCTACCTAGGGGTTGGCTGACCGTCATGCGATCTCTTTGACCCGCCGCGGCTCGAAGCCCCTGGCCAGGACGATGATCCCGGCGGACAGCACCAGCGGAGCGACGAACGCCACCTGCATGTCGCTGGCGCTGGCGATGCCGCCGACCAGCGCCGCGCCCACGATGAAGCCGACGTAGTTGAACATGTTGACCCGCGCGATGGCCACCCCCGTCCCCGCCGGGTCGAGCCGTCCGGCCGCCGAGAACGACTGCGGCGCGATCACCGACAGCCCCACCCCGGTCAGGCCGAACGCCAGGATGGCCAGCGGCTGGTTGGGCGCCAGGACGATGCCCAGGAAGCCGAGGGTGGCGATCGCGCCGCCGATCCTGACGATCGCCGCCGGTCCGTACTTCCTGACGGCGACGTCGCCGCCGAGCCTGATCAGCAGCGTGGTGGCCTGGTAGGCGGCGTAGGCCAGCGGGACGACCGCGGGGGTCGCGGCCAGCACCTGCTGCATGTAGACGGTGCTGAAGTTGGAGACCGAGGCGTCCCCGACGTACAGGAAGGCCATCGCCAGGCAGAGCGGGATGATCGGCTTCCACGGGAACCCGCCGGCGGCCGTCGCGGCGCTCTCCTCGACCTTCTCCTCCTCGATGGTGCACAGCCGCGGCCCGGCGTACAGGGAGCCCGCCACCGCCACGACCATCGGAACCGTCATCGTGACCAGCAAGGGAAGCTCGGCCGCGACCGACGCCCAGAGCGCTCCGGCCGTGCTGAACACGCTCCACATGCAGTGGAAGCCGTTCAGCACGGCCCGCCCGTAGCGACGTTCGACGGCCACGCCCTGCATGTTGATGCCCGCGTCGACCGCGCCGAGCCCGAGGCCGAACAGCAGCAACGCGAGCACCAGCAGCGGCACGCTCGGCGCGAGGGCGATGAGCACCACGGCGACGGCCACGACCGGCTGCGCGAGACGGAGCAGCGGCTTGCTGCCCCTTCGCGAGGCGAACCAGCCGGCGCCCACGCTGCCCAGCCCGGCGAACACCGGCACGATGAGCAGCAGGATCGTCAGGGCGCCTTCGTCGAGCCGGTGTTTGGTCTGCAGGTTCGCGACCTGGGCGAGCAGGGTGATGAACGAGAGGCCCTGCACCGCGTACACGACGAACGTGGCTGTACGGGCCTGGCGATCACGAGGAGTCGGCACGGCGGCCTCCTGATGGGGGGAACGTGAGGCTGGGTCAGGTTAGCCGCTTGGCCAGCTCTTTCGCCACCATCCCACGGCCCTGTGACGGTGGTGGCTCGTGGATCAGCCCAGCGCTCGCCGTACGAGATCATCGCTGAGCTCGCGCAACCGCTTCCGCGCCGCGAGATCGTATGCCTGGGCGTCGGCCCGGCTCTCCCGCAGCCCGTTGAAGTAACGCCCGCTCACGCCGTCGAGCCCGTCGATCAACTGCCGCGTCGCCGCCACGCCCTCGTCGACCGTGCTCATCACGGGTGCGCCCGCCTCGCGGACCATCGTGGTGTCCATGTACGTGGCCGGGTGCAGGGCGTTGACCGTCACACCCTGCCCGGCCAGTTCCTCGGCCAGGTCGAAGGTGAACATGATCTGCGCGAGCTTGCTCTGGTTGTACGCGCGCTGACGCCCGTAGCCGTGGGTCAGCATCGGGTCGGCGAAGTCGATCGCCTGCTGCCCGGCCGAGGCGACGTTCACCACCCTCGACGGCGCCGACTCGCCGAGCAGCGGAAGCAGCCGCCGGGTCAGGTGGTATCCGGCCAGGTAGTTGACCGCGAAGCGGAGCTCGATGCCGTCCTGGCTCTCCGCGCGGCCGGAGCCGGGCGGACCACCGCCCATCCCGGCATTGTTGACCAGCACGTCGAGCCGGTCGAACCGATCGAGCACCTCATCGGCCAGCCGGTCCACCTGGCTCAGATCGGCCAGGTCGGCCAGCACACCCTCGGTGGTACCGCCCGCCTCGGCTCCCACTCGCCGTACCCGCTCCGCGTCAGCCCGCGCCTGCCGTACCCGCTCCGGGTCTCGTCCGTGCACGATGACGCGGTCGTCGGCGGCCAGCCGTCGCGCCAGCTCCCGCCCGAGTCCATCCGTCGCGCCGGTGATCAGGATCGTCCTCATGCCTTCAGCCTGCCCCCTCCGTCGACGGTCAGCACGGTTCCGGTGACGAAGGAGTTGCCCACCACGTAGGCGATCGTCGCCGCCACATCCTCCGGCCGGCCTACCCGGCCGACCGGCGAGCTCCCCGCCGCGTGGGCGAACAGGGCCTCCCGCGCGTCGTCGGAGAGTCCCGACCACCACTCGGTGTCGATCACGCCGGGGGAGACGGCGTTCACCCGGATCGGGCCCAGCTCGACCGCCAGGCCGGGCACCGCGGCCTCGATCCCGCCGTTCACCGCCGCCAGTGCGGAGACGCCGGGGAAGGCCGAGCCCGCCGACGCCGCGGTCACGAACGTGATCGAACCCTCGGGATCGAGTACGTCCAAGGCGGCCTGCGCGGCCAGCAGATGCGGGATCAGCTTGTTCTGTACGGCCTCGACCAGCGCCTCCTTCGTCAGTGAGCGCAGCGGCCCGGCGGGCCCGCGGCCGGTCACGGTGATGATCAGATGGTCGACGGCACCGGTCCTGGCGAAGAGATCGCGCATCGCCTCGGTGTCACGGGCATCCACGGCCTCTCCCGAGGCCCGGTCACCGAGCAGCTTCACCGCGGCCGCCACCCGCTCGGCGGACCGGCCGGTGATGACCACCTCGGCGCCGTCGGCCGCCAGCCGGGCCGCCGTCGCCAGCCCGATACCCGTGGTGCCGCCAATGATCACGACTCGCATCGTGTTTCCTCCTAATTCAAGACATCTTGCCTCGAAACTATATCGAGGCATCGTGTCTTGTAAAGTGGCGGGCATGGTAGGCAGACCGCGTAGCGAGGTGGCCAGGAAGGCGATCCTCAAGGCCGCGCTCGACCTGTGCGAGCGCGACGGATACCCGAACGTCACCCTGAAGGGCATCGCCGCCGCGGCGGGCGTCGGCAGGCAGACCCTCTATCGCTGGTGGCCGACCAGGCGCGAGGTGCTGCTGGAGGCGATGACCGACCTGGTGGGCGCCGAGATGCGGCCGCCGCCCGTCAGCGGCGACGCGGGCGCGGACCTGGTGACGTTCTTGCGCGAGACGTTCGCGGTGGCGCATGGCGTGGCCGGGCGGGTGGTCGTGGGTCTCATGGCCGACGCCCAGGCCGATCCCCAGTTCGGCGCGGAGCTGCGGGCCAAGCTCATCGGCCCGCGCCGGCAGGCATTGCGCTCGGTGCTCGAGCGCGGCGCGCTCCCCGCCGACGTGGACGTGGAGCTCGCGGTCGATCTGATCTTCGGCGCCATGTGGTACCGCCTGCTCAACCGCCACGCCGAAGTCGACGAGGCACTCGCGGAGGAGATCGCGGCCCTGGTCGCGCGGCTCGGCTGACTCTTGGCTGACTTTCGGGGCACTTTCGGCTGGCGCGGCGCCGGAGGCGCGAGCGAAGTGGCCGACTGCCGGATATCGTCAGAAGTGTGAATGAACGCCCGGGATCCTGGTTGCCGCGCCTGCAAGAAGTCGGAGAACGGCTGGCCGAGGAATGGGTCTCGGCACGCCGTCCCAAAGAAGATGACAGCGCCCCGCGCCCGCACGAACTACGCGCATCCGACGAGGATCGCGAGCGGTTCGTCCAGGTGCTCCAGGACGCCCACGCCGACGGCCGCCTCATGCTCGACGAGCTGGAGGAGCGACTCGGCGTCGTCTACTCGGCCCGGACGCTGGGCGAGCTCGCCGCGGTGACGGCCGACCTGCTGCCGGCGGAGCAGCAGCCGCTGAACCTCGACGGCAGGCCGGTGTCGGCGTTCTTCAAGCAGGAGCAGCGCGGCGGACGCTGGGTGGTGCCCGCCGAGCTGAGCGTGACCACCATGTTCGGCACCACCAAGCTGGACTTCCGCGAAGCCATCCTGCAGAACCGGCGCATCGTGATCAACGCGACGCTGGTCTTCGGCGGCCTGGAGATCCACGTGCCCGAGGGCCTCGAGGTGATCCGCGTCGCGAAGGGCAGCACGGTCCGGCTGACCAAGCAGCCGACCGAGCCCGGAGCGCCGGTGGTCGAGGTACGCACCACGAACTTCGCGGGTGACGTCAAGGTCAAAGAGCCGCCCCGCCGCAAGCGCCGCCGCTGATCCCTATCCCTAACCGGCCCCTATCCGGCCGTGTCGAAGTTGATCGCGCTGTAGGCGCGCAGCTTCGTGAGCTGGTGCTCGCTGTCCACCTTGCGGATGGTGCCGGAACGCCCGCGCATCACCAGCGAGTGCGTCAGCGCCACCCCGCCCCTGAACCGTACGCCCTGCATGAGCTCGCCCTGCGTGATGCCCGTCGCCGCGAAGAACACATCCTCCGAACGCACCAGGTCGTTCGTGGTCAGCACCTGGCCGAGGTCGTGCCCGGCGTCGAGCGCCTTCTGCCGCTCGGCGTCGTCGCGCGGCCACAGCTTGCCCTGGATCACGCCGCCCAGGCACTTGAGCGCGCACGCGGCCACGATGCCCTCGGGGGTGCCGCCGATGCCCAGCATCAGGTCGATGCCGGTGTCGGCGCGGGCCGCCATGATCGCGCCCGCCACGTCGCCGTCGACGATGAACTTGATCCTCGCCCCGGTCTCCCTGATCTCCTTGACCATCTGCTCGTGCCGCGGGCGGTCGAGTACGACCACCGTCACGTCGGAGGACGAACAACCCTTGGCCCTGGCGACCGCCCGGATGTTGGCGGCCACCGGAGCCTCGATGTCGACCACGTCAGCGGCGTCGGGGCCGGTGACCAGCTTCTCCATGTAGAACACGGCCGACGGGTCGTACATCGAGCCGCGCTCGCTCACCGCGATCACCGACACCGCGTCCGGCATGCCGAGCGCCGTCAGCCGGGTGCCGTCGATCGGGTCCACGGCCACGTCGCAGTCGGCGCCGCTGCCGTCGCCGACGCGCTCGCCGTTGAACAGCATCGGAGCGTGGTCCTTCTCGCCCTCCCCGATGACCACCACCCCGTTCATCGACACGGTATTGATCAGCTGGCGCATCGCGTTGACCGCGGCGCCGTCCGCGCCGTTCTTGTCGCCCCTGCCCACCCAGCGGGCCGCCGCCATCGCGGCCGCTTCGGTGACACGTACGAGCTCCAGGGCCAGGTTGCGATCAGGGGCGCGCTCTCCCGTGGCCAGCGCTGGGGGTACGGACGTCTGATCGGACATGATGAAGGGCCTCCTCGTGGACAAACTGTCTCGATCGTAGTTGTCCCTGTATCCCCGGTCAGCGGAGGATAATGTGCCTGCCATGAGCAGCGATGTGGAACAACCGGCGACAGCCCGCACCTCCGGGCGAGGCGCGGCCACGCGCAGCGCGCTACTCAAGGCCGCCAGAGACGTCTTCGTGTCCAAGGGCTTCGCCGAGGCCGGAGTGACCGATGTGGTGGCCAAGGCCGACGCCAGTGTGGGCAGCCTTTACCACCACTTCTCCGGCAAGGCCGACCTCTATCTCACGCTGTTCGAGGAGTGGCAGGGCAGACAGGCCCAGCGGACCAAGCAGGCCGCCCGCGAGGCTCGCGCCGAAGGAGAGAACGACCCGATGCGGGTCTTCATCCGCGCCGCCCGCGCCTACCTCGACGGGTGCATCGAGGAACGGGAGCTCGCCGCGCTGTTCCTGCGCGGCGACGGGCCGCCCGGCTTCGAGCTCGTCATGCGCGCCCGCCTGCGCAAGTGGGCCGAGCGCAACGCCGCGCTCTTCGAGGACCAGGGGGCGCTGGTGGTCGTCCTCACCGGCGCGCTGGCGGCCGCCGTCTCCGAGGTGGTGCTGTCGGACGACCCCGGGCTGGCCGAGGACGTCCTCGCCATCATCGGCCAGATCCGCCCAGCCACTTCGTCGGGCGGCACCACCAGCGGGTAATCTCGCCAGTTGTGCGACGGTTCACGGAAGGTTTCTACGGCTACGCGGTAGCCCTGCTCGTCTGTCTCGTGGGGATAGGGCTGTTTCTGCTGGTCACGCCGCAGAGCCGGGAGGAGCACATCCCCAAGCTCGACTACTCCATCACCGTCGCCAACTTCGGGCATGACGTGCCCTACCAGGTGTGGGCGCCCGCGAAGGACCCGGCGGGATGGGTCCCCAACAGCAACAAGATCGCCAAGGGCTCCGGCGGGGCGCGGGTTCTCTACCTGGGCTATGCGACGGCCAAGAGGCAGCACGCCATGTTCGTGCAGAGCGACGAGAAGCCGGCCGCCGGGTTCGCCGACCGGATGGCCAACTCCAACCGGGCCGTGGGCACCCAGCAGGTGGCCGGGCAGCCCTGGGAGCAGCGCTTTCGCGAGGACAAGAAACAGCGCTCGCTGATCCGCGTGCTGCCGGAGGTCACACTGGTGGTCACCGGTACGGCCGACTGGACCGAACTGGGCGAACTGGCCGCCACCCTGCAACAGCGACCCAAGGCGACAAGCTGACCCGCACCTCCGACCGGGAGGTGGTGGGCCGACGACCTGCGGCTCCGACCGGGAAGCGGTGGGCTGCAGCGTGGCGACGGGCTGACGACCCCGTACCTCCGACCGGGACGCGGCGGCCGGAGGCGAGGGGCTGAGCCGCTCGTCGCCGGGTCTCCTCGGCGGGCCAGGGCGCGGGATGTCGGTGCCTGACTCTAGGGTGGTGCCCGTGGCAGAAGAGAAGGCACCCTCATACGAGCAGGCCCGCGAGGAGCTGACCGAGGTGGTGCGCCGCCTGGAGACGGGCGGGCTCACCCTGGAGCAGTCGATCGAGCTGTGGGAGCGCGGCGAGAAGCTGGCCGCCATCTGCGAGGAGTGGCTGCAGGGCGCCCGGGTGAAGCTCGCCGCCGCGATGGCCCGCCGCGCCGACCCCACCACCCAGTCGGACGACGCCCCGTTCTAGCCGCTGATGCCCGTCAGGCGGAGCGGGTGAGGGCCACCACCGGGATGCGGCGGGTGGTCTTCTCCTGGTACTCCGCGAAACCCGGGGCGATCGTGACCACGTGGGCATAGAGCCTGTCGCGCTCTTCCTCGCCCACGACCTCGGCCGTGAGCTCGTACGTCTCCGTCCCGATCTCGGCGGTCACCTCGGGGTTGGCGACCAGGTTGTGGTACCACGCCGGGTGGCGGTCCGCGCCGGCGTACGAGGCGATGACGATGTAGCGGTCACCGTCCTCGAAGTACATCACCGGGCTGGTCGTGCGCTTGCCGCTCTTGGCGCCCGTGGTCGTGAGAAGCACCAGGTTGGCACCCTCGAACATGCCCCCGACCTTGCCCTTGTTGGCGCGGAACTCGGCGATGATCTGCTCGTTGAAGTCGTTCGCCATGATCGCTCCTCGAATCGGAAATTTCTCCATTTATGGCAGCCAAAGCCTAGCCGGAGATATTTCCGTTTACCACGTTTATGCTCAGTCTGTGTGCGAGCGTCGATCACTGCCGATCATCGGGCAGCCCCAGCCCGAACGGGCTGACGCGGCGCGCAACAGGCAGAAGATCATCGAGGTGGCCGCCAAGATGGTCGCCGACGGATGTGTCGGCCGGCTCTCCCTCGACGAGGTCGCCCGTGAGGCGTGCGTGGGGGTCGGCACCGTCTACCGTCGCTTCGGGGATCGGGCCGGGCTGGTGCTGGCGCTGATCGACGATCGCGAGCGGCGCTTCCAGGAGGACTTCCTGCGCGGGCCGCCGCCGGTCGGGCCGGGCGCGCCTCCTGCCGAGCGGATCAGGGCGTTCCTGCACGCGCTGATCGATCGGGTGGTCGAGCAGGTGGACCTGTTCCTGCTGCTCGGGCCGCCGACCGCGAAGCTCAGTGGGGCGTACAGGGCGCATCACACCCACCTGGCCGGACTCCTCGCCCAGGTACGCCCGCAAGGCGCGAACTTCCTGGCCGACGCGCTGCTGGCGCCGATCAACGCCCACCTGCTCCAGTACCAGCGGGACGAGCGCGGCATGTCGATCGAGGAGATCAAGGCCGGATTCGACGCCCTGACCCAGACGATCAGAACATGAGGCAGGGCGGGTCACCCTCCGAAGCCGGCTCAGGAGGCGGTCTCGTCGGCAGCCTTCTTGCGGGGCTTGCGGGTTTTGGTGGGTTCTTCCGTACGGGTGGGGTCTTCCGTACGGACGGTCAGGCGGTCGTCGCTGAGCCGGATCGTCAGGAGGGAGCCGGGGGCCACGTCCTTGGCCAGCCGGACGACCTCCCCGGACGGATCCTGGACGATGGCGTAGCCGCGTTCGAGCGTGGCGGCGGGTGAGAGGGCGACGAGCCGGGCGCGGAGGTGCGACAGCGAGTCCTCCGCACGGTCGAGCGAGCCGCTCAGCGAGCGCCTGGCCCGGTCGCGCAGCGCCTCGGCCTGCTCGGCCCGGCGTTCGAGCTCGCGTACCGGGTCGGCCAGCGAGGGCCGGGAGCGCACTGACGTCAGCCAGGACATCTCCCGGTCGAGCCAGCCGCCGAGCACCCTGCGGCCCCTGTCGCGCAGCTGGCGTACCAGCGTGAGCTGCTCGCCCACGTCAGGCACCACCTTCTTGGCGGCGTCGGTCGGGGTCGAGGCCCGCACGTCGGCCACCAGGTCGAGCAGCGGACTGTCCTGCTCGTGGCCGATCGCGCTCACGACAGGAGTGCGGCAGGCGGCCACGGAGCGCACCAGCGTCTCGTCGGAGAACGGCAGGAGGTCTTCCAGGGAACCGCCGCCACGGGCGATGACGATCACCTCGATCTCGGCGTCCGCGTCGAACTTGCGCAGCGCCTCGGTGACCTCGCCCACGGCGTACGGGCCTTGGACGGCTACTTCCTCGACCTTGAACCGCACGGCCGGCCAGCGGCGCCTGGAGTTTTCGAGTACGTCGCGCTCGGCCGCCGAGTCGCGGCCACAGATCAGCCCGACCGTGCCGGGCAGGAACGGCAGCCGCCGCTTCCTGTCGGCGTTGAACAGGCCCTCGGCGGCCAGCAGCTGGCGCAGCCGTTCGAGCCGCGCGAGCAGCTCGCCCACGCCGATCGGCCTGATCTCCAGCGCGGTGAAGGCGAACGAGCCCTTGTTGACCCAGAAGTCGGGCTTGACGTGCACCACGACCCGCGCGCCGTCGGCCGGGCGGGGCATGGTCGCCTCGTAGACGCCGCGCGGGGCGGTGACCCGGGCCGACACGTTGGCCACCGGGTCGCGCAGCGTCATGAACACCGTGCCGCCACGCGCGCTCAGATCGGTGATCTGGCCCTCGACCCAGACCGTGCCCAGCTTGCCGATCCAGCCGCCCACCATCTGCAGGACGGTACGGATCGGCAGCGGAGACTCGGGCGAGGTCTTCGAGGTCATGGCGGAAGACTACGGTGCCAGGACGACTTATTCCCCGGCCTGCAGCTTGACCAGGCGGTTCTCGTACATCCGGACGACCTCGGGCCGCCCGCTCGTGGCCTGCTCGTACGCGATGAGCTCGGTGATCTGCTCGGCCGACTTGCCGCGCATCCTGGCGCGCAGGGAGGCGACGGTCAGCTCGGAGTAGCCGGGCAGCGGCTCGGCCAGGTCGGCGGCGACCTTCGTCTCGGTGGCGGTCACCGTCTCCGTGGCGGCCTTGGCCTTGGGGGCGGCCTTCGGCTTGGCGGCGGCGCGCGGCTTGGCAGGGGTACGCGGCTTGGTGGCCCGCGCGGGCTTGACCTCGATGGGCTCCGGCGCGACGACCGGCTCCGCCCCGGCCACCGGCTCGGCGGCGACAGCGGGCTCGACGGTGGCGGCCTCAGGCTCGGGTGCGACCACGGGCTCGACGGTGGCGACTTCGGGCTCGGGTGCGACCGCAGGCTCGACGGTGGCGACTTCGGGCTCGGGTGCGACCACGGGCTCGGGTGTGACCACGGGCTCGACGGTGGCGGCCTCAGGCTCAGGCGCGATCTTGGGCTCGGTCGCGGCCACCGGCTCAGGGGCGACGGTCGGCTCGGGGGTGGTCACCGGGGCGGGTGCGGCGGCGGTCTCGGTGGTGGTGGCCTCGGGCTTCGGCTTGGCCGCCGGGGCGAAGATGACCGGGTCCGGCTTGGTCTTGGGGGAGCCGTTGGACGCGGGGGTGTCGGACGGCGTGGGGCGCGGCGCGAAGATGACCGGCTCCTTGCGAGCGGGCTTCGCCACCTCCTCGTCCGCGGAGGCGGGCGTCACCTGGTCGGCGGCGGACGGGCGGGAGTCGTAGTCCGCCTCCTTGTCCTCCTTGCCGCCGATCCCTCTGATCGAGTTCTTCATCCGGTCGACGAGCAGCAGCGCCTGACCGGCCGCGCTCAAAGTGGTCTGGATCACGAGGAGCGGAAGGTCTTTGGCCTTCTCCTTCAGCTCGTCCTTGTTGGTGATGGTCTTCGTGATGTTGCGTATCACGTCGCTGAGGGACATGACGTCTCCCTGGGAGGTCTGTATTGGACGGCCAGTCTGGCACGGCGGGCAACCACGCACGCGCGGGCCTGTCGGCCGCTCCACGTAGCATAAGAAGTATGGAGCCCCAGACCCCCACTTCCCGCCGAGTCCTCGTTGCCCGGCCACGCGGCTACTGCGCCGGAGTCGATCGAGCCGTGGTGGCGGTCGAGAAAGCCCTGGAGCAGTACGGCGCGCCCGTCTACGTGCGTAAGCAGATCGTCCACAACACGCACGTGGTCAAGACGCTGGAGGCCAGAGGCGCGATCTTCGTCGAGGAGACCGAAGAGGTGCCCGAGGGCGAGATCGTGGTGTTCTCGGCCCACGGTGTCTCGCCCGCGGTGCACGACGAGGCCAGGCAACGCGGATTGCGCACGATCGACGCTACC
Organism: Nonomuraea sp. NPDC049158; assembly: GCF_040648335.1. Taxonomy (NCBI): domain Bacteria; kingdom Bacillati; phylum Actinomycetota; class Actinomycetes; order Streptosporangiales; family Streptosporangiaceae; genus Nonomuraea; species Nonomuraea sp. NPDC049158. The sequence goes on from NZ_JBEZDM010000050.1 coordinate 62,714, forward strand.
TGCCCACTGGTCACCAAGGTGCATAACGAGGCAAAGAGGTTCGCCGGTCAGGAATACGACATCCTGCTGATCGGGCACGAGGGGCACGAAGAGGTCGAAGGCACCGCCGGTGAGGCGCCCGACCACATCCAGCTCGTCGACGGCCTCGACTCCGTCGACCGGATCCAGGTCAAGGACCCGTCCAAGCTGGTCTGGCTGTCACAGACCACGCTCTCGGTCGACGAGACCAACGAGACGGTGGCCAAGCTCAAGGAACGCTTCCCCACGCTGATCGACCCGCCCAGCGACGACATCTGCTACGCGACGCAGAACCGCCAGGTCGCGGTCAAGGAGATCGCCGCCGAGTCGCAGCTGGTCATCGTGGTCGGGTCGGAAAACTCCTCCAACTCCAAGCGCCTGGTCGAGGTGGCCAAGGACTACGGTGCCGACGCCTCCTACCTGGTCGACAACGCCACCTTCATCCGTGACGAGTGGCTGGAGGGCGTGACCACGGTCGGCGTGACCAGCGGCGCCTCGGTGCCGGAGGAGCTGGTCGCCGAGGTGCTCGCCCGGCTGGCCGAGCACGGGTTCGACGACGTCGCGGAGGTCGAGCCGGTCCACGAGAGCGTGCGCTTCGCCCTGCCGCACGAGCTCCGCAAGGACCTCCGAGCCTCCTGACCTCGAGGGCGCGCGAAGCCGGCCTTCCCGGGCCCGGCCCGGTCAGCGCCCGGCAGCCAGGTCAGTCCTCGGTGCGCGCCGTGCCGTACACCTTGGGCTCGAAGTAGCCCTCGGGCTCCGGCACGAACGACTGGCGCGGGCGCGGCGCTTCGGCGCCCGCCCGCAGCTCCTCGCGCAGATCCCGGACGTTGTCGCGCAGCCCGCGACGCCAGGCGACGACCAGCACGATCGCCGAGCCCGCGAACAGCCAGGGCGCCCCGCGCGACAACGAGCCGAACAGGCCGAGCGCGAGCGACTGCACGATCGACACCGAGCCGAACGCCCGGCCCAGCTCGACGAAGAACGTCGCGACGAAGAACACCAGCGGCGGCGTCACCACCAGCGACAGCAGCTCGCGCGGGTTGACCAGGAGCACGCCGAGCAGGCTCGCCACCACGAACACCGGCCCGACCACGATCGGCAGGTCGATCACGGCGGCCACGACATAGGCCGCCAACGTGGCGATCAAGGCGAGCGCGATGGCACCGCGAGCGGTCAGCCTGACAGCTGATCGCTTGCCTCTCTCACTCATTGGCCCCCGCCCCCTTACTGCGACCCGTTGGCCAACTTACCGTTCGCGTGCGAGATCAGAGACGAGGTTTCCAGCAGTTCGGGCGAGGCCAGCGGCCTGGGCAGGCCCTCCAGCATCTCCGGAGCGTCGAGTTCGCCGTCGACGACGCCCAGATCGTGCAGCTTGCGCGCGCTGACCAGCACGCGGCTTTCGAGCGATCCCACAGTCTTGTTGTACGCCTCGACGGCCCGGGTCAGGGACTTGCCCAGGGACTCGACATTCCTTCCCAGCGACGAGAGCCGCTCGTACAGCTCCTTGCCCAGTTCGAACACCGCGCGCGCGTTCTCGCTCAGCGCGGCCTGCTGCCAGGCGTACTGGGCGGTGCGCAGCATCGTGATCAGCGTGGTCGGGGTGGCGATGTGCACGCGGCGCGTCATCGCGTACTCCAGCAGAGCCGGATCCCGCTCCAGCGCGGGCGCCAGGAACGCCTCGCCGGGGATGAACAGCACCACGAACTCCGGCGACGGGTTGAACCCCTGCCAGTACGTCTTGGCGGCCAGCCGGTCGACGTGCTCGCGTACGTGCCTGGCGTGCGCGTCGAGCCGCACGGTGGCCAGCGACTCGTCGGACGCCTCCGCGGCCTCCAGATAGGCGGCCAGCGACACCTTGGAGTCGATCACGATGTTCTTGCCGCCGGCCAGCCGCACGATCATGTCGGGCCGCATGGCGCCCTCGGTGACCTGCTCGTCGAAGTCGCAGTAGCGCTGCATCCCGGCGATCTCGGCGACCCTGCGCAGCTGCAGCTCGCCCCACCGGCCACGGGCCTCGGGCCGTTGCAGCGCCCGGACCAGCGCCGTGGTCTGCGAACGCAGCTCCACGCTGCTCTGCCGGACGAACTCCATCTGCTTGGCCAGCTCGGCCCGGCCGGCGCGCTGGGCCGACTCGGTGTCGCGCAGCTGGGCCTCCACCCGCGTGAGCGCGTCCTTCAGTGGTTCTACCAGATGCTCCACCGCCTGCCTGCGCTGGTCGAGGTCGCCGCTGGCCTCGGCGCGGCTGGCGGCCAGCCGCGTCTCGGCCAGCTCCAGGAAGCGGAGGTTGTTGACGTCGAGCGCCCGGGTGGACAGCGCCTGGAAGCGCTCGGCGAGCTGCTCCTCGACGTAGACGAGCTTGTCGGCGGCCGATCTGGCCTTGGCGTCGGACTCGGCCATCCGCACCGCCGCCCGGGTGCGGGCGATCATGAACCCGATGGCCAACCCAACGGCGAGGCCGATGAGAAGCGAGACGACATCCACTCCTTCGCTATCCACTCCAGCGATGATTGCAGGTCATTGATCGCGGATCTCTCCGACACGCTTGGGCATTCCGCTTGTGCGCCTCATCATCGGTCACCCACAGTACTTGTATGATTACCCGATGGCGGCCGACGCTGTCGCTCGTGGCGGCGCTAGCCGTGGCGGCCGGCGTGGTCGCGCTGGCGGTGGTGGTCGTCCGCGCCGGCTCCCCGCGCCTGGTCGCCGCCCCGAACCCCCGGCCGGCGCTGCGGTGGGAGGCCGGCGCGTGCGTACGCCGATCCGCCGAACGCTACGACCTGACGCCCTGCAACGGCGGCGACTCCGAGGTGGTCGCCGTGTCCACCGACCCGCCGGGGCCGGGCGCCTGCCCCGACGACGTCGACGACGTCCTGCGCATCGACGGAGGGCGCGCCGCCTGCGTACGCAACTTCCTCGAACCGCACCCCGGCGCGCCGGGCGGCGGCGGGGGCGTGCTCAGGCCGGGCGACTGCGTCGCGCTCGACGGCCGCGAGCGGCCGTGTTCCGGGTCCGGCTGGTACGGCAGAGCCGTCGCCCTCGTCCGTACGCCGTCGAGCTGCCCCGCGACCACGCTCGACACGCTCACCTTGGACGGTCCGGCGCCCGGCACGCCGTCCGGCGGCGCCGTGATCTGCCTGGGCCGCGGCGGCAAGGTGCTCGGCCGGGGGATGTGCGTGGCCGAGCCGGGGCCCGGCGCGGTGACCAGGTCGGCGATCGACCGGGTCGCCTGCGCGTCGCCGAGGGCCTGGGCCCGGGTGACCGCCTTCGCCGAGTCCGCCGCGAGCTGCCCGGGCAGCTCCGAGCGCTACCTGGAGGCCCGGGGCGCGTATCGGCCCGTGACCTGCCTGAGTCTTGTGAGCAAGTAAACTCGGCGAACGTGAGCCTCTCCATCGGCATTGTCGGTTTGCCCAACGTCGGCAAGTCCACGCTGTTCAACGCGTTGACCAAGACCGGCAACGCCCTAGCCGCGAACTACCCGTTCGCCACCATCGAGCCCAACGTGGGCATCGTGGGCGTGCCCGACGACCGCCTGCCCAAGCTGGCCGAGATCTTCTCCTCGGCGAAGGTGCTGCCCGCCAAGGTGGAGTTCGTCGACATCGCCGGCCTGGTCAAGGGCGCCTCGGAGGGGCAGGGGCGGGGCAACCAGTTCCTCGCCAACATCCGCGACACCGACGCGATCTGCCAGGTGATCCGGGTCTTCACCGACCCCGACGTCACGCACGTCGACGGCGAGATCTCCCCCAAGCGCGACATCGAGACGATCAACACCGAGTTGATCATGGCCGACCTGCAGACCGTCGAGAAGGCCGTGCCGCGCCTGCAGAAGGAGGCGCGCCACAACAAGGACAAGAAGGCCGCGCTGGAGGCCGCTGAGGCCGCCCTGGCCGTGCTCGAGACCGGCAAGACCATCTTCGAGAGCGGCCTCGACCGCGAGGAGCTGCGCGAGCTCCACCTGCTGACGGCCAAGCCGTTCCTCTACGTGTTCAACCTCGACGCCGACGAGCTGATCGACGCCGCGCTCAGGGAGCAGCTGTCCACCCTGGTCGCCCCGGCCGAGGCGGTCTTCCTCGACGCCAAGATCGAGTCGGAGCTGGTCGAGCTCGACGACGAAGAGGCGCTGGAGCTGCTGCAGTCGGTGGGCCAGGAGGAGTCCGGCCTGTCGCAGCTGGCGAGAGTGGGCTTCGAGACGCTCGGCCTGCAGACCTACCTGACGGCCGGGCCCAAGGAGACCAGGGCCTGGACGATCCGTAAGGGCGCCACCGCGCCCGAGGCCGCCGGCGTGATCCACACCGACTTCCAGCGCGGCTTCATCAAGGCCGAGGTCGTCTCGTTCGACGACCTGGTCGAGGCGGGCTCCATCGCCAGCGCCCGCTCGGTGGGCAAGGCCCGCATCGAGGGCAAGGACTACGTCATGCGTGACGGCGATGTCGTGGAGTTCCGCTTCAACGTTTGATTTCTGACGTTTCGGATGAGTTCCTCACCGATCCGAACCCGGCGATGCGGCTCGGCGTCGTGTCCGGGCGGCGGGGCGAGGATCGCGCTCCTCGGTGAGGCCCGCACGGCTTCCACCCCGACCTGGTCGACCTGGCGGACCGCCGTGACGACTTCCTCCTGGTCGATCTGCTCACCCTCTATGGCGGCCGACTCCAAGAGCGGCCGGTCTTCGGACAAGGCGAGCGGGCAGCCGAAACCACAGCTCAGCGTGAAGATCGCGCTTCGATCGCAGGTGGACGAACCGCGGCCGGGAGTTCCGCTACAACGGTTGATCCCGGGATAAGTGAGTTGTCAACCACTTTGGGCCCCTACGCGTCGAATTGTCACAGCGTTTACGCTGACTCGGGAGGGCCCTCATGATCCGTCGCATCATCCGGAAACGACGTCCCGCACCTTCACTGGCGGGCATCAGCCTCGAAGAGGAGCTCGCACTGTTGCGGGTCGAGCTCATGTACGGTCTGCGCGTCAATCGCGAGGCGTACTTGCGCAGGAAAGTGGACGAGCGCGAAGAGCTCGCCATGCGAGTGCGTGGGCAGGACGCCGCCACCATGCTCGAAGGCCTGCGTGGCTCGCTGGAGCGGTCGGTGGCGCCCACGGTGGTCGATCTGCGTAGCAGGAGACAGCGCGACTTGGGACAGGACCCAGAGCCTGCCTGAGGGCGCGCCACGCACCAGGCCGCAGGCCCCCTCACGGGCATGCGGCCGTTCGCGTGTTATACCAATTTCGCAGGTCAAAGAGAGTCCATGGCTGGTTTGGACAGGAATCCGTGGCCGCAGGGCTATGCCATTACCGGCCTCTGGCCTGGTCAAATGCCCATTTGGCAGGGGAAGTGACAAGAGTTGGCACTCCAGCGTGGCATACACAACCTGGTTTGCCCATGGACAGCGATGCCTGCAGCATGGGCGTGGCTTTCCTGGAACAATGGCGGAGACCGGTAGGGTGACTGCTTCACCGCGGATGATGGGGATCGGCAACGGACGACACCGCGCCAGCCCGGGGGATCGGCGCGAGCGGAGGCGTGATGGCTCGTAGGTCAACCGTCCAGCAGGGTCCTCGGATCCCTGGCGACCCCGAGCTTTCGGCACGCCATGACATAGCCGACTTCGACGTGTCGCCTGCCCGCAGGCCGCGTCGTGGCGGCTGGTCTGGTGCCGGCGGGAGATGGCTGGTGTGGACCGGCCGAATCGTTCTTTGGGCGCTTATTGTAGTTATCGTGGTCAATGGGGTGCGTGCCCCATTTGAGAGGTTTACCCAGAGTGGCGCGGCGGCTCCGAATGAGACGCCCGTGGCCAATCACGGATTCCCGGCCGACCGCGGCATGGCGTTCGCGGCCCAGTTCGCCGGCGTCTATCTGAATTTCACTCCCGCCGACGCGCCGAGCAGGGCGGGCAAGCTGGCCGCGTTCCTGGCGGACGGCATGGATCAGCAGATGGGCTGGGACGGCAACGGCAAGCTGGCCGCCGTCGCGATCCAGCCCTACGACATCGAGGCCACCAGCGCCAGCGACGCGATCGTCACCGTGGCCTTCCAGTCGGGCTCCCGCCGGATGATGCTGTCGGTCCCGATCTACTACTCGGACGACGGCGGCGGCAGGTTCGTGGTCTCCGGCCGTCCTGCCATCCTGCCCGCGCCAGGCCGGGCGGATCTGCCCCAGCTCGCCAAGCCCGAGAACGACGACGCCGTCGCCGCCGAGCTCAAGCCGCAGCTGGAGGACTTCTTCAAGAACTACGGCTCGGGCGACACGACGGGATTGCAGCGTTATGTCGCCGCGGGCAAGAGCATCGCGAGTTTCGGCGGCGCCTTCACCTTCGCCGAGCTCAAGGACATCGTGGTGCCTGTGGGGGGCGCCACTCGAGAGATCCAGGTGGTCGTGGTGTGGAGCGTGCCGAGTGGCGCGACGCCGTCGGCCGATCCGAACGCCACCGACGCCAATGCGGCCGGTGCCCGCCTGGAGCAGGCATATCGCCTCACCGTCGAGAAGCTGGGCGACAAATGGTACGTCGACGACATCCGCGGTGCCGGTCGGGCCGTTGGGTAGACGCACGAACGCCCTGTTGATCGGTACCCCCGGGAGGACAAAGAAGTGATCTTGAAAACGATAGTGCTCAACCTGATCGAAATGACGCCAACGCCCGCCCCCACCGGCATCGACTCCGAGGGGCTCGCCAACTTCCTGCGGGCCTTCTTCGCTCCGCTCTTCCTCGTCGTGGTCTCCGTGGTCGCGCTGTTCTTCCTCTTCACGCGCGAGATCACGAGGTTCGTGCAGTTCCTCATCCTGGCCATCGCCATCGGCGTGATCTTCTACGTGCCCAACATCATTGAGGTGACGGCGAAGGCGATCGCGGGAGCACTGGGCATCAAGTAAAGGATTGAGACCGCTCAAGGGCGGTCATTGTACGAGCGGGTGGAGAGGAGGACCGCGTGGACCTGCCCACGTATACCAATATCTGGCGAATTGAGAAGCGGCTCTACAAGCTGTACGACCTGCGGCTGCCGATGCCCCTCCCGATCGTGTGGATCGGCGTGTTCGTCGGCGTCCTGGCTCCATGGTCCCTGCTCCTCATGCTCCTGCACATCCCTTTCGCCGCACCATGGCACGTGCTTTACCTGGTGCCACCGGGTGTCGTCACCTGGCTGTCCACCCGCCCGGTGATCGAGAGCAAGCGCTTGACCGAGCTCCTGCAGTCGCAGCTGCGCTACGTGGGCGAGCCGCGCGCCTGGTGCCGGATGGCGCCGACTTCCGAGCCCGAGATGGTCACCTTCGCCGGACGCGTCTGGCG
>NZ_JBEZDM010000051.1:0-61841 GCF_040648335.1 Nonomuraea sp. NPDC049158
GCCCTCCTTTGGGGCCCCCCCGGGCCCCGCGCTACCCCGGGGGGGCGCCCCCCGGCCCCGCCCTAAATGGCGGGGGGCCCCCGCGGGCGCCCCCACGTCTTCGTGATCAGTTGCCGCGAAGCACCGTCGTGGCCTTGTTGCCGGCGTAGTCCTCCAGGATGGCGACCACCTTGCTGGTGGCGCCGGACATCGTCACCGTCTCGGCGGCACGTGTGGTGCGGCCACGGATGATGTACGGCTTGGCGCCCGAGCCGTAAGTCGTCGTGAACGACTTCGCCTGGCCGTCCTCAAGGACGGTCAGTGTGTGCCAGTCCGGAAGAGCCGGCCGGGAGAACGTGAACGTGTTCCCGTTGATCGCCACCGCCGAGGCCGGGTAGGGGCTGATCTCGGTGTCGGCGAACGTCCCGCGTGCTCCGGTGGCCGTGCCCGTTCCCGACCGCAGGGTCAGGAGGTAGCCGTCGCCGTTGACGGGTACGCCGGTCAGCGTCGTGCTCGAGCTCGTTCCGGGGAGTTCGACCTCCTTGGTGTACGGGTGGGCGGTGTCGAGGCTTTGGACCCTCAGCGTGATGGGCCCGCCGCTCGCCGGAGGCGTCCAAGCGGCCGTCAGCGTTCCGTCCGGCTTCGCCGACGCCTGCACCTTGCCCGGCGCCGTGGACAGGTCGAACGACGTGGTCGCCGCCGGGCTCTGCGACCCGTCCGGGCCGACCGCCACCAGCTTGATCGTTCCCGAGGTGGCCGGGAAGCGCTTGACGTAGTAGACGTCGTCGTAGGCGCCGCCGAGGTAGGTGTCGTCCAGATAGACGTCGTAGCGGCGTACCTTGTCGTAGCCGGAGCGCTTCCAGGACAGGAACAGTTCGCCGGTCGCGGGGAGCAGCTCGGTGATGCGTAGGTCCTGCGGCGCGGCAGGGGTGTGATTCTTGCCGTCGCGCAGGGCCAGTGCGCCGAGGTTGACCTGATACCCCGGGATGGGGCGGGCGCCCGCGGCGACGACCAGGCCGAGCGCGGCCACCTTCTGACCGGCGTACGCCGACAGGTCGGCCGACCGGGTCGTCCAGCCCGTGGTACGCCGGCCCGAGCCGGTCAGCGGGAGCTGGATCACCTTGCCCGGGTCGGAGGCGAGGACGAGGCCGAGCCGGAGCTCGGAATCGTCGCTCGCCGAGGGCTTGTTGTAGGTCAGGTCGAGGGTCGAGCGCTGGTTGATCTGCAGGTCCGTCTTGTAGAGACGTACAGTGTTGTCGCTGTCGAGGGTCCCGCTGAGGACGAGGGAGCTGCCGCCGTTGTAGGCGCCGATCTTCTGGTAGGAGAACCGGCTAGCCGGTGTGTACGCGGGGCCGTAGTCGAAGTCGGCGCTGAGCGGCGTCCCGGCCGCGTCCACCCACCACTGCCAGGTCACCGGGATGTCCTGGAGGTTGATGTTGCCCCACTCCTGCTGGTTGGACAGCCGGCCCTTGGTCCAGGTGGACAGGCCGTGGCCGGTGTTGAAGGAGGTGGCGAACGTGGTGCCGCCGATGACGGAGCGTTCGGCGATGTACTTGGAGATGCCCTTCCAGGTCCCCTCCGGCGTGGTGGTGCCGGCTGAGGAGCCGGTCCACCAGCGGCGTTCCCGGTCGAAGACGTCCCGCTGGGCGGCGTCGTCGGTCTTGTTCGCGTAGTCGGAGGAGACGAAGTCGGCACCGAGGGTGGCGATGGCGTTCATCGGCGCGCCGTTGGCGTCGAGGTTGTCTTCGAGGTTGTACGGCTGGTCGAACTGGTACTGCCCGGCCTCGACACCGGCGAAGACGCTCTTGCGGGAGTCCAGGCCGAGGCCGGCGGCGTAGCTCTTGGAATTGGTGAGCTTGGTCCTGTTCCACCAGTAATTGAGGAAGATGGAGTCGGACACGTCGCCGAGTTTCGCGTCACGCACGAACGGGCCGTTGACCGCGTTGAACTCGTTCTGGTACGAAATGGCGCCGGTGGAGTTGTCGATGGAGTCGTACCACTGCACGTACAGGCCGCCCGCGCGCAGTTCCCGCAGGAACTCCTTGAACACCGGGATGTCGGCCGGCGCGACCCGCGCCTCCTGGTTGATGAAGTAGCCGTCGAAGCCGTAGAACTTGGCCGTCTGGACCAGCTTGGCGGCGACGGGGAAGCCGCCGTCGGCGTCACGGACCAGGAGCTCGTTGTAGGTCTGGTCGCCGCGGTCGTTGTCGGAGAAGAAGAGGCAGCCCAGCGAGCGCACCCCGTTCGCGTGCGCCGCGTTGGTGTATCCGGGGTTGGGCAGGTTGAGCATCCCGAACTCGAACCACTTCTCGCGCCAGTCCTTGGTCGGGTCGTAGTAGCTCGTCGGCACCCCCTCGGTGGGCATGCCGTGCCAGGAGCCGTAGAAGTCGGCGTACTGCCAGTAGGAGAACAGGTACTGGCTGAACTCGTTGGTGTAGGGATGGCTTTCGAAGAAGGCGTTGCCGTAGTCGCCCGCCAAGGTGAGCTGTTGGGTGGCGGCGGGCAGCGCCGGGTTGCGTTGCGTGGCGGCGTTGGCGGCATTGCGCTTCTGGAGCGGCACCTTGGCGCGTAGGAGCTCGGCGTGGGCGTCGTCGGCGGGGTTCCAGCGCAGCAGGTCGGTGACGGAGTAGCCGTGCTGGTAGGGCTGGTTGGCGCCGACCGCGCTGTCGCCCGTCCAGGGCAGCGTGTCGCTGGCGGCGGCGCCGCCGGCGGCGAGCACGACGGCGAGCATGGCGGCCAAGGTGGCGGTGCCCGCACGGGTCGTCGCCCGTCTGCGGTGTGATCGGGCCATCACAACTCCTCACTGTCGGGAATGGGCTCGGCCGATCCGGCGTGGATGGCGGCCTGGGGGTGTCTGAGTGGTGGACGGATGGTCGCGTGCAGGTCTTCGACGTACAGGTCGGTGACGGCCCGGTCGGTCGCGCCCTCGGCGAAGCAGCGCGCCGCGGGCAGGTTCCAGACGACGGTGGTACGGGCGCCCGGCGGGACGGTGACCCTGCGGAAGGCGAGCAGTTCGCGGAGGCGAGGCAGTACGACGCCTCCGGTACGCCGCCCGAACAGCGGCACGACGACCTCGGCCTCGGTGCCGCCGGGGTTGACGGCCTCGACACTGACCTCGACCGTGTCGGCGTGCGTCGTCGCGGTCAGGCGGTCGAACCGTACGGGCCGGTAGCGCAGGCCGGAGCCGAAGGGAAAGAGCACCGGGTCCGGCGCGTCCTGGTAGACGCCGTGGGCCGGGTGCCGGTCGTTGTGGCGTACCGGCACGGCCCCCGGATGGCGTGGCGCGGTGAACGGCAGGCGGCCGACCGGCTCGTAGTCGCCGAGCAGCGCGTCGACGATCGCGTGGCCGCCGTGCGGACCGGGGTAGCCGGCCCACAGCAGGGCGTCGGTGTGGGCCAGCGCAGCGGTGAGTACGTGCGGACGACCGGCGATGACGACGGCCACCACCGGGCAGCGGGCCTGCGCGCGGACGGCGGCGACCAGGTCGTCCTGACCGCCCGGCAGGGATATGTCGGCCAGGTCGACGCCCTCCCCGGCGGTCGCGACGGCCGCCTGGCCGGTGATCGCCCCGTTGGCGGCGAAGTCCTCCGCGTACGTGCGGTGGCTCGTCCCGCCGAGCGCCAGGATCACGACGTCGGCGCCGCTCAGCTCGGCCGCCGTGGGTGCTCCGGATGTGCACACCACCTCGGCTTGCGGTAGCGCCTGCCGCAGTGCCAGGTCCAGCCCGGCGGCCGACCCCGTGGGCAGGGGCGGTACGTAGTCGCCCAGCAGGGCGGTGACGTCGCGGGCGTTCGGACCGGCGAGAACCACCTTGGTCAGGGCCCGCCGATCGAGGGGCAGGTGGTTGTCGGCGTTGTGGAGCAGGACCAGCGACTGCCGGGCCAGGCGACGCGAGAGGCCGTCGGCGGCCCCCAAGATGAGCTTTTCACGAGCGGTCTCGGGTGGGCGGTCGGCGAGGAGGCCGACGCGCTGCTTGAGTGTGAGCACTCGGCGGCAGGCGGCGTCGACCAGCTCGGCCACTCGCGGGTCCTCGGCGGCAGCCTGTTCCAGCAGGCCGAAGGAGTCGTCCCAGAGCGACAGATCCACGCCGGCCTCGATCGCGGCCACGGCGGCGGTCGTCGCGTCGCCCGTCATCGCGACGAGCCGATCCACGGCCAGGCCGTCGGCCATGACGATCCCGTCGAAGCCGCACTCGGCCCGCAGGAAGCCGGTGAGGAGGTCGCGGTTGGCGCAGCACGGCACGCCGTCGATGTCGTTGTAGGCCGCCATGAACCCCATGGCCCCGGCCTCCACCGCGGCCCTGACGGCCGGGAGATGCAGCTCGCGCAGGTCACGGGGGCCGATGACGGCGGATTGGCCGTTGCGCCCGCCGACGGCTTCGCCTTGGGCGGCCAGGTGCTTGAGCACGATCGCGACTCCGTCGCGGCCCACCGCGCCCCGATCGCTGCCCTGCATGCCGATCACCAGCGCCCTGGTGAGTTCCGCCGCCAGCAGCGGATCCTCTCCGAAGCACTCCTCCGCCCGGCCCCAGCGCGGGTCGCGCAGCAGGTCGAGGGCGGATACCAGGGCCAGGTGCACCCCGCTCGCCGCGAGCTCGGCCGCGACGGCGGCCGCGGCCTCGGTCAGCAGCTCCGGATCCCAGCCCGCGGCCACCGCGAGATTGGTGGGCAGCAGCGTCCCGCCCAGCGCCTGGTGCCCGTGCGGGGCTTCTTCCGACAGCAGCACCCCGATGCGGTGCCCGCCGGCCCGCGACACCTCGTCCTGGACGAGGGCCGCGACCTCGGCGCGTTCCTCCGGCCGGATCCCGTCGGCCCACGAGCGGCCCGACCAGGCGTCGGCGCGGAAGACCCCGTACAGCGCACCGAGCCCGCCCCACCGGTCGAGCTCGGCGCGGGCGAGGTCGGTGAGCCGGAACCCGCCTCCGAGAGCCCGCTCGACGGCCTGCCAGCCGAAGAGCCGCTGGTTGAGCTGGCCGACCTTCTCCCGCAGGGACAACTCGCCGAGCAGCCGTTCGACGGACCCGGCGAGCAGCGGCTCCACCGGCTCATCGCGCCGCGTGCGCGGCTCCCCGGGCCCGGCGAGCAGCGGCTCCGCAGGCTCAGCGTTCCGCATGCGCGGCCGTCCGGTTGAGTACCTCCGCGTCGCTGACGGAGCTGTAGAACGTACGCCCCGTCGGCTCGGCGTGGACGAGCCGTTCGACGCCGCGAGCCCGCAGCGCCGACGGGTCGCCCGCGACCGTGGAGGTGACCAGAGCAGGGCGGGATCCGGCGCGGGCGCGGTCCATCCAGGTCTCGAAGACGCCGCCACCGGGCGACAGCTCCGCCCGGGACACGGGAACGTCCTCGGAGTCGACCGGTACGACGACCGCCTCCCGCCGTGGTGAAGGGCGCGGACGGTGCCGCAGTTCGGCGGCCAGTTCGGCGAAGCGCCTGCCGATCGGCTTGACGGTGGCGTCGGCGCCGATCAGGCCGAGGCTGTACTCCAGGCCGGGGAAGTCGGCCAGCCCGCGTTCCACGTCGTGCGAGCACCACCACGTGATACCCCACAGGGCGTCGCTGTCGGCCGCCGCGCGCACGGTTCCCTCGCAGAAGTCCGGCGCCTGGTCCTCGGTGAGGTGGTTGAGCGGCGCGCCGACCTCCTGCAGCCACACCGGGCGGGCCGGGTCGAGGGCGAAGGCGCGTGACAGCTCGATGAGGTACGCGGCGTGGCTGACGCTCTCGTGCGACATCGCGCCGTACCCCTGCGCCGTGCCGTTGAAGATCCACGAGTGGATCACGCTCATCTGGCCGTGCCGGGCGGAGTGCGCGGGGGTGAAGGCGTGACCGTCGGCGTACCAGACGGCGTCGTATTCGGCGTTCAGCCGGAAATGACGCTGGTCGCGCGGGCCTTCGCCGTGCAGCGACCGGAGCCAGGCCGTGACCTGTCGCGCGGTGGCCGGCATCGGGCTCGGGTGCAGGGCGGAGGTGAACTGGTTGACCTCGTTGCCCAGGGTCAGGCCGAGGAAGTTGGGCAGGTCGTACAGGTGCCCGTCGAGCGCCTCGACCAGGTCGGCCTGCGCGGCGATCGCGTCGGGGTCGGTGAACATGCTGCGCCGGTGCCAGTCCGTCAGCCAGCTCGGCACGAAGTCGAACCCCGACAGGTGTCCCTGCAGCACGTCCACACTGGCGTCGAGGCCGGCCTCGCCGGCGATCTCCACGACGCGGCGCACGTCGTCGAGGGCGCGGCGGCGGATCAGCGTCCGGTTCGGTTGCAGAACGGGCCACAGCGGCATGACCCGGACGTGGTCCAGGCCGAGACCGGCCAGGGCCGCCATGTCGCGCCGGGTGACCGCCCAGTCCGGATCCAGCCAGGAGTAGAACCAGTCCCGGGAAGGCGTGTAGTTGACCCCGAATCTCAGCATTTCACCCTTTCAAGCCTCCCGCTTCGAGCCCGCGGAAGAAGTAGCGCTGCAACATGGCGAAGAACGTGACGATGGGCACCAAGGCGATGATCGTGCCGGCCGCGATGAGGCGTGGATCGTCGTAGAAGGTGCCGCGCAGGCGGTTCAGTCCGACGGTGAGGGTGTAGTTGTCCTCGTCGGACAGCACGATGAGGGGCCACAGGAAGTCGTTCCACGAGCCGACGAAGGCGAAGATCGCCACGACCGTGATGACGCCCTTGACCTGGGGGACGGAGACGCGGATGAACCGCTGCCAGGCGTTGGCGCCGTCGATGACGGCCGCCTCGTCGAACTCGGCGGGCAGGTTGGCGAACGCGTTGCGCATCAGCAGCACGTTCAGTGCGGCCACGATCGTCGGCAGGACGACGCCCAGCAGGGTGTTGGCCAGACCGGCCCCCCTGACCAGCAGGAACTGGGAGATGAGGACGGTCTCGGCAGGGACGAGCAGGGCCGCGACGAAGATCCCGGCCGCCACCCCGCGTCCGCGGAAGCGCAGCTTGCCCAGGGCGTAGCCGGCGCAGGTGGCCCCCACCACGTTGCCCGCGACGGCCATGGCGGCCACCATCAGCGAGTTGACCAGGTAGTGGGGTACGGGGATGCGGTCGAGCACCGTGGCGAAGTTCGCCGGCGTGGGATGGCCGGGGATCAGCTCGGGCGGCCGGGCGTACAAGTCGTCGCCGGCGCCCTTGAGCGACAGCGAGAGCTGCCAGATCAGGGGGCCGGCCAGCAGCACGGCCATCAGGATGAGGATCAGGTAGCGGCCGACGAGGCCCGGCGTGACGCGCCGCCGTCCGGCGGCGGAGGTGGGCATCAGAAGGTCCTCTGCTTGCGCTGCATGACGAGCTGCGCGATCAGCAGCGCGCCGAGGATGACGGACATGACCAGGCTGATCGCGCCGGCGTATCCGGTACGCGCCTGCAGGCCGGTGCCTTCGCGCTGGATGAGCATGGTCATCGTGAGATCGCCGCCGCCCACCCCGCCGGTGCCGTCGGTGAGCACGTAGATCTCACCGAAGACCCGGAAGGCCGCCACGGAGGACAGGACGCCGATGAGCGCCATCGTCGAGCGCACGCCCGGAACGGTGACGTTCAGGAAGGTCCGCACCGGGCCGGCTCCGTCCATCGCCGCCGCGTCGTACAGGCTCGGGTCGATGTTCGCCAGCGCGGCCAGGTAGATGACCATGTAGTAGCCCAGGCCCGTCCACACGGTGACGAACATCGCGCTGAACAGCAGCAGCCAGCGGTCGGTGAGGAACGGCACCGGCTGGGCGACCATCTTGAGCGTGCCGAGCAGCTCGTTCACCAGGCCCTGCTTGTCGAGCAGGTTCGTCCAGATCAAGCCGACGATCACCGGCGACATGATCACCGGCAGGTACATGGTGGTCCGGAAGAACCCCATGAGCCGCCCGGCGCCGCTGAGCAGCGCGGCGAGAACGAGCGGCAGCACCACCATGAACGGCACGACGCACACCACGTACAGGCTGGAGTTCAGCAGCGCGGTGCCGAACCGCTCGTCGTCGAACATCCGCCGGAAGTTGTCCAGCCCGACGAAGTCCCCCGGCCGCAGCAGCATCGAGTCCGTGAACGCCAGCCGCAACGTGTTCAGGAACGGCACGAGGACCAGCAGCGTGACGACGGCCAGCCCCGGCAGCAGGAACAACCATGGGGTCACGCGCCACCGATGGGTGGCCAGAGCGGTGTCCCCGCCGCGTGGCGGGGACGCCTTGTGCTTGGTCGTCATCCGTGCGAGGCCAGCCGGTCGTTGGAGTACTTCACCGACGCGTCCAGCGCCTCTTTCACCGTCTTCTTGCCCAGCAGCGCCTGGGCGATCTGCTCGCGCAGCGTCTCGGCGTCGGTCGAGCCGGAGAACGCCGGGGGCCACCACACGATCGCCTTCTTGACCTGGGCGGCGCTCTCCAGCCGCACCTTCGTGGCGGGGTCGCCGTCGTCCTTGGTGAAGTACTCGTCGTCCATCGACCCGGCCGTGGAGGGGAACACCGAGGCCTTCTTGCCGAAGGCGAGCTGGTTGGCGGGGTTGGTCACGTACTTGGCGAAGGCCATGGCCAGCGGCTGGTTCTTGCCGGTGGCGTTCACGACGAGCGACTCGATGTACATGTTGGGCGCGGCGGTGCTGATCCGCGGCCCGATCCCGAGATTCTTGTAGATGTCGGGCGCGGTGTCCTTCAGGTCATTGAGCGTGTACGAGCTGCCCGACAGGTACGCCAGCCGCCCGGCCTTGAACTCCTCCACCTCCTTGGTCTGGAGGTTGTTCAGCGACTCCTGGGTCAGGCCCCGGCCGGCGTACAGCTTCTTGTAGCGCTCGACGAACTCCACGCCCTTGGCGTCGTTGTAGGTGAACTGCTTGCCCGCGGCGTCCATGAGGGGCACGCCGTACTCGCCGAAGTTCTCGATGGCCGGCATCCTGACGATCATCGACACGTCCGAGCAGTTCTTGGCCATGGTCTCGGCCTGGGTGAACAGCTCGTCATAGGTGGCGGGCAGCTTGGCCGGGTCCAGGCCGCACTTCTTGAACAGCGCCGTGTTGAAGAACGACGGCCCGGTGTTCAGGTACCACGGGTAGCCGTAGGTCCCGCCGCCCAGACCGCTGAACGTCATCGCCTGCCACGCCTTGTCCAGGAACAGGCCCTTGGCCTGGGGGTCGGCCTTGTTGAGGTCGAGCAGGACGCCCGCCTGGGCCAGGGTGTAGGCGGCCTCGGGGCCCATGTCGACGACGTCGGGGAGCGCTCCCGCCGCGGCGTCGGCGGACAGTTTGTCCTGGTAGCCCTCGGCGGGCTGGTCCACCCACTTGATGTCGGTGCCCGGATTGGCCTTCTCGAAGGCGGCGATGAGCTCGGTGAAGTAGGGCGTGAACTTGTCGTTCTTCAGGTTCCAGGTCTGGAACGCGATCGATCCCGACAGCTTTCCGCCCGACGCCTTCGGCGCCGTGTCACCGCCGCCGCAGCCGGACAGCAGCAGCGATCCCAGGGCGAGTGCCGCGACGCCGGTCCAGCCTCTTCCGATTCTGGTCATTGGGGGTCCTCCTTAGGTGATGCGTGAGGGGCGGCGATCCGCAGGGTCGCCACCTGGAAGGGGCCGAGCTCCAGCCGGGCCTCGCTCACGGGACGGCGTCCCCCGGCCAGGGCCACGGGCAACAGGTCCTCGTCGCCGCCGGGCTCGCGTTCGTCGCGGGGCTCGCGTTCGCCGCCGAGCTCGCGTTCGAGCAGGTCGGTCTCCCACAGGACGGCTCCCGTGGCGAGCTCCTCGCGGCAGTGCAGCCGTGCGCTCGCCCGTCCGCCCCGCGTCTCGTACACCCGGACGACCAGGTCCCCGGAGCCGTCGTCGGCCTGCTTGACCCAGTCGATGAGCGCGTGCCCGGTGAGCAGTTCCAGCCGCACCAGCGGTGCCAGCCGCGACAGCCCGGCGATGTCGGGCGCGTTGAAGGCGTAGGCGGCCTCGGCCGCGGCGGGCACGTCCGCGCCGGGCAGCACCGCCCAGCGGAAGGCATGGGTGCCCATGTCGGCGCGGGGGTCGGGGAAGCGGGCGCTCCGCAGCAGGGACAGCCGGACCACGGTGGAGTCGCCGTCGGCGCGGGCGTCGGCTCCGTACATCGAGTCGTTGACGATCGCGACGCCGAAGTCACCGTCGCCCACCTGGACGTAGCGGTGCATCGCCGTCTCGAACATCGCCTCGTCGGTCGCGGTGTTCGACAGCAGCGGACGTTCGACGTATCCGTACTGGGTCTCGAACCGCGCGGTCCGCGCCATGACCCGCACCGGGACGGCCACCTTCAGCAGGCGTTCGCGCTCCTGCCAGTCGATGGCGCACTCGGTCTCGAACCGGCCGGTGCCGGCGCGCAGCCACATGGTCAGCGTGATCGTCGACGTGCCGACCCGCCGGACCACCTCCACCCCGGCGTCGGGCCCGTCGCGGACCACTCTGCGGCTGGTGACCTGGTCGAGCACCTGGGGGTGGCGCAGCGCGTGCCGGTCCACGTCCCAGGCGTCCCAGCGCACCGGCTCGTCACGGAAGAGCTGCAGCTCGTTGAGGCGCCGGCCGGGCGGGACGACCTCCCGGCCGCCGCGCAGGTCGAGGAGCGAGGTGACGTGGCCGTCGTCGCCGATCACGACCCGCAGCAGGCAGTCCTCCAGTACGGTGCCGCCGTCGTCGGTGACCTCGACGACACGCGCGTCCGGTTCCGCTGTGGCGAACGGGGGAAGCACACTCCCTACGACGCCGGGTTCAGCGTCGCCCAGCGCCGCGCTCGCCTGCTTGATCAGGTCGTTCAGCCGTTCCTCGAGCGCCCGGTAGGTGTCGCGGGCCTCGCGGTGCACCCAGGCGATCGAGGTGCCCGGGAGGATGTCGTGGAACTGGTGCAGCAGCACGGTGCGCCAGATGTCGTCAAGGTCCGCGTGCGGATAGGGCGCCCCGCGCAGTGCGCTCGCCGCCGCGCTGAGATATTCCGCCGCCCGCAGCAGCGACTCGCAGCGCCGGTTGTGCCGCTTCATGGCCGCCTGCGAGGTCAGGGTGCCCCGGTGCAGCTCCAGGTAGAGCTCGCCACGGTAGACCGGCTCCAGCGGCCCGGCGTCACGCAGTTCGGCCTCGGCCTCCTGGAAGAACTCCGCCGGAGACCTGGAGGTCACGCGGGGCGCGCCTTCCAGATCGGCGAAGCGGCGCAACCGCTCGACCATCTCCCTGGTGGGTCCGCCGCCTCCGTCGCCGTAACCGTAGGGCAGCAGCGAATGGGAGGCGATCGCCTTGTCCTTGAAGGTGGTGACCGCGTGCCGGAGCTCGGCGGCGGTCACCTCGGCGGCGTACGTCTCCGCGGGCGGGAAGTGGGTGAAGATCCGCGTGCCGTCGATGCCCTCCCACCAGAAGGAGTGGTGCGGGAAGACCGTGGTGTCGTTCCAGGAGATCTTCTGGGTCAGGAACCAGCGGGACCCGGCCCGGCGGGCCAGCTGCGGCAGGGCGCCCGAGTAGCCGAACGAGTCGGGCAGCCACATCTCCCGTGGTTCCCTGCCGAATCGGTCGATGAAGTACCTCTTGCCGTAGGTCAGCTGGCGCACCATGGACTCGCCGGTGGGAATGACGCCGTCCGCCTCGACCCACATGCCGCCGACCGGTACGAACCGGCCCTGCTCGACATGGTGTCGCACCCTCTCGAACAGCGCCGGATAGTGCTCTTCGAGCCAGCTGAAGTGCTGTGCCGCCGACATCGTGTAGACCAGCGAGGGGTCCGCGTCGAGCAGGGCGAGCGCGTTGGAGACCGTACGGGCGAGCTTGCGCACCGTCTCGCGCAGCGGCCACAGCCACGCCGTGTCCATGTGCGCGTGCCCGACGGCGGTGATCCGGTGGGCGCTGGCGTGCGCGGGCGCGGCCAGGAGCGGGGCGAGGATCGCGCGCGCCCGCCGGGCGCCGGCCTCGGCGTCCGCCTCGTCGTAGGCGTCCAGGGCCTCCTCTATCGCGCGCAGCAGCCGCCAGTGACGCGGCTCGTCCGCGCTCAGCTCGGCGGCGAGTCCGCCGGCGACGTCCAGGTCACAGCTCAGGGCGTGGATCTCGGGCGAGAACGCGGCGACCTCCGCGCGGCGCAGCCTGAACTGCTCGAACGGCTCCTCCGCCCGCTTCTCCCCCAGCTCGGTGACCACGAACGGCGGTAACCCGAGCAGCAGGGGGTTCGCCGCCGCCTCGACGTAGAGCAGGAACGCGCCGTCGGCGTCGAGCAGACCGGGGACGGCCCCGTCACCTCGTAACCGGATGGCGGACTGCCGAGGGTGCAGGCCCTTGACGATCGTGCCGTCCGGGGTGAAGACCAGTCCCTCGCAATGACCGCCCACGGAGTGGTCGAACCAGCCCAGGTCGAGCACGAGGTCGACGGGGGTGTCCCCCTGCGGCTCGACCGTGCCCCGGATCCGGAACCAGGTCGTCGACCACGCCTCCCCCCACGCCGCGCCCAGGGGGAAGGGGCGGTAGCCGGGAGGGGTGCGGCCGGGGTCGTGGGCGAGCCCGAGGGCATGCCGGGCGCTGACCGGCTCACCGTCGTCCGCGACCGTCCATGCCTCGACCTCGACACCCGCCAGCCGGGTGTGCGTCCGGGACAGGATCCGTTCGCGCTTCACGCGGGCGAGCCGCTCAAGCGTGCGGCTGAGGTGGTTGTGCATCTCGTACCTCTCCGTAGCGGAGATATGACAATATGCCTGATACGTTTTAGTTGTCCTGAGTGACCGCAGACTAATACGTTTGAGTCCCCAAGGTCACCGGGGAGGATCGTCTCGTTTGCGTAACGACGATGGAGGAGCGATGCCGCCGAAAGATGAGGTTCCGCCCCAGGACGCCGCCGCTTCATCGGACCCTCCCGCGAGCGCCGCACCGGCCCGGCTGCGGAGCACCGACATCGCGCGGCTGGCGGGCGTCTCCGTCTCGGCGGTGTCACTGGCGTTCAACGCCCGTCCCGGCATCAGCGACGCGACGCGCAAGCGCATCCTCGACGTCGCCGAGGAGCTCAACTGGCGCCCGCACCGCGCCGCCCGCGCCCTCAAGGGGGCCAACAACGACGCGGTCGGCATCGTCATCGCCCGTCCGGCCCGCACGCTGGGCGTCGAGCCCTTCTTCGCGCACGTCCTGTCCGGCCTGCAGTCCCGCCTGTCCAACGAGGGCATCGCCACGCAACTTCTCATCGTCGAGGACACCCAGGCGGAGGTGGCGGTCTATCGCCGCTGGGCCGCCGAGTACCGGGTCGACGGGCTCGTGATCTTCGACCTCGCGGTGGACGACGTCCGGCCTCAGCTCGTCGCCGACCTCCGCATTCCCGCCGTCGTCCTGGGCGGCCACGGGGCCCCCTTGCCGCTGAGCAGCGTCTGGGTCGACGACCACGCGGCGATGACGCGCGTCCTCGCGTACCTCGCCGGGCTCGGCCACCGGCACATCGGCCACGTCGGCGGCATTCCCTCCTACCAGCACACGCGACGCCGTCTCCAGGCCATCGCCGACGGGCGCGAGAGGCTCGGCATCGACATCGTGAGCGTGGCGACCGACTACTCCGACACTCAGGGCGCCTCGGCCACGCGCCGGCTGCTGGCGTCGAGCCCTCCGTGCACGGCGATCATCTACGACAGCGACGTCATGGCGGCGGCCGGGCTGGGTGTGGCCACTGAGATGGCCGTACGAGTCCCGGGCGACGTCTCCATCGTGTCCTTCGACGACTCCATCCTCACCCAGCTGCCGCATCCCCCGATCACCGCACTGACCCGCGACACGTTCGCGCTCGGCACCCTCACCGCGACCGAACTGCTGCACGTGATGGCCGAGCGCCCGGAACCCCGTGCGGTGCAGGCTCCCACCCCCGCCCTCGTACTCCGCGCCAGCACCGCCCCTCCAGCCGACACCGACGAATGGAGAGTTTCGTGAGCAGACGCAAGATCACCCCCACCGCGGTCCTCGCACTGGCCGCGACCCTGTGCGCCGGGGCACTCTTACCCATCCCCGCGGCCTATGCCGTTCCTTCCTTGCCCTCGGTGTCGCCGACTCCGCAGTCACTGAGCGGCGTCGGAACGGCCGCCGTCGTCACCAGCCGGGCGCTCGTGATCGCCGACGACCAGACCGACCCCGCCGCTCGCGACCGCCTCGTACGGGAACTCAAGGCACACGGCGCCGGCCGGGTGGACATCATCACCCCTGACAGGATTCCCACGGCCGGCCTGCTCACGGTGCGCCTCGGCCCCGCGGCACGCCCGGACATCGCGCGGGCGCTCGGCGACACGGTCGTGCCCGACAAGGCGGAGGGATACGCGTTACGGGTCTCCGGCGGCGGGCCGCGCCAGATCGCTCTCGGCGGCAGGGACGCGGCGGGCCAGTTCTATGCCGTACAGACGCTGCGCCAGTTGTTCGTCCGCACCGGTGACGGCTGGAAGGTGGCGGGGGTCCAGGTCAGCGACTTCCCGTCCATGCCGCTGCGCGGCACCATCGAGGGTTTCTACGGCGCGCCGTGGACACACGCCGAACGCCTCGACCAGATGAACTTCTACGGCGACGTCAAGGCCAACACCTACATCTACGCTCCCAAGGACGATCCCTACCACCGCGACAAGTGGCGCGACCCCTACCCGGCGGCCAAGCTCGCCGAGCTGGGCGAGCTGGTGGCACGGGCCGACGCGAACCATGTCCGCTTCACCTTCGCGCTGTCCCCGGGCGTGTCGATCTGCTACTCCGACAGCGCGGACCGCGACATCCTCAAGCGGAAGCTGCAGGCGCTCTACGACCTGGGCGCCAGGGCGTTCTCCATCCCGCTGGACGACATCAGCTACACCAGCTGGAACTGCGCGGCGGATGAGGCCGCGTACGGCGCGGCCGGGCGCACCGCCGCGGCGAAGGCCCAGGTCGATCTGCTCAACGACCTGCAGCGAAACTTCATCGCCACCCACGAGGGCGCCCAGCGGCTGCAGATGGTGCCCACCGAGTACGGCGATCTGACCGACACCACGTACAAGCAGACCATGCGGGCCTCCCTCGATCCCGCGATCGAGGTGATGTGGACCGGCACCGACACCGTGCCTCCAGAGATCACCAACGCGCAGGCTGAGAAGGCGGCGGAGCTGTTCGGCCGCAAGGTGTTCGTCTGGGACAACTACCCGGTCAACGACTACGGCAACACCAGCGGCCGGCTGCTCCTGGCCCCCTACGACAAGCGTGAGGGCGGCCTGGCCGCGCACCTGTCGGGCATCGTGGCCAACCCGATGAACCAGCCGTACGCGAGCAAGGTCGCGGTCTTCGGCGCCGCGGACTTCACCTGGAACGACAGAGCGTACGACGCGAAGAAGAGCTGGCCGCGGGCGATGGCCTATCTCGCCGGCGGCGACAAGGCGGCCACCGAGGCCCTGCTGGTCTTCGGCGACCTGGAGCACATGGCTCCGACCTTCGGCGGCACCCCATGGCAGCCCCAGGCACCCGAGCTCGCCGCGCGGGTGGCCGCGTTCTGGCGGGCATGGGACGGCGGGAGACCCGCCGACGCGATCGCCGCGCTGCGTCCGTACGCGAAGGCCATCGCCACGGCGCCGGCCACCATCCGCGGCGGGTCGGTGCAGAAGGGCTTCACCGATGACGCCGCGTCATGGCTGACCGCCACCGAGCTGTGGGGCAGGGCGCTGGTGACCATGCTCGACGCGCTCCAGGCTCGGCGGGCCGGAGACGAGACCAAGGCCGGCACGTTGCTCGCCGAGTCGCGTGACCTGCAGCGACAGGCCCGCGCGATCCGGGTCAGCCCGCCGCGCAACCGCTGGGGCGCGGCCCAGCCGCAGGTCGGCGACGGGGTGCTCGACGTCTTCCTGGCCCAGGCCGACACCCGGCTCCAGCGGTGAAGCCACTCCCGGCGGATCCCGCGGTCCCTCATCGAGAAGCTGACCGACGGCCGACGCTGAGCGAGATCACCATCCACCACACGGGCGGGTAGGTCTGATCGCTAATGTACCGGGATGAGTGAAGCGTTCCCCAGGCATGTCCTGTGCGTACTCGGCTCCGGGCTGGCCCTTTCGGAGATGGAACGGATCGCCTCCGGCTTCGGCGGGTTCGTCCTCGACCGTGAGTACTCCGAGGCCGAACCCGACCCCAGGATGCCGGAGGCGTTCAAGGCCAGTATGGCGGCGGCCTCGTTCGACGAGGCGGACTGGGCCGCGGTCGAGTCGCACGACACGGTCGGCTACTTGCTGTCCGCGCCGATGATGCGGGAACTGGCCTTCGACACATCCCGGCGGCTGCTGGCGGTGACGGCCGCCCTGCTGCGGGCCGGTGCCACGGCGGTGAAGAACGAGAGCAGCGGGATCACGCACGGCCGGGACCGCTGGCTCGCACTGGCCGACCAAGCGGCCGACATGACGGACGAAAGCCTGGCCGACGTCACAGGCGAGGGCCAGGCCGACGTCACGGACGAGGGCCTGGCCGGCGCGCTCGTCGCCGCCTGGGTGAAGCGGCCGCTGTACGACGGCCAGGTGCTCTACAGCTGCGGCATGCACCTGCTCGGCGCGCCCGAGGTGGAGATCGAGGTCGGTGCGGAGCCTCCGGCGAAGGACGAGTTGCCTGAGCTGGTCGCGCACCTGGACACGCTGGCGATCTACCTGCTGACCGACCCACGCGCGGCGGAGATCGAGGACGGCGCCGGCTTCAGGATGACCGAGGACGCGCCCCGCTGGTCGCTGCGCACCGGCGCGTGCGACGGTTACGACGAGGACGATCTGTTCTTCAACCCGTACGGATACGTCCGGCTGACTCACGCGCGATGACGGGCCGCCCGCGTCACAGCTGATGGACGCGCGCGGCCCGCGACGGGAGCGTCAGGTGCCGATGTTCGCCTGGGGTCCCGCGTAGGTTCTGAGCAGGGACGGGACGTCGGCGGCCGGGTCGAGGGTGTAGGAGTAGAACGAGCCGGGGGTGAAGGCCGAGCCGCTGGTGGCGCTCTTGCCCGTGCAGCTGACACAGACGCTGCCGCTCTGGCGGAGCTGGGCGGTGGCGTCGGGGTAGTAGGGATCCTTGACGTTGTCGTAGTAGCTGTTCTCGATCACCATCTTGGTGGCGCCGCGCGAGTAGTTGCCGTAACCGGTGATCCCGCTGGTGGCCGCCCCGCCGGGCACGTCCACGCAACGCCCGCTGTTGACGCCGCGAAGAGTGTAGACGCCGGAACCGGCCGAGACGACGGTGAACTGCTGCCAGGCGGCTCCTGAGCAACCCCACTGCTGCAGCAGGCCGCCGTTGTCCTGCGAACCGCCCGCCACGTCCAGGCACTGGCCGCTCTTGGTCACCTTGAGCTGGTAGACGCCACCGGCGACGGGTACGGCCGCCGCCCGCGCGGCCTGCGGTACGGCTCCGCAGACGATCGCCGTAGCCGCCAGCAGCGCGGCGCCCGCATGCTTGCGTACGAACATGTCGCGTTCCCCCCTTCCTCTCGTCGCCACCGAGGAAGAGGCACCGTCAAAGGGATGTCAACTCAACGAGCGCCCGCGAGCCGCAATCCCAAGGTCACGCATGAAGCTTTCAGGGTCAGGAAGGGTCCTTGATCTCGCAGATCACCGCGCCCGCCGCGACCGTGGCGCCCACTTGGGCGGACATTCCGACCACGGTGCCGGCCTTGTGCGCGGTGAGCGGCTGCTCCATCTTCATGGCCTCCAGGACCACGATGGTGTCGCCGTCGCGCACGGTGTCGCCGTCGGCGGCCACCAGCTTGACGATGGTGCCCTGCATCGGGCTGACCAGGGCGTCTCCGCTGGGCGCGGACCGCACGGCACTCGCGCCCCGGCGGCGCGGGGCGGCGGCCCTGGGCGTACCGGCGCTCTGCGGGCCGGTGAGGCCGGCGGGCAGGACGACTTCCAGTCGCTTGCCCGCCACCTCGACGGTGATCCGGTCCCGCTCCGCCGGTTCCGCCGTTGCGGCCGGTCCGGCGTAGGGGGCGAGCTGGTTGTCGAACTCGGTCTCGATCCAGCGGGTGTGGACGGTGAACGGCTCGGCGGTGAACGCCGCGTCGTCCACGACCGCCCGGTGGAAGGGCAGCGCGGTGGGCATGCCGTCGACCTCGAACTCGGCCAGCGCCCGGCGGGCGCGCTGGAGCGCCTGCTCGCGGCTGGCGCCGGTGACGATCAGCTTGGCGACCAGGGAGTCGAAGGAGCCGGGCACGGTCTCGCCCTGCTCGTAGCCGCCGTCGAGGCGGACGCCGGGGCCTGAGGGGGCCTGCCAGCGGGTGATGGTGCCGGGGGCGGGCAGGAAGCCGCGGCCGGGGTCCTCTGCGTTGATCCGGAACTCGATCGAGTGACCGCGAGCCGGCGGGTCGTCATAGCCCAGCGGCTCGCCTTCGGCGATGCGGAACATCTCGCGTACGAGGTCGATGCCGGTGACCTCCTCGCTGACCGGGTGCTCGACCTGCAGGCGGGTGTTGACCTCCAGGAAGGAGATCGTGCCGTCCTGGCCGACGAGGAACTCGCAGGTCCCGGCGCCGACGTAGCCGGCCTCACGCAGGATGGCCTTGGAGCTGTCGCGCAGCAGGGCCTCCTGCTCCGTGCTGAGGAACGGCGCGGGCGCCTCTTCGACCAGCTTCTGGTGGCGGCGCTGGAGCGAGCAGTCGCGGGTGCTGACCACGACCACGCCGCCGTGGGCGTCGGCCAGGCACTGGGTCTCGACGTGGCGAGGCCGGTCGAGGTAGCGCTCGACGAAGCACTCGCCGCGCCCGAAGGCCGCCACCGCCTCGCGGACCGCGCTGTCGTACAGGTCGGGGATCTCCTCCAGGGTGCGGGCGACCTTGAGCCCGCGCCCGCCGCCGCCGAACGCCGCCTTGATGGCGATCGGCAGGCCATGCTCCCGCGCGAACGCCAGCACCTCCTCCACCCCGGGCACCGGGCCGGGCGTTCCGGCCACCAGCGGCGCCCCTACCTTCTGGGCGATGTGCCGGGCCTCGACCTTGTCGCCGAGGGCGGTGATCGCGTGCGGTGGCGGGCCGATCCAGACCAGCCCGGCGTCGATGACCGCCTGGGCGAAAGCGGCGTTCTCCGCCAGAAAGCCATAACCGGGATGTACGGCGTCGGCGCCCGACCGCGCCGCCACTTCAATGATCTTGTCGATCGACAGGTACGTCTCCCCCGGCGTGGCGCCGTCCAGCGCGTACGCCTCGTCGATCAGGCGGGCGTGCAGCGCGTCGCGGTCGGGATCGGCGTAGACGGCCACGCAGCCGATGCCGGCGTCCCGGCAGGCGCGGATGATGCGGACGGCGATCTCGCCACGGTTGGCGATCAGCACTTTGCGCAGGCTCACAGGTGTCCTCCCAGGTTCCAGCTCGACTCCCGCCAACCGCGCGGGCCTGGCACGAGGGGACGGCGCAGCACGCGCCGTGGGCGGGTGACGGCGGGTCGCGGAGCGTCGGCCGCCGGTCGCACCAGGCGCAGGGCCACGACGAGGGCGGCGAGCTCCTCCGGCGTCGGAGCGCCCTTCACCACGCGCACCTCGCCCCCAGGCGTCCGCTCGACGTCCTCGATCCCGGCTGCACGCTCGACGTCCTCGATGTCGGCTGCACGCTCGGCGTCCTCGATGTCGCTCACAGCGGGATGTTCCCGTGCTTCTTGGGCGGCAGGGCGTCGCGCTTGCCGCGCAGCAGCCGCAGCGCCCTGGTCACCTCGCGGCGGGTCTCGCTCGGCCGGATGACGGCGTCCACGTAGCCGCGTTCGGCCGCCAGGTACGGGGTCGCGAGGGTGTCCTCGTACTCGTGGACCAGCTCGGCGCGCAGCGGGTCGGGGTCGTCGGCGGCGGCCAGGCGCTTGCGGTGCAGGATGTTGACCGCGCCCTGGGCGCCCATGACCGCGATCTGGGCGGTGGACCAGGCCAGGTTGACGTCGGCGCCCAGGTGCTTGGAGCCCATCACGTCGTACGCGCCGCCGTAGGCCTTGCGGGTGATGACCGTGACCAGCGGGACGGTGGCCTCGCCGTAGGCGTAGAGGAGTTTGGCACCGCGCCGGATGATGCCGTTCCACTCCTGGTCGGTGCCGGGCAGGAAGCCGGGCACGTCGACCAGCGTGAGCACCGGGACGCTGAAGGCATCGCAGGTACGCACGAACCGGGCGGCCTTCTCCGAGGCGTCGATGTCGAGCGTCCCGGCCAGCCGCATCGGCTGGTTGGCCACCACGCCGACCGGCCGGCCCTCGATCCGGCCGAAGCCGACCACGATGTTGGGCGCGAACAGCGCCTGCACCTCCAGGAACTCCCCGTCGTCCAGCAGCGCGCCGATCACCTCGTGCATGTCGTACGGCTGGTTCGGCGAGTCCGGGACCAGCACGTCCAGCGCCAGGTCGTCGGCGGAGGCCTCCAGGTCCGCCTCGAACACCGGGTGCGGCGGCTCGTCGAGGTTGTTGTCCGGCAGGTACGACAGCAACGCCCGGACGTAGTCCAGCGCGTCGTCCTCGTCGGGCGCCAGGTAGTGGGCCACACCGCTGCGGCTGTTGTGCACCCGCCCGCCGCCCAGTTCCTCGAACGTGACGTCCTCGCCGGTCACGGTCTTGATCACGTCCGGGCCCGTGACGAACATGTGCGAGGACTCGTCCACCATGACCGTGAAGTCGGTGAGTGCCGGCGAGTACACGTGACCGCCCGCGCAGGCGCCCATGATGAGGGAGATCTGCGGGATCACGCCGGAGGCGCGGATGTTGCGGCGGAAGATCTCGCCGTACAGCCCGAGCGAGACCACACCCTCCTGGATGCGCGCCCCGGCGCCCTCGTTGATGCCGACGATCGGGCACCCGTTGCGCATCGCCAGGTCCATGACCTTGCAGATCTTCTGCCCGTACACCTCACCCAGACTGCCGCCCGCGACCGTGAAGTCCTGCGAGAACACGCACACCTGGCGGCCGTCCACCGTCCCGTACCCGGTCACCACGCCGTCGCCGTAGCCGAGCGAGCCCTTCATGAGGGCGTCCAGCTCGACGAACGAGCCGGGATCGAGCAGCCGCTCGATCCGCTCGCGGGCGGTCAGCCTGCCCTTGGCGTGCTGCTTGGTCGCCGCCCGCGCCTCGGCGACATGGACGGCCTCGTCGAGCCGCTCCTTCAGGCGGGCGAGGCTGCCCGCGGTGTCAGGTGGTCTCATCTATCACCGTCCATGGGACTGAGTTTCATAAGTACGGTACTGAGTTCCGTACGTTTTGGACACCCCTGAATCCGGAAGAATGGCCCCTGTGCCGAAACCGAGCATCAGCCACCGCCTGGCCGAAGCCGCCGTCGCCCTGTTCGACGAGAACGGCTACGACGCCACCACCGTGGACGACATCGCCGCCCGGGCGGGCGTGAGCCGCAGCACGTTCTTCCGCCATTACCACTCCAAGGAAGACGCGATCTTCCCCGACCACGACGCGCTGCTGGCCAGGATCGACACCCGCCTGCGCGCCTCCGCCGCCGACACCGCGATCGTGGCCATCACCGACGCCGTACGCCTCGTGCTCGCCCACTACGTCGACGACGCCGAGGTGTCGCTGCGCCGTTACCGCCTGGTCCGGGAGGTGCCCGCGCTGCGCGACCGGGAGATCGCCAGCGTGGCCCGCTACCAGCGGCTGTTCCGGGAGTTTGTCGGCGAATGGCTCGGCGACTCGCCCGACGCCGGCCTGCGGGCCGAGCTCATGGCCGCCTCCGTCGTGGCGGCGCACAACCAGGTCCTGCGCGGCTGGCTGCGGGCAGGTGGCGCCTACGATCCCTTCGAGCTCCTGGACCACGCTCTCGGCTACGTCATCGCCACGTTCCGCCACCTGGAGCAGCCCCAGGAGAAGGGCGAGCAGGTGGTGGTGGCCACCTTCAGCCGCTCGGCCTCGCCGCGGGCCGTCATGGAGGCCATCCAGGCCCACCTCGAGGCCCGCTGAGAGGACCTGCCACTCACCCGCCGTGGAGCGTGGACAGGGCCGCGCGGATCTCCGCCTCCGGTGTGCCCGCCGGTGGATGGAGATGCACCAGGTCGACCAGCCCGCCGAACCGGCGGCGCAGCTCCGCCGCCACCTCGGGCAGGGTGCCGCTCGTACAGAAGGTGTCGAGCACCTCGTCATCGACGAGGTCGGCCATCCGGTCCCAGCGGTCGGCCTCCGGACGGACCGACAGCGCGTGCAGCCGCTCGTGCAGCTCCTGCCAGCCATGGAGGGCGAGCACTCCTCGGTAGGCCGGGGTGGAGCCGTAGAAGGCGACCCGGCCGCGCAGCATCCGCCGCTGCTCGTCGACGGAGCCCTCCGGTGCGTACACGTGCGCGAAGCCCGGGCAGTGGACGCTCACCTCGGACCGGTCACGGCCGGCCCGCGCCAGACCCTCCTCCAGAGCCGGCAGGGTGACCTCGCGGAAATACCGTTCGGTGCTGAAGCCGTGCGGTATCAGCCCGTCCGCCACCTCACCCGCCAGCCGCGTCATGGCCGGGCCGACCGCGGCGAGGTGGATCGGCGGATTGTCGTGACCGTGCGGCGCCGGGCGGAAGGTCGCCGTCATGAGCGTGTGCCGGTAGTACTCCCCCGCGTGCCGCACCTCCTCGCCCTTGTTCCAGTCGTTCCAGATCGCGCGCAGGGCGGTGATGTACTCCCGCATCCGGGTCACCGGTTTGCCCCACTCCATGCTGAAGCGGCGGGTGATGTGGGGCTTGGTCTGGGTGCCGAGACCAAGGACGAAGCGCCCCCCGGAGAGCGCCTGAAGATCGTTGGTGACGTACGCCAACGCCATCGGCGTGCGCGCGAAGGCGACCGCGATGCCCGTCGCGAGCCCCACCCGGCTGGTCGCCTGGGAGGCCAGCGCCAGTGGCAGAAAGGGATCGTGATCGACCTCGGTGGTGGTGACGACGTCGAAGCCGGTCTCCTCGGCCCATCCGGCGAACCGCGCGACCTCTGCCGACGGCGGGCCGCTGACGTGCACTCCTACCTTCACGTGTACTCCTCACGCAGTTTGCGGCGTTGCAGCTTGCCCGTCTCGGTTCGCGGGAAGTCGGCGCGGAACTCGTACCGGCGCGGGATCTTGAACGAGGCCAGGTACTCGGCGCAGTGCGCGCGGAGTTCGGCGGCCAGCTCGTCACCGGGCACCGCGCCGGCGGCCGGCTGGACGACCGCGAGCACGCTCTGACCCCAGTCCGGATCCGGTACGCCGATGACCGCGACGTCGGCGACGGCGGGATGCGTGATCAGAGCCTGCTCGATCTCGGCCGGATAGATGTTCACGCCGCCGGAGATGATCAGGTCCGTGCGCCGGTCCAGCAGGAACAGGTAACCGTCCTCGTCGAAGTAGCCGTAGTCGCCGGCGGTGGCCAGGTCGCCCCGCCGCCCGGCCGCGGTCTTGTCCAAGTCGTTGTTGTACTCGAAGGCCGGCCGCCGCCCCGGCGTGCCGAAGTAGATCGTGCCCGCCTCCCCGGCAGGCACCTCCTTACCGTCCTCGTCGAGGATCTTCACGTCCGTGTTCGGCACCGGCCGTCCCACGGTGCCGGGCTTGCGCAGCCACTCGCGCGGGCTCACCAGGGAGACGCTGCCCTCGGTGGACCCCAGGTACTCCCACACCCGCGGGCCCAGCCACTCCATCATCTGCTGCTTGATCGGCACCGGGCACGGCGCGCCCGCGTGGATGACCGCCTCCAGGCTGGACAGGTCGTACGCGGACCGCACCTCCTCCGGCAGGCGCAGCAGGCGGTGGAAGTGCGTGGGAACCATGTGCACGCTGGTCACCCGATACTGCTCCACGGCCCGCAGCACGCCCTCGGCATCGAACCTGTCCTGGATCACCACCGTGTGGCCGAGGTGCAGGAAGGCGGAGGCGTGGCCGCTGGGCGCGGCGTGGTAGATCGGCGAGCACACCAGGTGCACCCCCTCGGCCACGGTGATCTCGTAGCGGGAGACAAAGGCCGCGAACGACGCGACCGCCGCCTCCGGAAGGACGTCCGGCAGCGGGTACCGTACGCCCTTGGGGCTGCCCGTGGTGCCCGAGGTGTAGCCCATGACGGACCCGAGCCGGCGCTGCGGCGGCGCGTCGGACGACTCGCCCGCACCCAGCTCCGGATAGGGCCGCCAGCCGTCCACCGCGCCGCCGACCACGAACCGGTGCTCCGGCAGCGACTCCGGCGGCAGCGTCGCCGCCTGCTCGGCGTCCATGACCACGACCTTGGCCCCGGAGTCCTGGATGATGTACCGCATCTCGGCCGGGGCCAGCCGCCAGTTCACCGGGACCAGGAACATCCCGACCTGCCCCAGGGCCAGCGACAACTCCAGATACTCGTGACCGTTGTGCACCGCCACCGCCACGGCGTCGCCCGCCGTGAGGCCGTGCGAGCGCAGGGCGCGCGAGACGCGGTTGACCCGCGCCAGCAGCTCGCCGGAGGTGAGAGCCGATCCGTCCGGATCGATGATGGCCATTCGGCCGGGGTCGGCGGCGGCGATCTCGTAGAAGCCGATGGGTGCCGTGGTCGATGGGGTGGAGGACATAGCGCTTCCCTCTCCTGTCGGCATGGACGGGCCTAAGGTGATGATCGGCTCATTTGGGGATCTGTGCCATGAAGAGCGATGGCGGAAGTCCGTCGGCCTTGGGGCGGAACGACGTCGCGACCTTGGCCGCGAGGTCCTGGAGGTCCCACGGGCCGTCCGAGGCGATGGTCTCGACGACCTCGGGGGTGTTCCACAGCCTGACCTCGTAGCCGGCGGCGCCGAGCGTACGCCCCGACAGCCAGTCCGACTCGGTGGAGGCGAGGTAGGTGACGATCGGCCCGATGTTGTCCGGCGACATGACCTCCGCGAGGCGGGAGTCGTCGCCGAGCTTCTTGTCGTCCGGGACGGTGGCGGTCAGGCGGGTGGCCGCGCCGGGGGCGATGGCGTTCGCGGTCACGCCGTACCTGGCCAGGCCGTTGGCGAGGGAGGCGGTCAGGCCGATGATGCCCATCTTCGCGGCGGCGTAGTTGGGCTGGCCCGGGGAGCCCTGGAGCGCCGAGTCCGAGGTGAAGTTGATGACGCGGTAGTGGCCGTCCGGGTTGCGCTGCCCGCGCCAGTACGCGGCCGCGGGCTTGATCGTGCTGTAGTGGCCGCGCAGGTGCACCCGGATGACCGCGTCCCAGTCCTCCTCGGGCAGATTGAAGATCATCTTGTCGCGGAGGATGCCGGCGACGTTGACGACGATGTCGAGCCCGCCGTAGTTCTCCACGGCCAGGTCGACCAGGCGCCGGCCGGTCGCGGTCTCGGCGATGTCGCCGGTGTCGGCGACGGCCTGGCCGCCGCCGTCGTTGATCTCCTTGGCGATGTCCTGGACGGGACCGGCGTCGCCGCCCGTGCCGTCCGGGCCGGCGCCGAGGTCGTTGAGCACGAGCTTCGCGCCCTGCTCGGCGAACATCCGGCCGATGGAGGCGCCGATGCCGCGGCCCGCGCCGGTGACGATGGCGATCCTGCCGTCGAGAGCTCCCATGGAATGCCCTTCCTGTGTGCGCAGCGGTGTTAGGACTGTTCAGTGGCCGCCAGGTAGGCGGGCCGTACCTCAGTGGTCTGCTGCCGATCGGCGGCGCGCCGGCCGGGCAGGAAGACGGTGATGACCAACGCGACGACCGCCGAGGCCGACGTGATGACCAGCGCGAGGCTGAGACCCGTGTGCGAGGGCAGCGGCGCTCCGTTCACCTCGATGGTGTGGGCGGCCAGCATCGTGCTGATCACGGCGCTGGCGGTCGACGTGCCGATGGCCCGCATCAGCGAGTTGAGCCCGTTCGCCGCGCCGGTCTGCGTGGGGGGCACCGCGGCCATGATCGAGGCCGGCATGGCCGCGTACGCCAGGCCGGTCCCGGAGGAGATGACCATGCTGGCGAGCACGATCTGCCACACCTGCAGCTCGGGCAGTTTCGGGATGACGGCCGCCACAAGGGTGAGCATCATGGAGACGACCATGCCGCCGAAGGCCAGCACCGCGATGATCCGGCCGGAGCGGCTCTCGTCCGTGAGCGTCACGGGCTGGGGGCCATGTCTGTGCTCCTTCCAGGAGGCCGCGTCAGGGCCGTGTCCGTGAGCCGATCAAGCCGTTGGCGCGCTGATCCGCACGCTAATACAGACGAACTTGGTCTGTAAATACCCACTCAGCAAGTGACCGATTGTCCGGGAACAGTCAGACCGCCGACCGGTATCCGACGGCCGACAGCACGAAGTCGACGGTCTCCTCGGCGAACTTCTCCTTGCGCTTGATCAGCGCGGGCATCTGGCTGGCCGGTGTCGACAGAACGTGGTTGGTCAGGATGCCCGCGACCGCGTCCAGCACCCGAGCCGGGGACGTCCCCGCCGGAAGTTCGCCTCGGTCGATGCCGCTCACCACGATGGCGCGGCCCTCTCGGATGCGCTCTCGCTGGAGCCGCTCCAGCGCATGACCGAACAGCTCCGGATAGACCTTGGCCTCGATCTGCGCCCGCAGGATGACCAGACCCCGGCGGTCGAAGTAGCCGTCGAGGATGTTCACCGCCATGACGACCAGGTCCTCCCGCAGCAACCCCGACCGCTTCGGGGCGTGCGGGTCAGGATCGGGGTGCATGGCCGTCAGCGCGTCGACGATCAGCTTCTCTTTGCTGCCCCACCTGCTGTAGAGGGCCGCCTTCCCCACCCGCGCCCGCCGCGCCACCACGTCCAGGCTGAACCCCGCCCAGCCCACCTCGCCGTACAGGTCGAGCGCCGCGGCATGGACCCGCGCTTCGAGGTCCGGGTCCGGCGGGCGACCTCGTCCACTCATGGACTCAGTGTGCCAGACGATCATGCACCCCAGAACGGCCCTCGGCCGCCGCTCGCCATCCTCTACAACCTGTAGAGTATGCGCGGTATTCGGGTGAAAGGGTGGGAAATGCTGGGTTGGTTCCGGGTCGTGGCGGTGGCCGAGGCATGCTCGTGGGCAGGGCTGCTGGTCGGGATGTTCTTCAAGTACGTGACCGCGACCGGCGAACTCGGCGTGAAGGTGTTCGGGCCGATCCACGGGGCGCTGTTCGTGCTGTACGTGATCGGAGTGCTGCTCTCGGCACGCGAGGCGGGCTGGAGCCGGGGCGCGGTGGTGCTGGGCCTGGCGTGCGCGGTGCCGCCGTTCTGCTCCCTGTGGTTCGAACGGCGGATGGCGGCGCGCGCGGCGGCCGGCCAAGCCGCCTAGGGGGAGCCACCCGGGGCGGTGCTACAGGCCTTGGACCAAGGCCACGATCACTGAGATCAGGGCGATCGGCCCCATCACGGCCACCGACACCACCGTCGCGCTGCGGCCGGGCAGGAAGCGGTCGAGGATGTGCGCGGCGGCCCACCGCACCGCCCCCGAGCCGGGCAGCACGAACAGCCCCAGCGTGAACGCGCCGGCGGCCAAGGACTCCGCGTGGCCGACCGTCAATCTGGTCATGTGCAGGAGAGTCGCGACGGCGATGCCGAACGCCAGCGACAGGAGCAGGTGACCCCCCGTCACGAGCGCCTCCCTGGACCACGTCCGCTCGGTCTCGCCCAAGAAGTATTCGGTGACGCGCAACGCCACCGTGAGCGCCGCCACCAGCAGGCCCACGGTGACCGGCATGAGGACGGTCAACGCCACCAGCGTCACGAGCGCGAGCACCCCGACGAACCCGCTACCGGCCAAGAACCGCTGGAGCTCGAAGGGCTGCGCGGGAGCCGGGGCCGGGCGGCGCTCCTTCGGCTGATCGACGTGGAGGGTCGGCACCGGGGCCGGTATGTACGGCGGCGGCTCCTCGTGGTGCCTCCGGGCGTAGTCGACCGGCGGGAGCAGGTCGGAGACGGCGTCTATGGTGAGCCTACGATCTCCGCGCCCCCCGCCCGGGCGGCCCGCCGGCGGGCGATCTCCGCGCCCTTCGGCCTGAGCCGGGCGGCCCGCCGGATCGAGCGCCCTGGCCATCCGCAGCAGTTCCCGCGCGCTGGGCCGGGCCGCCGGATCGACCTCAAGCGCCTGGGTGAGCCAGTGCCGCAACCACGCGGGCGCCTTGTCGATCTGCGCCCGCCCTTCCATCGTGTTGAAGCAGACCGTCTCGAACGCCCCCGTCCCGAACGGCGGCAGCCCCGTGGCGGCGAAGAACACCGTCGAGGCCAGCGCGTGCACGTCGGCCGCCTGCGTGATCTGCGAGTCGCGGATGATCTCCGGCGCCAGATAGCCCGGCGTCCCCACGAACATGCCCGTCAGCGTGAGCCGGGTCGCGTTCACCAGATGCGCGATGCCGAAGTCGATGACCAGCGGCTCGCCGCCGACCAGCATGACGTTGGACGGCTTGAGGTCCCGATGGATCACACCGGCCGCGTGCACGTCCACCAGCGCCTGGCACAGCCCTTGGGCGAGCCTGATTACCTCGCGCGCCTCCATCGGCCCCTGGGACAGCACGGTGTCCTCCAGCGTGCGTCCCGCGGCGAAACGGGTCACCACATACGGCCGGCCGCCCGTCAGCTCGGCGTCGATCACCTCGGCGACGTACGGGCTGCGCACCCGCCGCATGGTCTCCACCTCGCGGACCAGCCGGTCACGGGCCTTGAGGTCGGCGGCCACATGCTGGTGCAGCACCTTGATCGCGACTTTGCGGCCCGCGCCGTCGAGACCGAGGTGGACGACCCCCATGCCGCCCTCGCCGATCTTCTCGATCATCCGGTAAGGGCCGAGCTGCTCCTGAGCCTGAGTGCTCATTCCCGACGTCATCCTCCGTGATCCCCCCGGCACGCCGCGCGTCCATACGCCCTGGCTCGGACATTCTGCCTCAGCGATTTCCCCGAGATGCACAGTAAGCGAAGATCGATGCTCTTATGCGCGAAGCAAGATGACGTGTGACAGGGCGCCTCAGCCGACGATCTGCCGATCGGGCTCGATGAGCGCGACGACCCGCTCCACATCGCGCGAGTAGGGGCCGCCGATGTACTTCGTCGAGATCCGGTCGACGATCTCCCAGGCGGCGTCGCCCTCGATCCACTCGACGACCCTGCCGCGGACGATGACCGGCTGGAACGGGTTGTCGGGCGGCGTCAGGGAGAGGGCGACCCGGGGGTCGCTCCGCAGGTTGCGGGCCTTCTGGGAGCCCGGGCCTGTCATGATCGCGACTTTGTCGCCGTACGTGCCGACCCAGACCGGAACGGAGTGGGGAGCGCCGTCGGGCAGGACGGTGGCGAGGTGGGCGAGCGAGGTGCCGTCGAGCACGCGGCGTACGTCGGGCTTGAGCATGGTGACCATCTCCTAGCGGCGGCCTTTGGGTTCCTTGAAGAGACTCCATGACCGTAACACTCGGAGTTCCCTAAGGGAACCCCGATTGCTAGACTGCCGTCATGCAACGCACGAACTTCAGGGAGATGGCCTGCTCCATCGCGCGCACCCTCGACGTGATCGGAGAGCCGTGGTCGCCGCTGATCCTGCGTGACGTGTGGGCCGGGGTGAGCCGGTTCGACCAGATCCAGGCCGACCTCGGGATCTCCCGCAAGGTGCTGACCGAGCGGCTCAACCACCTCATCGACCAGGGCGTGCTCGAGCGGCACGCCTACGACATGCGGCCGCGCTACGAATACCGCCTGACGGCGAAGGGTGCCGAGCTCGTCGACCTGCTCATGGTCATGGCCGGCTGGGGGGACAAGTGGCTCGCGGGCGAGGCCGGCCCGCCGGTGCTCTACCGCCATCACGCGTGCGGTGAGATCAGCGGTGTCGACCTGCGCTGCGCCCACTGCGGCGAGCCCATGCACGCGGGCGACGTCGACCTGCTGCCCGGCCCCGGCGCGGCCGGGCTATCGAGTCAGTAGAACTCGACCGTGTCGACGACGTTCACCAGCGGATGCCCGTCGAGCAGACGAGTGGCGTTGTCGGCGAACAGCTCGACGACGGCCGCCTCCTCGTCGACGGCGAGGGCCGCGGTGTGCGGGCTGATCAGGACGTTCGGCATGGTCAGAGCGGGCTCTCGGCGGGCAGCGGCTCGAGCGCACTGGCCCTGCTGCTCACGCTCAAGGGAACGCCGACGCTCTATTACGGCGACGAACTCGGCCTCCCCGACTCCCCCGTCGACAGCGAGCACGCCCGCGACTGCGCCGAACTGCGCGCGCCCGGTCTCGGACTCGGCCGTGACCCGCAGCGGATGCCCATGCCGTGGCAGGAGAAGCCGGCGCACGCCGGATTCGGTCCCGATGACGTCGAGCCTTGGCTGCCCATACCTTCGTGGGCGGGAGAGTTCAGCGTCGAGAGCCAGGAACTCGATCCCGGCTCGGTCCTCTCCCTCGTCAAAGAGCTCCTGACGCTCCGGAAAAAGCTGGACGCGCTGCGCCAAGGCAGTATCACCGTGTTGTCCGCCCACCCGGACCATCTCGTCTATCGCCGCGGTGACGGCGAAGACGCGATTCTCGTAGCGGTGAATCTTTCCGACCGTGCGCGGAGAATCGCGTTTCCTGAGTTCAGGAACACGCTGTGGTCATCGCATTCGAGCATCGACGAGCGGGACCAGCCGACCGACGCGGCCACCCTCGCGCCTTTCGAGGCACGGCTCCTTACTGGGTCTCGGGGGAACGCTTTCGCATCCGCCGTACAACGAGCAGGCCACCCACGCCCGGAATGACGGCGCGCCGGCGGACGCCCGGCGGGACGGCGGCTGGGGTCAGCAGGAGAGTCATGCCGCCTCGGCCGAGCCGGGGCGGACGATCATCAGCACGACGACGGTCGCCCACAGCAGATTGTAGATCCCGGCGAGCATGCTCAGCTTGCGCAGTCGTTCGCCGCCGCCGGGGGTGGCGAGCGCGTCGCGTTGCCGCGGGTAGATCTGCAGGGCCAGCAGGCCACCCGCCACCGCGGTGAGAATCATGGAGACGGTGATCCAGATCTCGCCGATCCGGCCCTGGACCATGGCCGCGGCGATCCCGACCACCGGCACGACGATGCCGAAGAGGCCGTAGCCCCGGGTGACCCGGTGCAGCGCGACGGCCACGGCCTGATTCCGCTCGGTCGGGGCTTGCGTCGGCGCGTCGCCGACCGCCGAATCCACGGCGACGGGTGCGTAGCGGGGAAACAGGCTGGCCGCGATGGCCGAACCGCCGACGAACACGATGCCGGCGAGTACGTGAATCGACAGCAACAGACCTTCCATGAGTCCTCCCTCATAGCCTTCAGGTAGCCTGAAGGCTAACAGAAAGCTTCAGTCCAACTGAAGGTCGCGCGGGTGAGATGCGCCGCCAAGCCGCGCGAACGGTCAGCTCGCGAACAGTTGGTCAGTCAGCGGCGCTTGGAAGCAATCAGCGGTCCTCGAAGGCCAGGCGGACGGCGTCGGCGATCTGCCGCTGGATCGGGTCGGCCTCCGGGCCGAACAGGTGCTCGTCGACTCCGGCCACCGCCTCTTTGGCCGCCTCGAGGAGGCGCGCACCTTCAGGCGTGAGCTCGATCGTCGAGGCGGAGCCGGCGCGGGCGACGCCGTCACTCACGAGCCCAGCGGCGGCGAGCGCCTTCACCGCGCTGTGGGCGCTCTGCACCGTGGTCCCCGACATCCGCGCCAGATCGCTGAACGACACCCCAGGCACACCGGCGATGTGACCCAGCAGCCCGAGCTTGCTGACCGTGAGATCGAGCGCGGCCAGAGCGGCGTTGAGTTCGGCCTCGATCCGGCGCGCCAGAGTCAGCAGCACGATGGAGGCACTGGTCGCGGGCGGTCCGGGGCGGCCGTTCTCGGTGGTCACCTCTCCAGTTTCCCGCACCCCTGGAGGCCGCGCCGACAAAGCATCCCGCGAAGCCACACGCTGAACAGCCGCCGCGTCGACGGGCGGGTGTCGCCCCTCTATGACGATGTGAGGCGGGGGCCGGATATCCGGCCCCCGCCTTCTGTCACTCTTCGCCGTGATAGGCGCGCAATTCGCGGCGCGCCTGGCGACGGCTACGGCGACGTCCTTCGCGCCGGAGGAAGTACCACTCCCGGCCCCCGTCGCCACCGCCGCAGTCGAACCAGTAGTGGTCGCTGGCGCGCCAGTAACAGCCGCTTGTGCGGTGACTCAGGGACGCGCTGTCGGCGGTGATCTCGGCGGGAAGCGTGCATGGCCCGAACCGATGGTCATGGATGGGCAGACAGGTCGCCATCGGCATGTCGGCGATCCGCACCCACCAGGGCCGGGTCTTGTCGGTCTTGCTCATACGGTCACCTTTCGGCTCCGTGACACCCCGGGATGGGGCTGTCATGAGACCGGATGCACCGTGATCACCTCCGACTTGACGCACGCCATATCAGGGCAGAGAGCGACGTTGCCGCTCAGAGGCCCCGATTCCGAAGACTAGCCAACAGGACGTCTCAGCGGCGGCGAGCGAGGCCGTCGCCGGCGACATGGACCGGCCTTCGAGGCCCTCGCTCCAGGTGAACCTTTCTCGGAATCCCGGCGTCGAACCCGTTGTGGATCTTGCCAGGCGTCGTGGGCTTCGTGTCGCGGCCACAGCTGTCGCCCTGTTGCTGACCTCAGGCGTTACCGACCGGCCGACCGCGCCCCTGTTGCCGATACCCGTACAGGCGGCGACCTCGGCGGAGGAGATCGCCGAGCGGCTGCGGAGCCGCGTGGATGACGACGTGCACCGCCGCCCCGAGAACATGAGCCTCACCATCGCTCCCGACGGGATGAACCTGGACGTCCCCCTTCTGTTCTCCTGTCGGCCGGATCGCGGCCTCGATGCGCTGCCCCCTGAGGGGGTTCCGGCCTACACCGGCCAGATTCGCGCCCCTGAGGTGTCCTCAGCGCTGGACGTCAGGTTCTGGATCACGTCGCCCGGCAAGGCGAGCCGCCTGGTCCGGGAGGCCCGTCACGGCGCGGAAGACTGCGCCCGCCGGCCCCGATCCCCTTATTCGGGCAGTGATCTGGCGGATTTCGACCGCTGGGGATGGCACGGGGTGCAGGCCGCGGCCAAGGAGGAGGAGTTCATCAAGGACAGCGATCCGGACATCCTGTCAACGATCGTGGCCGCCCGAGGGGGGCTGCTGGCCGAGGTGTCATGGAGAGCGATGGACCCGCATGTGCTCCCGCTCAGCCAGGAAACCGCGGCCGCGTCCGTGTTGGCCGCCGTGGGCGGCGACCCCGACAGCCCCGCCCCGGCCGGCGCCTCGCCAAGATCGGTCTTGGGCGTGATGGCCGCGGCCCTGCCCGCGCCGTCCGCGTACGGCAAGAACATGAAGGCGTGGCCGACCTTCGATCCCGAGCAAGACACCCTCTGCCCGTCCGCCGGTTTCGACCAGAACGTGTACGGCGGCGCTCCCACGATCCGGCGCCGCCTGGCCGGCGAGGTATCCATCCGTACGGACGTGCTGCTCCTGCCCGACGAGCAGGCCGCCGAACAGGCGCGCACCCGCCCGCTCACCTGGAGTGACTGGGTCAATTGCGAGACCGAGGACAAGTCGCACGTGAGGGGCAGTCACGTGGTCAGGCCTCTCACCACGGGGCCCTGGACCGGCCAGGTCGAGACCTTCCTCATACGACGCCGCGACCTGTCGTCCCGGGCGGCCCAGCACCTGGTCGCGAATGTCTCGGTGGCCGTGCGTCATGGCACCACCATGGTCTATCTCCGCTGGCAGGGACCAGCCGGAACCGATCGGACCGCTGCTCTACGCAGGGGTCGCGCCGCGCTCACCCGGACGCTCGCTCTCCTGCCGGCCGCCGGCTGAATCAGAACGGAAATCTCAGAGGCGTCGAGCGAGGCTGGTTCTGTAGGTTGATGGCGACATGGACCGGCCTTCGGGGAGGCTCAGTGCGAGATGGGCAGTGGATGATCCAGCCGATCGATTTCGACGAGCCGGGTGACCTGGTCACGGGCCTGTACGACGCGTTCGTGGCCGGCAACGGCGACGACCACGGCCCCGTACCGTCCCTGCCCTGGTTCTCCTATGTCGTCACCACGGGCGGGGCGGGCCATCGGTCCGAGGCGTGGGTGACGGTCGAGGGCGGCAGGGTGGTCGGCGGGTACGCGCTGGCGCTGCCCGAGGACGACAACACCCACGTGGGCCGGCTGTTCACCCTTGTGGTACGGCCGGAGCGGCGCGGCCGGGGCCTGGGCTCGGCGCTGTTCGAGCATGCCCTCGAGCGGCTGCGCGCCGACGGTCGGACGCTGGTCCTGACCGCGACGCCCGACACCGGCTCGGGCGCCCGCTTCGCCGCCGCGCGCGGGATGACGCTCTCGCTCACGGAGGCCCGCCGCACGCTCGACCTGCGTACGGCCGACTGGGCAGCGCTGGAGCGGATGCGGCCCGAGGTGGACGGCTACCACCTGGAGCGCTGGGTCGGTCCGGCCGGCCCCGAGTTGCTGCAGGACCTCGCCACGCTGATGGGCGGCATGAACGACGCCCCGCGCGACGCGGACATCGAGGCCGCGAACTTCTCCGTCGACCGCGTGCGCGCCCGCGAGCAGGCCCTTCCGGTCATCGGCCGCATCCCGTACACCGTGATCGCCAGGCGCACGTCCGACGGCGACCCCGCCGGCTACACGCGCATCCTGATCGACGAGGACCGCTCCGACAGCTGGGGCTATCAGGCGGACACGACCGTGCTGCGCGAGCACCGGGGCCACCGCCTGGGCCTGCTTCTCAAGATCGGCAACCTGCTCTGGCTGCGCGAGCGGGAGCCCCACATCGAGCGCGTCATCACGTGGAACGCCGTCTCCAACGCCCACATGCTGGCCATCAACGAGGCCATGGGATTCGAGTTCTTCGACGAGCAGAGAGAGTGGCGGTTAGAGATTTAAGCGCTCTTAAAGGAGACGCGATAGGACTGCGGGGTGACGCCGACGACGCGCTTGAACCGCTCCCGGAAGGCGGTGGGCGACCCGAACCCGGCCTGCGTCGCGATGCGCTCGACGCCGTGGTCGGTGGTCTCCAGCAGGAACTGCGCCCGGCGTACCCGGGCTCGGAGGAGCCACTGCAGCGGAGTGGTGCCGGTCTGCTCCCGGAAGCGGCGGCTGAAGGTCCGCCCGCCGGATCATGTGCAGGCACAGGTCCAGGCCAGCCGCTGCTCCGGCTGAGGTAAGGATCTGGCCGTTGTCGACGTACAGCACATCCGGCCGCACATCCACCCGCGGAAACAGCGCGGCCAGCCGGTGGGCCGCGATCCAGTGCGTGGTCGCGCGCAGCCCGTCGAGCAGCCCGGCCGCGGCGAGGATGAACGCCCCCGCGCAGATGGAGGCGATCCGGGTTCCCGCGGCCGCCGCCGCGCGCAGGGCGTCGAGCACCTCCCGGTCCGGCGGGGCGGCCTGTTCCGAGCAGCCGGGCCCGCCCGAACAGCTCGATCGGGGTCGCCATGTCGGCCGCCACCACATGGTCCAGAGCCAGAACCGCCACCGTGTGCATAGGGACACGGTAGGCCGCGCTGAATGGCGGGAAGCCGTTGGAAATTGTCGATTCAGCCCATGGGGCCGAGAGGGCGAGCCGATCTAGCCTGACGCCGCCCTCGCATGTTCACGGAACGGATCGCCACTCCCCATGTCCATCTTCATGCCGATCCTCATCGGTCTGAT
Source organism: Nonomuraea sp. NPDC049158 (assembly GCF_040648335.1). Lineage (NCBI taxonomy): Bacteria > Bacillati > Actinomycetota > Actinomycetes > Streptosporangiales > Streptosporangiaceae > Nonomuraea > Nonomuraea sp. NPDC049158. Next base: position 35,338 of record NZ_JBEZDM010000051.1, read on the forward strand.
CGCCGTCTCTCTCATCTCCCTGATCCCCGAGCCGCATCGGCGCCGCGCGAATGCCGTGGTGGTCGCCGGGGCGGGCGCCGCCTATCTCAGCGGTGGCGGGCTCGGTTACTGGGAGTTCGTGCTACCGGTCGTCATGTCGTACGTCGCCTACCGGGGGCTGGAGAGCTGGACGTTCATCGGCATCGGCTGGCTGCTCCACACCGTCTGGGACGTGCTGCACCATCTCCAGGGCAGCCCGCTCCTCCCCTTCGCCGCGGACTCCTCCTTCGGCTGCGCCATCTGCGACCCGGTGATAGCGCTGTGGTGCTTCGCGGGCGGCCCTTCGGTCTTCGGCCGGCTTCGCACCCGCGCCAGATCGGGGCCGCGTACGGCTCCCCCATAGATCACGAGTTGCCGGATGTCTTCCGTAGCCAGGCGTCAAGTAGGGCGAAGTCGTCGCGGGTGAGACCGTTCGCGGAGTCGACGCGGTGCAGAAGGGCCGGTCCGCGATGGTGTCTCGCGACCCATGTCCGATCGAGTTCGGTGATCTCGTCGTCGACCCAGGCGAACGGCCGCCCGGCGGCGGCCTCGACGAGCGCTCGCGTCTTCCAGTGCAGCACGCCGGGGTCGTCTTCCTCCGGGGCGTCCGGGAGGTCGGCCACCGGCAGCTCCGGCAGGCCGAGCAGCGGAGCGATCACCTCGTTGGCGTCGTGCATCCACGCCGTGGCCCAGATGAGCTCGCAGGACAGCGCCAGCAGTCGCGGGCCGTGCGCGGGATCGATCTTCGCCAGCTGCGGATTGGCCGCGTCCTGCCATGCCGCCCACTCATCGAGGGCCGACGGGAGTCGCCCGCCGCCGTAGGGCAGGAGCGTCCCGTCGACGTCCAGGAACAGCAGCGGGCGCTGGGCATGCTCGGCCATGTCCGCACGATATCGGCCGGCGCCCCGTCGAGGGGCGTGAGGCCGACGACTAGGGACCGGTTCCATCTGCGGGCGGCTGCTCGGCGGGGAACAAGATCGCGCTGAGGAGGTACGGTGCGCGGGCTGATGTGGGCGTGTTGGGCAGCCGGTCGCGCAGCACCGCGAGCAGGTCGGCCAGCATGGCGGTGAGCTCGTCCGGGCTGAGCCACAGGGTGCCCTGCCGATAGGAGACCGAGTCGGCCTCCGGGTTGGCGTCATCGCGGTCCAGATAGGCGTTGAACTCGGCGATCAGGACCGCCATGGCCGCGGCGAATCCCCGGCGGTGGTCGTCGAGCGACATCGCGGCGGCCTCGCCGGTGCCGATTTTGGGCCGATCCTGACGCAGCCGGTAGCGGCGCTCGACGGCGCCGCGTACCCGCTGCTCGCCGTCCACTTCCAGGAACCCTCCCTCGGTCAGCTGCGCGACCTGCCGGTACATCGTGATCTTCGGCACCTCGGGCATGCGGGCGCACATCTGCGCGATCGTCAGCGCGCCCGCTGCGGACAGGGCGTGCACGATGCGCAGCCGCACCGGGTGCAGCAACTGCTCGACAGGATCCATGGCCCAACGATTTCATATGCGATACCGTTATCCAAAATGAAAACGTTGAAGGAGGAGCCATGCGAGACGCCCCCGGACAGCAGGTGCCCGTCAACGGCCGAACCGTCTATGTCGAGGAGTCCGGCCAGGGGCAGGACTGGGTGGTCTTCGAGGCGGGCAGCGGCTGCGGCCGTACCTTGTGGGACCCGGTGCTGCCGCCGCTGGCCGGCAAGGCGCGGCTGGTGACCTACGACCGCGCCGGGCGCGCGCTCAGTGGCCCCACCACCCAGCAGCTCAGCATCGATGACCTGGCCGCCGACCTGATCGCGATGACCGAGGCCGTCGTCCCGGGCGGGTTCGTGCTCGTCGCGCACAGCATGGGCGGGCTGGTCGCCCGCCGCGCCGCCGAGCGCCTGGGCTCCCGGCTGCGGGGGCTCCTGCTGGTCGACCCCACTCCGGAGACCTCCCCGGTGTACGACACGTGGGACCAGACCACCAAGAAGATCGACCGCATGCTGGCTGTGACGCAGACGCTCAGCCGATTCCGTCCCCTGGCGCGGTTGTTCAGCGGCAACATCCGGCCCCTGTTCTCCGCCGACACCTACGAGGCCATGCTCGCCGAGAACTTCACCCCCGCCGGGACCTCCCAGACTCGCAAGGAGATGCAGGCGGTGGCCGCCGCCATTCCGCAGTTCCGCGCCCAGCCGCCCCAGCTCCCGAAATGCCCGACGATCGTCCTGTCCGCGGCTCGCGCCGCCAAAGGGCGCGAGCGCCAGAACGCCGCCATCCGCGAGCACCAGCGCCGCTACGCCGAGACCCTGCCAGACGGGCGCTACGAAGCCGTCGACTCGGCGCACCTCATCCAGGCCGAGCAACCGCACCTCGTCGCCGACCGGATAGGCCGGCTCCTCAGCCGCGACTCCTGATCACCCGCCCGCTTGCCTGATCGACGATCTGCTCTGGCGCGTCCAGGCATGCCGCGCTTGCCGCGACAGGGGCCTGGACAAGCAGCTCGAACCATACGGTCCGGCCGAACCAGTGCCTTCTGACGCCCCATTTCGTGGCCACGGCCGCTATGCAGCCCGGTGCACGGCGGTGCTGGTGGGCTCGGCTCTCTTGGCGCGGGAAAACGGAGTGCCGATCGCCGCCTACGTCGAATCAGCCATCCACGGTCGCGTAGTCGACTCCACCAGCGACATCAAGCGACTCGTGGACCGACTCGAACTCATACGCAGCGCGGCGCTCCCCGAGTATCTGTCAGTGCAGCGAATCAAGGAGAGAGTGGCAGCGTGGAGTTGAATGAGGAAGTTATCAAGGAGTTCGCAAACCCGATCGGCTGGATCACCGCGTCGAGCGGTCAAGGCGGCGATTGCCTGGAAGCCAAGCATCTGTCCGACGGCCGCGTCGCCCTGCGCGACACTGAGCAACCGGACGCCGAGCCCTGGGTGGTCCGGCGGGCCGTCTGGGACAAGTTCGTAGCAGGCGCGAAGAACGGGATCTTCGACTTCTAGCATCATCAAGCGCTGCGGCCCCTGACAAATCCATCGGGGGCCGCACACGTTGGTCAAGCCATCAATTTCGCCGACCGTGTTTGGCTTCGGCGTGTGCGGCGGCTTTGTCGTGTTCCTGAGTGGCTGCCCAGCTGGCCAGGAGCTGCAGGGCGTCCGCGGCCGGTGTGCCGGGATCGGCGCTGTAGACGGTGATGGACAGCCCTTCGTCGCCGGGCAGGTCCAGGGACTCGTGCATCAGCTCCATCGCGCCGACCACCGGATGGTGGAAGCGTTTGGTTCCTCGGGTGTAGACGTGCACGTTGTGGGCGCCCCACAGGGTGCGGAAGGCGTCGCTGCGGGTGCACAGCTCACCGATCAGGTTCGACAGGTCGCGGTCGTACGGGTTCTTGGCGGCTTCGACCCGCAGGACGCCGACGCCGTCGCGGGCGACGCGTTCCCATTCGGGGTAGAACGTTCTGGCCCGAGGGTCGAGGAAGACGAACAGGCAGCAGTTGGCCGGCTCCTGTTGGAAGCACTCACAGTGCAGGGCGCGGGCCAGTGGGTTGGCCGCCAGGATGTCCATGCGGTTGTTGCGCACGTAGGCCGGCTGGTCGTGCAGGCCTTCGATGATGCGCAGCACGCTGGGCCGCACGGCGGCCTGTTTGGGGCGGGGGCGCCCGTGGAGGGGGCGGGCGTTGGCCGCGTGTGCCAGGGCGTACAGATGGTCCCGTTCGGTGTCGTTCAGGCGCAAGGCCCGGGCGAGGGCGTTCAGGACGCTGTCGGAGACCCCGCCGAGGTTGCCGCGTTCCAAGCGGGTGTAGTACTCGACGCTGACCCCGGCCAGCGTCGCGACCTCACCCCGGCGCAGGCCGGGCACGCGCCGCTGCCCGTGCGAGGGCAGACCCGCGTCCGCCGGCGTGATCTTGTCGCGGCGGGATCTCAGGAAGGTGCTGACCTCGGCCCGGTTGTCCATAACCCCAGCATAGGAAGGATGTTGCGGTCGGTGAGGGCGCGTGAGAGTCCCTGTCAGTACCCCTCACAGAGGTCCCTCGGCACAGGGAACGCGTCCGCCTTTTCGGCGTACGGCGGGGAAACCTCCCCGGGGGAACCTGCCTCCTTGAGTCGGCCGCGGGTAAGCGCCCACACGACGAGGCCGAGAAGGGTGACGGCCAGAGCGGCGATCATGATCGCGGCCCAGCCGCCGGATGACCACAGGGGGCCTGCGCCGGCCGATCCGATGGCGCCGCCCAGGAAGTTGCCGACGACGAAGGCGGTGTTCAGCCGGCTGCGGTCGGAGCCGGCCAGGGCGAACAGCCGGGTCTGTCCGAGCACGACGATGGACTGCCCGGCCATGTCGAGGACGACGACCACGATCAGCACGATGATCGAAGTGCTGGCGGCCCAGCCGGCGACCAGCGACAGTGCCAGCACGGCCAGGGCGGCACCGGTGGCAGGAGCGGACCATCCCCGGTCGTGCAGGATGCCGGCTCGCCGGGCGGCGAAGGCGCCGGCCACTCCGGCGAGGCCCAGCAGGCCGATCTGGCTGGCCGAGTACGAGAACGGCGCCGCTGTCAGCAGGTAGGTCAGTGACGTCCAGAACAGGGAGAACACCGCGAAGCTGGCGGCGCAGACGACCAGAGTCGGGAGTGCTGCGCTCGGTGTCCTCGCCCGCGACGAAGACGTTGTGGTGACCGGGAATGCGGCCGGGGTCGATCATCACGTCTCCTGCCGGAGTCTTCGTATCCAAGGCCAGGGCAGAGCGGGCCACTGACTATGCAACGCACAACGGCCGTGACCTGGGAGTCCCCGCTGCGAGGGGTACTGGCAGAAGCCCCCGGCGCCCAGTGCGCATCGGCCCGCGGGTGAAACAGGTCAAGAAGGGGTCCCTAGCAGTACCCCTCTGCCTCGCGGTAGGACCCACCGCCCGGCATTAGAGTCGGAAACAGATCACTCGTGGGCGCAAAACCGCAGGCCACGCGCATCGCGTCATGGCCGCAACCCGAGCACACATCCAGGAGGACCCGTGACCACCTCGCACAGCAGGACACTCGCACCTGGGGTCGACATCCCGCTCCTCGGGTTCGGCACCTACCTCATCCCCGACGCGGAGGCCGCCGACGCCGTCGAGGCGGCGCTGCGCGTCGGCTACCGCCACATCGACACCGCGGAGATCTACCAGAACGAACGCGGCGTCGGTGAGGGCCTTCGCCGCGGGATGGCCGCCGAGGGACTCACCCGCGACGACCTGTTCATCACGACCAAACTGTGGCCGGGAGACGGCGGCGAGTCCTTCAAGTCGACGCAGAAGGCCGTCGACGCCTTCGACGAGAGTCTCCAGAGGCTCGGCCTCGACCATGTCGACCTGTACCTGATCCACGCACCGTTCAACCGGACACAGCGGCTGGAGCAGTGGCGTGCGCTGGTCGAGCTGTACGAGAAGCACAAGACGCGGGCGATCGGCGTGTCCAACTTCAATGCAGCGCACATCGAAGAACTGACCGCGGCGGGTCTCCCCTTGCCGCACGCGAACCAGATCGAACTGCACCCGTGGTCTCAGAAGCCCGATCTCGTGCGCTTTCTCGACGAGAACGGCGTCGTTCCCATCGCCTACAGCAGCTTGGTGCCGCTCTCGACCTGGCGGACCGCCCCGGGCCAGCACAGCGGCAAGACGGATGAGATGCATGCCGACAGCGCCAGCGGCGATTCGCCGTTCAAGGTCCTTGCCGCGAAGTACGGGGTCACCGAGGCGCGGCTGTTGCTGCGGTGGGGCGTCCAGAACGGGTACCCGGTCCTGCCGAAGAGCACCGATCCCGCGCGTATGCGCGAGAACGCGGACCTGTTCTCGTTCGCCATTGACGACGGCGACATGCGGGCCATCACCGCGATGGACCGCGGCCAGGGCGTCGCGTGGGGATCATCCGATCCCACGCACGCTGCTTGATCGCCGCGCTCAAAGGTCGGTGCTCTGCCCGGCGGGATCCAGGCCCGTGAGGGACGGCTCGTCACCGGAAATTCCGCCGTTATTGGCCCATGGCTAGATTTCGGTCATTACCATAATTGCCGCGGTGATCATCGGTGAGAGTCTCCGGTACAGATGCCGCAGGGAGTTTCAACGTGCGGAAGATCGCAGCCACCACCCTCGCCATCCTCACCCCCCTAGCCGGAGCCGGCACTGCTTCAGCCGCGGCCGAGTCCGCACCCGACCGGTCCCAGGTCGTCGTCATCGGACACCGCGGCGCGGCGGGCCACCGCCCCGAGCACACGCAGGGCGGCTACGAGCTGGCCGTGGCCATGGGCGCCGACTGGATCGAGCCCGACCTGGTGCCGACCAAGGACCACAAACTGGTCGTCAGGCACGAGAACGAGATCTCCGGCACCACCGACGTGTCGTTGCGTCCCGAGTTCGCCGCGCGCAAGACCACCAAGGTCGTCGACGGGCGCAACGTGACCGGGTGGTTCACCGAGGACTTCACCCTGGCCGAGCTGAAGACGCTGCGCGCGGTCGAGCGGCTGCCCGCCATCCGCCAGCGCAACACCGTCTACAACGGCTACTACCAGGTGCTCACCTTCCAGGAGGTGCTCGACCTGGCCAAGCGGCTCTCGCACCAGTACGGCAAGCAGGTCGGGGTCTTTCCCGAGACCAAGCACCCGACCTACTTCAGGTCGATCGGGCTGCCGCTGGAGGAGCCGCTGATCGAGACCGTCAAGCGCAACGGGCTCAACCGGCCGAACAGCTCGGTGGTGGTGCAGTCGTTCGAGCCGTCCAGCCTGAAGCGAGTGGCGAAGGAGCTCCGCGTGCCGCTGTGGCAGGCCCTGGGCACCACCGGCCAGCCGTACGACCTGACCGCGGCCGGAGACCCGACGACCTACGCGGACATGATGAAGCCCGAAGGACTGGCGAAGATCGCGCAGTACGCGAAGTGGATCGGGCCGGACAAGTCCTCGGCGATCAGGCTCAACCCGGACGGCAGCTCGGGCGACCCGACGACGCTGGTGTCCGACGCGCACAAGGCAGGGCTGAAGATCGGCGTGTACACCTTCCGCAGCGAGAACCAGTACCTGCCCCTGCAACTGCGCCGCGGCCAGGTCCCGACGGACCACGGTGACGCGCTGGCGGAATACCGCGCGCACATCGACCTGGGTGTGGACGCCTTCGTCACCGACTATCCCGACACCGCCGTCCTGGCGAAGACGGAACAGGGCAAGCCGCGCGAGCACGTACAGCCGAAGCAGTTCGACAACGGCCTGCCGGAAGAGGGGCAGGAGTAGACAAACGCCCCGCCTCCCGGCCGGGAGGCGGGGTCACATAGGGTCGCTTCGTCACAGGGTCCCGGGGTTTCCGGGGAGCACGAGGGCGAAGAAGTCCTGGGCGGTGTAGGTGGCGAGCTTCCTGGCCTGACCGGTCTTGACGTTCACCGCGTAGGCCGTGAAGGGACCGTACGGAGGGTCGAGGGTCGGGGCAGGGTCGTGGTCGCCGCCCTTCTTGCACGCAAGGGGCTGGGCGAGGGCGGTGATCTCCTGAGGGCCGTTCCAGCCGCGCAGATAGACGAAATTGCCGGTCATGGACAGGCCCCGTACGGGGACTCTCCGGACCACCTTGCCGGTTTCCCGGTCCAGCTGCACGAGATCCCCGCCGCTCCTGAAGCATCCGGTGCCGGGAACCTCTTCGCGCTCCAGCGCGATGACGGTCTTCCCATCAGGACCGAGCCCGCCGGCCAGGTAGTGGCCGGTGACGTCGACGGTCTTCGCGTTGCCCGCCGTGGACGTCTGCCAGAGGCGGGTGATGGTCTGCAGCCGCGTCTTGGGCGCGTACTCCGCCAGAGTGATCGTGCCGCCGTCCGGAGACAGGCCGATGGGGTTCCAGCCATTGGGCAATGGCCGGGCCATGCGCTCGCGCATGTCGAACAGCATGGCCGGGTCCTTCAGCGGCGGGTCCTTGGTGAAGGCCAGGAAGCGGCCGTCGTCCGACAGCAGGAGATGGGGGATGCTGCCGAGCCAGGGCTTGGGCACCTTCGTCGGGGCCGTCAGCACGGAACCGGAGGCGAGGTCGCGCACCGCGAAGGTGCGGGCCCCGATGTCGTAGTAGGCGATCTTGCGGCCGTCCCGGCTGATCGCCAGGGGGCTGTCCACGAGCCCGGACTGGGCACCGCGCAGGGCCTGCGCCACCCGGTAGGTCCTGCCGCCCCGGGTGACCACCCGCCAGCCACCGTCCACGCACCCGGCCGGCACCTCGCCGCTCTCCGGCCGGCAGAACGTCATATAGGCGTGACTCAGTGGCTCCACCCCGCGAGCCGGCAGGTCGGACACCGCCTTGGGGCCGGTGGCCACCTCCGGCTCCGCCGGCAGCAGTCGTACGGCGGCCGTCACGGCGAGCGCGGCGGCGATGACCGCGGCCGCCGCCACGAGCGGAGTGGTCCTGCGCCGTCGCCGCTCGCGGGTTCTGATCGTCCGCTCGGTCAGGTCCACCTGGGGCGCGTCGTCGGCCACGTCGTTCAGCGCATCTCGCAGCCAGGTCATCGGTGTGCCCCCTTCAGCTCTTCCATCTCGGCGAATCTCGGTGCCAGCTCCGGGGCGAGCGTCCGTAATCGGGCCAGCGCGGCGTGCGCTTGGCTCTTGACGGTGCCGAGCGAGCAGTTCAGCAGCCTGGCGGTCTCGTGCTCGGTGAGATCCTCGTAGTAGCGCAGGACGATCACCGCCCGTTGCTTGGGAGGCAGCCGCGCGAGCGCCTGCCGCATGGCGAGCCGGGCGATCGTGGACTCCTCGCTGGAGTGGGCTCGCTCCGGCGGCTCGGCACTCGGCAGCTCGATCGTCCAGACCAGCCGGCGGCGCCAGGAGATGTACTGGTTGACCAGCGCCTTGCGAGCGTACGCCTGGGGGCTGGTGACGCCCGTCAGCTTGGGCCAGCGCCCGAGCAGCTTGACCAGCACGCTCTGCAGCAGGTCTTCGGCGAGGTGGGCATCCCCCGTGAGCAGATACGCCGTCCGCATCAGCGACTGCTGGTGGGCGGCCATGAACTCACGGAAGCTGTCATTGTGGTTCAAGACGACTCCTCTCGCCGTTAGCGACGCCGTCGGGCGGGCGAAAGGTTGGGTCGGGTCAGTCATTCAGGGTGCGGCCTGCGCTCTCCGCGGCCACCGGATTCGCGCGTGCCGACGCCCCGGTCTCCGGTGAGACCGGGGCGTCTTGGGCCGTGCGCTTTGGTGCCTCAGGGCCCCCGACTGAGGCATGTCGAGATTATTCCTTTAAGTCCGTTTTGTACAGCTTTTGCAACCGAACAGCCGCCATCGGACGACGAGCGGCTTCCACCGCCGGGTCAGCTCTCGGCCGCGCCCCGCCCGTCCTGGCAGTGCGGCTCCCCTTCTGGCGCGGGGAGCGCGTTCTCCAGGAAATCCCTGGTCGAGGTGGTGTAGGCGGAGCAGAGCAGCCCGCCGAAGCGCGTCGCCTTGCCGTCGCCGAGGCGCCGGGTAGGAACACCCACGGCATGCACGCTGCGTTCCACGGCCACACTGGAGACCGCGACGATCGTGTCACCACGCTGGTCGACTCAGCGGAACTACCGTCGAGCAGCCAGGCCGGCAGTTCGCCGGCACGGCCGGCGACGACCCGTTGCGTGCATTTCTCCATTAACGGCTCGTCCATGTGCGCCCTCCGCGAAAGCAGCGACTCCTGGTGATCGCTTTCTTTCCGTCATTCGCGGAATCGCGGTTTCCGGATGGCACTTAGCGCAATCGTCGGCGGCCCGCATAAGGAAGTCAGAGCACTGAAAGCGCCTTGCAGGCGGCGTGCCTGTCAATGGTTACGCATACGATGCACGCCGTCACCAAGGAGATCCGATGAACCGCACCATCCGTACCGTGCTCGGAGTCACCGCCACCGCCGGCATCCTCGCCGTGGGCGTCCCGGCCCTCACCGGCGCCGCGAACGCGTCGACCACGTCCGCCACCGCGTCCGCCGGTCTCAGGCAGGGTCAATCCTTCCTCTTCACCTACACCTTCAATGGCCACCTCAAGGTCGCCGGCGGCAATTTCACCGTCAATCAGCGGGTCTACCTGGTCGTCAAGTTCAACACCGGCCGGGTGGCGTTCTCCAAGTGGGAGATCGCCCGGACGCACCCCATCACCCCCGGCGGGGCCATTTATGTGGAGACGACGATCGCGGCGCCCTGCGCGCCGGGCAACAACGGCTACGCCCGCGCCTACGACGAGGCCACCAGGACATGGTCTCCGAAGCTGCCGGTGACCATCTGCCAGCGGATCGACTGACCTTCGCCAGACCATTGCCGGCAGGCCGCTCACGCCTGGCTAGTATCGTCCGATGATCCCGGAAGACCACCGTCCCGACACGCGATCGTGGAAGCTGTCGACGTGAACGCCCCCGCCGACGACGGCTCACCAGCACGAGCGGGCTACCGGCGATCGGCGGGGTCCCCGCGCGGCGAGGCCAGGCGCCGCGAACTGCTCGATCGTGTCACCGACGACCTCGCGGTCAACGGGCTCGTGGACTTCTCGCTCCGGCGTGCCGCGCGGGCGGCCGGCACCACGCACAAGGTGCTTCTCTATCACTTCGACGGGGTCGAGGACCTGCTCAGGCAGGCGATCGGCCGGCTGCGCGAAAGGCGCATCGGCAACGCGCTGGCCGCCACCGCCGGGGGGACCGCCACGCGGACGCTGTCGGCCCAGGTACGCGCCGCGTGGGCCAGCCTCATGGCAGAGGAACCGGGCCTGCGGCGGGTGCTCGACCAGGCGATCGGCTTGGCGATGTACGACCCCGACCGCTACGCGGAACTCGGCGCGCAGGCATCGGCACAGTACCTGCCCGTACTGACGTCCTTCTGTCCTGAGCGCTGGTCCGACCGGCGCAAGCGCGCGGTCGCCGAGATGATCCTCGCGTCGCTTCGAGGGTTCCTGCTGGAGCGGCTGATCAGTGGCGATGTCGAGCGAATCGGCGCGGGGGTCGATGCCTTGATCCGGATGCTGGAGCGCGAGGAGGCGGTCGACGAGTAGCCGTGGACACGTTGCGAACCGCATGGTTCACTTCCTTCGGGGTGGCCCGGTTGGTCACGGAGTTGCTCGACCGCCTCGGTCTGCACGACGTCACTCTCGTCGGCAATGACACCGGCGGTGCGCTCGTCCAGCTGATCATGAGTGAGGGCGCGGCGCGGGTGGGACGGGTCGTGCTCGCCTCCTGCGACGCGTTCGACAACTTCCCGCCAGGGCTGTCAGGCAAGACGCTCGTGCTCTGCGGCAGGCTCTCGCCCCGGATGTTCGGGCTGTTCATGCGGCAGATGCGGCTCCGGCCGCTCCGGCGGCTGCCGATCACGTTCGGCTGACTCACCATGTGCGGAGACGCCGCCACCGCCCGCTGGACGAAGCCGGTCATGAGACAGCCCGAGATCCGCCGCGACGCCGTACGCGTGCTCCGGGCGGCAGCGGCGGACGCCGACCTCCTCCTCACCGCGGCCGAATCCCTGCCGAGCTTCGACCGCCCCGCCCTCGTGGTCTGGGCGAGCGGTGACCGCGTGATGCCGCCCGAGCATGGCCGCCGCCTGGCGGAGCACCGCCCTCGTTGCGATTTTGCGAACCACATGGTTCACTTTCGTTCATCGGTGTTGATCCAGATCGCTCGGAGGTCGCGGTGCCCATTCCTGTGGAGCGGGAGAAGGTCTGTTTCGTCAGCGGCGACGCCGAATGTGCCGCCTGGCACTACCCGGGGACCAACGGCGCCCTGGTGATCATGGCCGGAGGGTTCGCGGTGACGAAGGAGCCGGGCACCGACGTGTTCGCCCGGCGGTTTCACGAGGCCGGGTTCGGCGTACTCGCCTTCGACTATCGCCGTATCGGGGAGAGCGGGGGGCGACCGCGTCTGGTGCTGCCCGTCAAAGATCAGCTCGATGACTGGCAGGCGGCGATCGTCTTCGCCGCGACCCTGCCCGGAGTCGACCCCGCCAGGCTCGCCGTCTGGGGTTTCTCCACCAGCGGCGGTCACGTCATGCGGGTGGCGGCGCGCGACCCGCGGATCGCCGCGGTGATCGCGCAGACGCCGAACGTCGACGGCCTCGACGGCACGCGCAACGCCGCACGTCATCAGAAGCCGCTGGCGATGCTGCGTTTCACCGGCAGGGGCCTGCTCGATGCCGCCGGTGGGCTCGTCGGCCGCCCGCCACTGCTGGTGCCGCTGGCCGGTGCGCCGGGAACGCTCGCGCTGCTCACCACACCGGACAGCGTCGATGGCGACCGGGCGCTCAACCCCGGCGGCAGATACCCCGGCTGGCAGCAGGCGGTCGCCGCCCGCTCCGCGCTCCGCCTGGCTTTCTACCGGCCGGGCCGCGACGCCCGGGTACGGTGCCCGCTGCTCGTTCTGGTGTGCGACCAGGATCAGACAGCGCTTCCCGGACAGGCCCTCGCCGCGGCGCGGCGCGCGCCCCGCGCGGAGGTGGTTCGCCTGCCCGGCTCCCACTACGCGCCCTTCATGCACGCGCACGAGCAGGCGGTCGACGCCGAGCTGTCCTTCCTGCGCCGGCACCTGCTTGATCGTTCGGCAGCGGGGAGTCCCGCCGCCGAGACCGCGGATTCCGCGCTGCCGTAGGCGGTTCACCTGCCGGGCACCCTGAGTGACGATCAACGACTCAGGGTAAAGAGCGGAGCGACAGTCCCCCCGGCCATGGAGTTTCGCATGGAACGTACGGTTCTCGCCGCAGTCGCCGAGCGCCCCGACGCCGACACGGCACTCGCCGAGCAGATCCGCCGCGTCGGCGCGGCGATGGACGACCTCGGCGTCCAGGTGCGCTGGACGCATCGCACGCAGGACGCGCTGGCGGTGATCGGCTCGGACGCCTCACTGTCCGGGATGCTGGCCGATTGGGACGCGCCGGGCGCCGATCAGGTGCTCGGCGCGGTCACCCAGCGCTTCCGCGGCCTGCCGGTCTTCCTGATGACCGCCGAACAGGAGCTCCCGCTGTGGGTGTACGAGGTCATCCAGGGTTATGTGTTCCCGCTTGAGGACACCCCCGACTTCATCGCCGGCCGCATCGCGCACGCCGCCGAGGAGTACGCCGAGCGGATCCTGCCGCCGTTCTTCCGCGCGCTGCGCAAGCTGCAGGACCACCACCAGTACTCCTGGCACACCCCGGCGCACGCCGGCGGCGTCGCGTTCCTGAAGTCGCCGGTCGGGCGGGCGTTCTTCGACTTCTACGGCGAGCGCCTGCTGCGCACCGACCTGTCCATCTCCGTCCCCGAACTCGGCTCACCGCTGGACCACACCGGTCCGATCGGCGACGCCGAACGCAATGCCGCCCGCGTCTTCGGCGCCGACCGTACCTTCTTCGTGATGAACGGCAACGCCACCGCCAACCGCATCGTCGGCCACCACGCCATCGCCCGCGACGAGACCGCCCTGGTGGACCGCAACTGCCACAAGTCCCTCCAGCACGCGCTGACCATCAGCGGCGCCCGCCCCGTCTACCTGGTGCCGGAACGCAACGGCCTCGGCCTGGCCGGCCCCATTCCGCCCGCCGCGCTGCAGGCCGACGCCCTGCGTGCCCGCCTGGCCGGCCACCCGCTCGCGCGGACCGACCCGGCCTACGCCGTGATCACCAACTCCACGTACGACGGGCTCTGCTACGACGCCGTACGGGTCGCCGAGCTGCTGAGCGAGAGCGTCCCCCGCGTGCACTTCGACGAGGCGTGGTTCGCCTACGCCCGCTTCAACCCGCTGTACGCCCGCCGCTACGGCATGGCCGTGGACGAGCGGACGCTGCCGGGGCCGCAGCGCCCCACCGTGTTCGCCACCCAGTCCACGCACAAGCTCCTGGCGGCCCTGTCGCAGTCGGCGATGCTGCACATCCGGTCGGCCGATCGCGCCCCGGTGGACTACGAGCGGTTCAACGAGACGTACCTGATGCACTGCTCCACCTCGCCGCTCTACCCGATGATCGCCTCGCTGGACGTGGCGGCGGGGATGATGGACGGTCCGGCGGGGCCGTACCTGACGGGTGAGGCCGTCTTCGAGGCGGTCAGGTTCCGCCAGGCCATGGTCCGGCTGGCCGCCCGCATCCGGGAGGACGGCCGGCGGCCGGACTGGTACTTCGGCGTCTGGCAGCCCACGCACGTCACCGACCCCCACACCGGCCTGCCCGTCGCCTTCGCCGACGCCGATCCCGTCCTGCTGAGCACCGATCCGTCGTGCTGGACGCTGGAGCCCGGCGCCGCCTGGCACGGCTTCCAGGGCCTGACCGACGGCTACTGCCTGCTCGACCCGATCAAGGTGACGATCACCTGCCCCGGCGCCGACGCCGCCGAAGGGACGCTCGACTGGGGCATTCCCGCGCGGATCGTCGCCACCTACCTGCGGGAGCGCGGCATCGCGGTGGAGAAGACGGGTGACCACACGCTGCTGGTGCTGTTCTCCATGGGCATCACCAAGGGCAAGTGGGGCACGCTGATCGACGCGCTCACCGACTTCAAACGCGCTTATGACGATGACGTGCCCCTGGCCGAGGTGCTGCCGGGCTTCGGGCCGCCGGCCACCACGCTGCGCCGCTTCTGCGCCGCCGTACACGACAAGCTCCGCGCCCTCGAGCTCGGCGCGCTCCTCGACCAGATCTTCACCACCCTCCCCCAGCCCGTCCACACCCCGGCCGACAGCTACCAGGCCCTGATCCGCTCACGCACCGAACGCGTCCCGCTCGCCGACCTGCCCGGCCGCATCTCCGCCGCCACCGTCGTCGTCACGCCGCCGGGGATCCCTATGCTGATGCCCGGGGAGGCGACAGGGCCCGCCGACGGCGCGCTGATGGCGTACCTGCACGCCCTGGAGGACTTCGACCGCTGCTTCCCCGACCTGGCCACCGACATCCACGGCGCGCACCGCGACGACGACGGCCGCTACCACGTCGAAGTCGAACGCTGAGGGGCGCCACCTAGCCGGTGGACGAGGCCGTCGGTCCAGCCGGAACGTCGTATGCCGCTACTGACCAACCCCCCGGACGCTTACCCAGCTTGGCGGCCAGCTGGTCGGCCGTCCCCGGCTTCGACAGGTCGTACTGCTTTTCGCACCCGGACGGACATGAGCCGCGCCCCCGCACGGCGGGCGCATCTGGAGGAAAAACCCAGAACGTGACCTTGTGCTCACGACCGAGCCACCCCGGCTCATACGCCTTGTCCGCGAGCATGCTGAGCGAACCGTCCGGGCCGCACATGCCGCCGGCGCTACTCGTCCCCTCACGGCTCATGAAGATCGAGCCAGGCGTCTGGCAGAAGACCACAATCGCGATCTTCTTGCTCGTGGGACGGAACCGGAGGCTCACCTTCGTCGCCGACCGTGACGCCCTCGCGTCCGCCAGACGGTCCAGCCCCTTGTAGACGTCCGGCGCCCGCTCGAAGGAGGGCGGAGCCGCGGGCGGTGGCGCGGGTTCGGAGCCGCCGACCAGGTTCGACACCACCATGACCACTGTCGTGACGACCGCCGTGGTGGCGACGGCGGCGCCCAGCGTCCAGCCCCAGTGCCGGCGCGTGCGGAGCACGCGTAGCGGAGCCTGACGGGCGGCCAGTCGCGCGCGGGCCCTGGCCACGGTCTCGGCTGACGGCGGCGGCACATCCGGAACGGCCTGGGCGAGCAGCGTGACCTCATCCATCGTGCGCCTCCTTCAGCGGGTTGGTGTCGCCTAGTGCCGTGCGAAGTTGCTTACGTGCCCGGTTGAGCCGGGACGCGACGGTGCCGGAGGGAATCTCCAGGGCGGCGGCGACCTCCCGGTGCGCCAGCCCGCCCAGCGCCACCAGCAGCACCACGTCCCGGTCTCCGCGGTTCAGACCGGCAAGCGCCCCCGCGAGCCTGCCAGTGAGCTTGCCGGCCGCGACTCGCGTGAGCGTGGCGTCCTCGTGGCTTTGCGCCTCGCGTTCCGATGTCCGGCTGAGCGCCTTCCATCGGCGGATCTCGCTACGGCGGTGCCTGGAGATGAGTTTGGTGGCGATGCCGTACAGCCAGGGCCTGGCCTCACCCCGCGAGGCTTCGTATCCACCTTTGGCCGCGACGAGGAAGACCTCGGCGGCCAGGTCGTCGGCGTCGTCCGTGGAAAGCCGCCGGGCGATGTAGCGGTGGATCTCGGCGAAATGCTCGTCGAAGATCCGGTCGAGGTCGATGCCCGGACGGGCGGAGACGCTCATGCCAGGTGCCCCGTTGGCATCCGTGATGGTGTCACGCACTGCTCTCCATCTGATTTCGGAAAAGGCGGTCACCTCTGATTGCCCGGTGGTCCGAAATGGCTTCACGACTGTGCCACGAAGCGGGCAGACACCGTCTTCGCCGCTCAGCTCGGCAGTGGTGGGTTCAGTCCTCGTGGAGCCTGGCCAGCTCCCCGGCTTCGACGAAGTGCAACGTGCGCAGCACCGAAATGAGCTCTTTCTCGCCCAGCGTCAGGCTCTCGATCCGCACCAGCGCGTCGCCGTACCATGAGAAGATGATCTTCTGGGAGTCGCCGGGGAGGAGCCATGCGCCCGGTGACACCTGCCGGCACTCCGCCTGCTCCGGGAGACCGTCGTACGGCACGGCAAGCTCGCAGGCGCGCTTGGGACTAACCCTGCTCACCTGCTTCACAGTGACATCCACCTGCCAGATTCCGTCCTCACGCTCGTACCCGAGCTCCAGCCGCCCGTCCACGCCCTCCAGGGACCGGAGCCGGTAATCCGGCAGGGTGGGCGCGACGAGCGGAACCCCGGAACGGGCCAGTCTGTGGGCGCGCGCCGCGTCGGCGAGCACGTCCTGTGCCGACCACACGGCCAGGTACGCCACGGCGACGCCCGCGACCATCATGACGCGGAACCTCCGGTGCACCGGCATGGACAGGCCGCCCGCGGCCAGGTAGGCGGTCGCGCCCAGGCCCATGAGGGACAGGCCCATCTGCCAGTCACCCGAGTCCAAGGTCTCGGTGGCGCCTACGAGGGGGAGCTGGGCGAGGAGGAACGCCACGATGACGGCCGGGCCCACCAGGCCCACCCCCCACCAGCGCGGCAACCTGCCCCACCAGCACAGGAAGAACCCCAGGCCGGAGGACAGGACGACCGTCATCAGCAGGTCGAGCAGTCCTATGTTGTCTCCCCGCATACAGAGGAGGACGAACTGGGCCAGTCCGACCACTGCCCCTACGAGCGCGGCCCGCAGCGATGCGTTCATGTTCCGATCATGTCGAAAGAAATGCGTCCAAGACGGAAATCAGACGATTTAATGTGGCGACACAAGGGGTTCCCTGGGTGGCCCGCTACGTGACCGTCTCAATCCCGGTGACGGTCGTTCGGGCTCCGGGGTAGGGGACGAAGACGGTCCGTGGCGGCAGAGCCCCTCCGAGGGAGCGGGCGAAAACGGCCCGTCATGGCGAGGCCCCTAGGAAGGGACCTCCTTTCGGGAGAGAGGAAGTACGGGCCGCCCCGTCATCATCTGAATTTAAGAATGGCCACCTACATTCGTGGCTGTGCTCATGGACAAGACGACCGGCGTTTCGCCGGTGGCCCAGCCGCCGCGACGACACCGAGGAACGTGGCCGGCCGTGGGGGTCGCGGTGCTGTTCGCGGCCGGAACGGCCGTGCGGCTGGGCGGTCTGGAGGCCGGGGCCCTGCTGGTGCCGCTGGTCTCCTTCACGCCCTACTTCGCGGTCGCGTCACTGGTCGTGCTGGGGGTGGTGATCAGCGCGCGGAACAGGGTCGCGATCGCGATCATGCTGGCGGTGTGCCTGTGCCTCGCCGCGTGCGTGGTGCCGCGAGCGGTCGGCGGTACGGTCTCCGCCGCGGGGCGGCCGTTGCGCGTGCTGACCGCGAACCTCAACGGCGGGCGCGCGGAAGCCCAGCCGGTCGTCGATCTGGTACGCAGGCTGAACGTGGACGTGCTCAGCCTGCAGGAGCTGACCTGGGCGGAACGTGACCGGCTGGAAGCGGCCGGGCTGGCGAAGCTGCTGCCGTACCAGGTGGTCGAGCCGGAGATGTGGGGGGCGGATGGCAGCGGCTTGTACGCACGCCATCCCCTGCGCGAGCGGACGGGACTGTTCCAACCGGTCGGGCACCACATGCCCGTGGCGGAGGTGGCGTTGCCGGGCGGCGCGGCGGTCGAGGTCGTGGTCGTGCATCCGGTGGCGCCGGTGCCCTCCACGGTGGCCGAGTGGGAGGCCGGGGTCGCCACGTTGCCGCCGCCCGCGGCCACCGGCGCGCCACGGATCCTGGCGGGCGACTTCAACGCCACGGTGGACCATGCCGTGTTCCGGCGCCTGCTGGCCACCGGCTATACGGACGCGGCGGCCTCCACGGGGCATGGTCTGGCGCCCACCTGGTCGGTGCGCAGGGTGCTGCCGTTGGTGACCATCGACCACGTGCTCACGGACAGCCGTGCGGGGGCGGCCGACGTGCACGTGTACGACGTTCCCGGATCGGACCACCGGGCCGTCTTCGCCGACCTGCGGATTCAGCCGTAGAAATCGCGTTACGTTGTTTGAACAGGCGCGCGGCTTACCGTTTTACATTACACAAAGCATTATCAGCGAAGGCGCCATACAATCACCACATTTCCGCCACACAGGCAGCCCCACCTGCGTTTATGCATATTGCCGATCGCCGGAGCGCTTTACCGGAAACCGCCTTCCAGGCGTGGCTTCGTACGTGATTTGAACATCGACTCAAACATCTGTCCAGACCCTTGTTGAGCGACTTTCCATCATTTACCGTCCAGGGGATCAATTCGCGCTCTTCATGAGGAGGACCGGTTGCGTCGATTAACATTCACGGTCGCCGTCGCGGCAGTGCTGCTCCCCCTGCTCTCCCCGACGGCGTCCGCCGTCGCCACCGCCACCAGCGCCACCAATGAGGCGGACCCGGACAACGTCCAGCAGGTCGGTCCGGGGCTGTACTTCACCGACACCGACACCTTCAAGATCAGCGACACCGACGTGCCGGCCGGGGCGATCGGCCGCTCGCACGGCGTGGCCACCGGAGGCGGTGACCTGGCCCGACCGCAGTCGGCCCTGGCCTCCCGCCCTGAGATGGCGGTGTTCGGGCCCGGCTGGACGGCGGAGTTCCTCGGCGGGATGGTCGACCGGAAACTGGAGACCCAGAACGGCGCCATCGTCGTCACCGAACTCGACGGCGGCACCACCGCCCGCTACGACCTCAAGAGCAGCATCTCCTTCCCCGACGGCGGCGGCGTCCAGCGGTACGAGAGCACCGACGGCTCCAAGATCACCGAAACGACCCGGTGGGACGCCACCGCCGGAGCGATGCGTACCTCCATCACCGAAACCATCGCGATGGACAAGGGCGCCACGGAGGCCGGCGACGACACCTTTACCCAGAGCAACGCCGACCTCAGCCTGACCTACACCTGGAACAAGATCGACGGCCTCCAGGGCACCGACACCTGGCGCGCGACCAGCACCGGCAACACCGCCTACGGCACCTCATCGGTGACCTACGACCCCCAGGGCCGCATCAGCACCATCAAGGAACCGGCCGGCGGCGAAACCCCCGAGGAAACCCTCACCATCCACTACGCCACCACGACCACGGCCACCAGCGCCTCCTTCGGCGACTTCGCGGGCCGGCTCAAAGACATCACCCTCACCTCCGGCTCGTCCACCCCGCAGACCGTGGCCCAGTACGGATACGACCCCAACGGTCTGCTGCGCACCGTGGCCGACCCTGGCCTGAGCAGTTCCCCCGCCTCCACCTATGGCTACGACCAGCTCGGCCGCCTGACCTCCATCGACTCCCCCACCGACGGCAGCTGGCAACTGGCCTTCGCCAACGGCACCGCCGCCCCCACCGCGACCGCCACGGGCACCGCCCAGCCCACCCCCGGCGACCCGATGCAAGGCGCGACCGGCATCAACGACCCCAACGCCACCGAGCCGTCCCCGGGCGACTTCCTGCCCGGCGACATCTCCAACCCCCAGGCGTACCCGTCGTACTGCAACGACGCCTGGAAGTGGCTGTACTACCAGCGGGCCGGCTGTTCGTCCTGGGTCGCGCACAATGGCTGGCACAAGCCGCTGTGGAAGAAGCTCCCCAGCAAGCGTTATGTCGTCGGCATCACCTTCGACCACTGCACCAACGCCCCCGACCGGCCGGCCGGCTTCGACTTCCGGCCCGCCTGTGACATGCACGACTACGGGTACGGCCTGATCGGCAACACCTACAAGCACTACAAGTACTACCTCGACAGGTACCGCAAGTCCCAGGTGGACGACGTCTTCTACAGCACGCTCAAGAACTGGACCTGCAACGCCTACTTCATCCTTGTCCGCCCTGTCTGCAGGAGATGGGCCTTCATCTACCGCCAAGGGGTGCGCCTCGGCAACCCCAAGAACGGCGCCGACAAGACCTGACCCCGGAGCACAGGGCCGGCCGGATGGCGTGATCACTCGCGCGCCATCCGGCCTCCTTTCGTTCAGCACGGTCAGGGAGTGGGTTCGCGGGCCGCGGCCTCCAGTGGCTCGGACGAACGGAGGAAGCGCAGGTCCTCCATGACCAGGGCGGCATCGGTGGCGCCGCCGCGGCGGAGGGCCGGGGCCAGCGCGTCCAGGTCGGACCAGCGGGACGGGCGGAGGTGGACCCGGTAGCCGTCCCCGGCGGGCTCCAGGGTGAGGGCTTCGCCGATGGCGAGCCTGCTGTCCGGGAGGTGGGCCGCGGTCGCTCCGGCGGCTCGTTCCAGGGCGGTGACCGAGGTGACCCCGGCGGCGATGGGCAGGGTCGTGTCCGGGCTGGTGACGTGTTCGTGCAGGCCACGCAGGCGGGCGGCGGCGGTCGTACGGGCGGGGTGGTCCTTGGGCAGGCGGTCGGCCAGGAGCCTCGCAGCGCGGGCGATGTGACCCAGCGGCGGTACGGACGGACGCTCGCCGAGCAGGGCGATCACCGCCTCCAGGGCGTCCTCGGCGCCGGAGGCGAGGGTGACCCACTGCTCGGTGGTGAGCGGGGTGAGCCTCGGGTGGCGTTCCGTCCAGTATGCGACCGCCCGGTCCAGGTCGGGGCCCGTACGCCAGAGGTCGGCGGGATCGTCGGCCATGAGCAGCTCGACGACTTCGACGGCCTCGTCGGTGGTGGTGAGCGCCTCCAGGGAGAGCGCGGCGATGCGCAGTTCGATCTCGGTCAGGTCGAGTTCACGGGCGCGGGCGGCGTCGCCCTCGCCGAAGGCGGCGACGCGGCCCCGCGCCCAGCCGTCCGGCCAGGAGAGCGTGCGGGCCGAGGTGGACAGCAGGATCAGGCACTGGGCCGGTGACAGGCCGGTGGCCTCGGCGAACGCCCGTACGGTCGCCTCCCGGTCCACGGGCGGCGGGCCGTTCTCGGCGATCAGGTCGAGCGCCCGCCGCAACCGGTCCGGGTCGCCCCAGCCCCGGCAGGTCCGCAGCTCGACGACGCGATTGCGGGTGAACAGGAGCGGGTCGGGGCCGTCCGGGGTGTGGAGGAGCGCCGTGACCGCGTACCCGTGCCCCACCTGCTCGTAGTCGGCGACGGCGGCGGCCGCGATGGGGCCGTGGCCCGAGCGGATCTGCCCGAGGTCGTACTCCGGGCGCAGCCGGGCGACGTGCCAGGTGCCGTCGGTACGGAGGAGTTCGGGGACGGCGGCCAGTTCCAGAAGGTGCGCGCGCCCGCCGCCGTCGCCCCACGCGGCCTTCAGGACGGCGGCGCCGAGGCGGCCCAGCGTGTTCTCGACCCCCTCGACGGCGGAGGCGTCGAATAGCGCGATCTTTTTGTCGTACGGCACATCGACGGCGGCACGGGCGAAGTGGACGATCCTCTCGTACGCGGACTCAGGCCCCGGATCGTCCGGCTCGGGGGACTTCTCGGACTGGACAGCGGGTGCCACGGAGGCGGGCGCCGGGCGCAGATGGGGCGGCGGGGTCAGCGCCAGGCGTTCCAGCAGGGCGAACGCGCGCTCGCGGCATTCGACGGCCGTCCACACCAGGAACGTGACGCCCCTCAAGAGCGACTCGTCGGTGATCTCCGGCAGGAGCGGGCGGAGCCGTCCCGCCAGCTCGTCGCGGGCGGCGGCCTTCTCCGAGTACCTGCTCTCGGGGTCCAGCACCCGCATGAGGTCGGCGGCGAGCGCGGCGTCCGCGACGTCGATCAGGGCCTGCGCCTGCTTCTCGTCGACGGCGCGCAGCGCCCTGGATCCTTCGGGATCGCGCGGCCGCATCGCCGACCACCGGCCGGGCGGCGCGACCAGGCGGGTCCCGGACGCGTAGCGGTGGTGCTCGACCGTGCTGATGTTCTCGGCGCCGTCGTGCTCGGGCACCCTGCTCCAGCCGCGGACGTAGCGGCCGATGGTCCGCCCGGCCGGGTCCCGCAGCTCGATGATCCGGCCCTGGCCGCGCCACACGGTGGCCTCGGCGCCACCGGGGAAGACGACTCGTTCGCCGTCGGCCGGTACGACACGGCGGGCGGCGGGGTGCGCGCTGCCGTGCGGGCAGTGCGGGCCGCCGTGGTCCAGTACGGTCACCCGGCCGTTCACGGCGATCAGGCAGCGGTCGAACAGGTCGCGCGCCTCGGTCCGTTCGTGGGACCGGTGGGAGATGTCCTCGTACGTTCCGAAACCGTGTGATGAGCCGACCCCATCCGGTGTGACGAGGGAGGCGCGGAACTTGTGCTCCCAGAGCCGGCCGGACTCGATCAGGAGCAGATCGGTGCCGCTCTCCTCCAGGTAGTCGGTGATGGTGTAGACGTGGCCGGGGACGAAGGCGGGCAACTCCAGTTCGTCGAGGACGCCGCCGCTCAGCGTGGCGGCGAGGGCCCGGGCCGGGTCCGTCCCGGTCGCGATCGTCCGGACGCTGTCCAGGAGGGGGCCGGGGACTCCGGCGATGGTGAACCGTTCGGCGTCGCACAGGGCGGCGTGCGCGTCCGGAAGCCCTTGACCGGGAACCCGCTCGGCATGCTCGGCCAGGATCGCGGCGACGATCCGCGCCGTTCCCGGTGTCGCGGTCAGGGCCCGTACGGTCTCGGGGGCGGTCTGCTTCGGGACGGCGGGCTCGGTGACGTTGAGCTGGTTGGTCACGTTGCCCACGATCGCGTCGCGCAGCAGCGGAGCCCAGTCCGGGTCGGCGGCGACGGCTGCCAGGTCGGTGCCCGCTCCGCAGGCGAGCCGGTCGTACAGCTTGAACGTGTGCAGCAGCCGGGGCCGCGCGAGCGGGACGCCGCGGTCCAGGAGGAGATCGAGGAGCGGGAGGTCGGCGGCGGTCTCCTCCCAGCGGTTGACCTCGTCCTCGTCCACTCCCAGTACCGCCTCATGGTCGTCGCAGGTGAGGCCCGCCGCGCGCAGCCGCGTACCGGCGTCGTGCAGGAGGTCGCCGAGACCGGCGACCGGGAGTGCGAGCCCCGCGTACAGCTTCAGGAAGCGGCCGAGCCAATCCTTCACCACCGCCCCGGGCACCATGCTGAACGGGGCGGAAAGGCCCGCGCCCGCGAGATTGCCGAGCAGGAGCGACACCGCCGCGCTCTTCGCCGTGGGGGTGTCCTTGGCGGGCAGCGGCAGGATGCCGAGGAGCGTGCGGCCGATGCCCGCGTCCGCCTGCGCCATCGGGCCGAGCAACGGGAGCACGAACGTCCAGAGGGCCGGCGGTGCCGACTCCATGCAGCCGCTCTCCAGCAGGGCCCGTAGGGCGCGTTCGTCCTCGGGCCCGCCGAGCGCGTGCCCGGCGGCCTTCGCCAGCGCCGCCCAGCCATCGGCCAGGGCCAGCGCGCCGTCCGCGCCGTCCGGGACTTCCTCGCACCACTCGGTGAGCAGGCCGCGGTGCCAGCGGTACGCGCCGGGGGCGGGATGGCGGGCGGCGAGCCGCTTGCCATGCTTCTTGAGCGTGGCCGTTCCGGCGGCGTCCGCTCCCGCGGCGAGGTGCGCCGCGACGAGCGCGGCCTCGTCGACCGGCAGCGCGTGCGCGTCCTCGGCGGCGCGGGCCTTCTCGAAGAAGGCGGCGGCGAACCGGGCGCTGCCCGCGGCGGCCAGGATCCGCGCGCACTCCTCGTAGAACGGCGGCAGCAGCTCGCGCGCGTGCGTCTCCAGGTCGTCGCCGGTACGGGTGAGCGCGGTGCGCGCGAGGCCGGGCTTGCGCGCGGCCAGGCCGCGGGCGGCCCGCAGGTCGGTGTGCGCGGTCAGGATGCGGGCGCGGTGCGCCGGATACCGGTGCAGGGCGGACGCGAGGAAGCCGAGCGGGCCCGCGTGCACGGTGCCGACGCCGGTCTCCGCCACCGGGTCCAGGTCGTACAGCGACTTCTCGGCCTTGTCGCCGTCGACGGCCGCGCGCCGGACGAGTTCGACGACCGGCTCGTCCAGGACGGAGTGCTCGTAGCGGACGGCGACGCACCTGTCCTCGCCGGAGCCGGCGGGCGGGCCCGGCAGCACCGCCCCGGCACGCAGCAGCACGTCGCGCGTCGGGTCGACGATGCCGGAGGGCACCACGGTGCCGGGCTCGCCATGGTGGGCGTCACAGTAGTGCGCGTACGCCTCGGCTGCCTCCACCACCGGCTCCGTCTCGTCCACGGTGCGGTCCGCGTACAGAGCCATGAGAATGCGGACGCCCTCGGACCAGGCGATGTCGCCGATCTCCCGGCCGCCCGCGGCGAAGCTCAGCCCCGACATGTAGGCCGGGCTCATCGGCCCGCTCCAGTGCAGGTCGATCTCGATGCCGAGCGGCTCGGGCGCGTGCACGGTGAACCGTGCCCTGTCCCCCCTGATACGCCCGCCCAGCTCGTGCACGCGGCGCTCGAACGCGGCGCCGCTCTCGTAGTGGGCGCTCATGTATCCGAACGTGTCGACCAAGCCGAACGTACGGTCCATACTCGCGGGGCGCGTCCACACCTCGCGGCGTACCTGCTCAACAACCTGCGTGAGGTTCCGTCCTCGCCAGATGGGCAGCTCGTCGCCGAGCAGCAGCGGATGCGGGATCGCGAAGGCGTCCGCGCCCGTCCACGCGCCCTCGCGCAGGAGCGTGCGGCGGGCGAGGTCGGGCGTGCCGCCGACGATCGGGGCGATGATCAGGTCGGTGAGCGTCTCGCGCCACACCGGATCGTCCCACACGGCCGCGAACACCGCGGCCGAGATGGGCAGCGACCGCACCATCCAGGACTCGACCTGGTCGTGCACCGCCCGCGCGTGCTCGCCGAGCCGGTCGCAGAGGGCGGCGAGCCGTACCGCGATCGGATCCTTCCTGACGTTGGCGGGCACCTTGGCCAGCACGCCGCCCGCGGCCGTCCGGCAGGCGAGCACCGGCCGCCGCGTCCCCTCGACGGTGAGCTCGTGGCCCGTCGCGATCCCGATCCATCCCATGGCGCCATTCTTGATCATCCCTAGGACATTTGGCGGGAAACGGATGATCTACCCGCAGCGACAACGGATACCTGGCGCGCGTTCGTGGACGCCGATCAGGGATTGACCGGGTGGAAAACATGATTCATAGTCACATTATCCCGCTCGATCAGGAAGGATGGTGAGACAGCGCCGTGCGACTGTTACGTCATGTGGCTGCCCGCCTCGTCGGCAAGGCTCGAGTCAGCGGTAGATACGTCTACTGGCCGTACCACCACGGTAAGTAAGTAAGCCCAGCCAGTTGGACACGGCACGCCCACCAGGGCCTCGCGGTCACTGGCTGATGGGCAATGTGGTCGACTACGACAGGGACCGCATCTCTTTTCTCCGTCGCCATCATCGTGACTACGGCGACGTGTTCTCCTTCGACGACCGGGTCGTCTTCACCATCGACCCGCGGCTCACCCACCAGGTTCTGACCGCCACCAACCGCGACTACGTCACGGAGTTGGCACCGTTCGCCGGCTCGTCGGCGCTGCACGGCGCCGGCGAGATGATCAACCCGTGGATGGGGGCGCGCCGCGTGGTGCGCCCCGCTCTGGGCGATGACGCGGTCGCGGGCCTGGACCGCCGGATCGTCGCGATCCTGGACGCCGTACTCGACGCGACGGCGGGCCGTACTGTCGACGTGCTGCCGGTCATGCTCGACTTCGCCGGGCAGGTCGCGGCCGATCTCTGCCTGGGCGAGGACGCGGCGGGCATCCCCGAGTTGCTCGCGGCCAACCACGCGGCGTTGCTCCCGTTCGAGAACGCCGGCTTCCAGCTTCCCGCGTGGATACCCTCGCCGCGCAACCGCCGGTTCTTCCGCGTCCACCGCCGCACGGTCGAGACGCTGACCCGGCTGGTCTCCGCCAGACGCGCCGAGCCCGCCCGGCGACAGCATCAGGACCTCCTCGACGTCCTGCTCGGGACCCTGCACGGCTCCCATCCGGCGATGACCGAGCGCCCAGCGACGACCGAGGGCTCAGCTATCACCGCGGCGATGAGCGACAAGTCGGTGGTGACCACCCTGTGGAGCGTTCTGGTCGGTGGGCACGGCGTACCCGCTGCCGCGTTGACCTCCATAGTCCGCGAGCTCGCGATCCGCCCGCGTCTGGCCGCCGCCCTCGCGGCGGAGCCCAGCTGATCGCCTACTTCCACATGTGGCACCCCGGTCGGCCCGCCGCGCAGCAGTGCGAGGGCTGCACCTTCAGCACCTCCCACGTCACCGAG
>NZ_JBEZDM010000052.1:0-60321 GCF_040648335.1 Nonomuraea sp. NPDC049158
TACCACCTGCGCGAGTTCCTCAGGCAGGAGCTGTGCTCGCAGGAGTACCCACAGATGATCATGCGGCTCGGGATCACCTTCGACGACAAGGAATCGGTCCGCCGGCCACTGTCCGACGTGCTGGCATGAGAGCCGGGGTCGCGGCACACCGTGGCGGTTCATCCCGGTGGGAACAGCGGTCTCAGATTGGCGGTGGGGATCACCGCGACCGGGCACCAGGCTTCGAGCAGCGCGGTCTGGGTGACCGGTCCCAGCAGCAGGCAGGCGGGTGACTCGTTCCCCCGGGTGCCGAGCACGAGAAGCGTGGCGTCCTTGGCCGAGTCGATCAGCGCGCGCTGGGGCCGCTCGGTCACGAAGTCCGTCCTGACCGGCACATCGGGGTGCCGGCGAGCCAGCTGGGCGGCGACCTCCCGGAAGCGGGCCTCCGCTCCCTTGCGCAGCGCGTGCGAGTCCACGAAGGGAAGCGGCTCCTGCCACGTCGATGATCGGCATTCTCCCCAGCAGCACAGGGCCGTCACGGTGCCGCCGCGCAGCGCGGCCTCGTCCAGAGCGAAGTCGAAGGCCGCCAGGCTCGCCGGCGAGCCGTCGATGCCGACCACGACCCGGACGTCCTGGCCGCTCGGCTGCGGGAGGGGCCGGACGATGACGACCGGCCTGACACTGTGCGCGGGCACCTGTACCGCGGCCGACCCCACTTGCAGGCCATCGAACCCGCCCCGCCCGCGAGTGCCGAGCACGGTCATCTCCGCTTCGCGGGTGGCCTCCAGGAGCACGGCCGAAGGCGTACCTCTCCCCAGCAGCGGCTGGGCATCCACGTCCGGAGCCAGGGCGCGGGCCCGGCGGACGCCATCGTCCACGACGCCGAGGGCGACCTGCTCGATCTGCGCGAGGACCTCCTGTGCGACGGGCCTGAGCACATAGGGCCAGTGCAGAGCATGGCAGACCAGTACGGGGAGCCCGCGCAGCCGCGCCTCTTCGACCGCCCAGCGCAGCGCCTCATGGGTCTCAGGCGAATCGTCGTAGCCGACCAGAATGGGCCGACCAGCGTATCGATCGCTCACCACCGCCTCCTGGAATCTCTCTGTCCATGCGGCATTTCCCCCAGCCGATGAGAAGAGACCCATCGGCGATGAAACTCTTGGCCCTGTCTCGCTTGCCCTCGCCCGCCCATCGGACGTGATGATCAGGTGGCGCGCCGGCGGGATGGGTGCAGGATCCGATCAAGCCGGACGGCGGCGTAGCCGAGGGTGGACAGCGCGGTGACGATCAACAGGTCGCCCAGGGGCAGCGGTTCGGTGCCGAGCAGCTCGCGCAGCGGCGGCACGTACAGGCCCGCGAGCTGCAGGACGAACGCGCCGGCGACGGCGAGCAGCAGCATGGGGTTGGCCAGCGAGCCGGGCCTGGTGCGGGAACCGAGCGCGACGCCGAGCTGGGTGGCGCCGAGGGCGAAGAAGGCCATGCTCTGCCACGGGCGTCCTGTCTGGTGGGCCCAGACGGCGACGCCCAGGGTGACGGCGGTCAGGACGACGGCGATCCGGATCACCCGCTGCCACAGTCCGGCGCCCAGGATGCTCTGGGCGGGCGGCCGTGGCGGGGTGGTCATGGCTCCGGGCAGGGCCGGCTCGCCACCGAGAGCCACGCCCGGCAGTCCGTGCGTGAGCAGGTTGATCCACAGGATCTGGGCGGGAAGCAGGGGGAGCGCGAGGCCGGCGAACGGCCCCAGCAGCATCACCGCGATCTCGGCGGCTCCGCCCGAGAGGGCGTAGACCAGGAACCGGCGAATGTTGGCGTAGACCCGGCGGCCCTCCTCGACAGCCGCGACAACGGTGTCCAGGTTGTCGTCGGCGAGCACGAGGTCGGCGGCTTGGCGGGCGACCTCGGTGCCGCGTTTGCCCATGGCCACGCCGATGTCGGCGCGTCGTAGCGCCGGTCCGTCGTTGACGCCGTCACCGGTCATGGCGAGGGTCTCGCCGCGATCCCGCAGACCCTGGATGATCTCGAGCTTCTGCCCGGGGGTGGCGCGGGCGTACACTCCGGCCCCGGCCTGATCGGACGCTCCGGGGTCCCGGCAGTCCACGACCGGGTCGCCGGCGGCGATGATGCCCAGCTCGGTGGCGACGGCTCGGGCGGTCCCAGGGTGATCGCCGGTGATGAGGAGCGGTCTGATTCCGGCCTGCTTGCAGGCGGCGATCGCGGCGGCCGCGGCGGGACGCGGCGGATCCAGGATGGCGACCAGCCCGAGCAACGACAGTCCGCTCTCCCGCGCTGTGTCCGGGACAGCGCTCAGATCGGTGCTCGCCACCGCCATGACCCGGTATCCGGCCTGGGCGAGCTGCTCGGCGCGCTCGGCCGCGCGGGCCAGCAGCGCGGGATCGTCGGTCAGGACAGGCGCGTGGAGCAGCGCTTCGGGTGCTCCCTTGCAGATCACCCGGCCGCCTCCGCCGGGCAGGCGGTGCACGGTGCTCATCCGCTTGCGTTCACTGTCGAAGGGACGCTCGGCGACGCGCGGGAAGCGCCCCTGCAGTTCCCCGCGGTCCAGGCCGAGCTTGGCGGCGGCGGCGAGCAAGGCCGCCTCCGTCGGGTCGCCCAGCGCCGTCCACTCCTCGCCGACGTCCTGCGGCGGCGACAACCGCGCGTCATTGCACAGTACGGTCGCCGTCAGCAGATCGATGAGGCTCACCGTGTCGAGGGAGTCGCTTACGACCTCGCCGTCGGGCGCGTACCCGGAGCCGGTGATCGTGGCCTCCCCCGTGGGGGTCCAGAGGTGCCGGGTGACCATCCGGCCCTCGGTGAGAGTCCCGGTCTTGTCGGTGGCGAGCACCGTCACCGAGCCCAGCGTCTCCACGGCGGGCAGCCTGCGTACGAGCGCGTCGCGCGCGGCCATCCGGCGAGCTCCCAAGGCCAGGCTCAAGGTCACGACGGCGGGCAGCGACTCGGGCACCGCCGCGACCACCAGACTGATCGCGGTCACCACCATCAGCTCGACCGGTTGCCCACGGACCAGCCCCAAAGCCAGCACCACCGCGGACAGCAACACCGTGACACCGGCCAGCAGGCGGCCCACCCCCATCAGCCGCTGCTGCAACGGCGTCAGAGCGGCTCCCTTTACCATCATGGAGGCGATGCGGCCGCTCGCGCTGGCCGCCCCGACGGCCGTGACCACCGCCCGGCCACGCCCTCGCACCACGACGGTGCCCGAGGAGACCGGATCTCCGTCGGCCTTGTCCACCGGCACCGACTCACCGGTCAAGGACGACTCGTCGATGAGCAAGGCCGCCGACTCCACCACCGTGGCGTCGGCCACGACGATGTCGCCTTCGGCCAGCACCAGCAGATCTTCCACGACGACATCGGCCGCCGGAACCCGTACCTGGGATCCGTCGCGGATCACCCGGGCCTCCGGGGCCGTGAGCTGTGACAACGCCGTGATGGCCCGGTCGGCGCGGACCTCCTGCGCGACCCCGACGGAGGTGTTGACCACGACCACGAGCAGGATGACGGCCGTGTCGGTCCAGTCGCCGGTAACGATGGTCAACGCCGCCGCCACGAGCAGGACGACGATCAGCGGATCGCGAAGCTGGGCGAGCACCCGCCGCCACAACGGAACGGGCGGCTTCTGCGGGAGCAGGTTGGCCCCATCCCGCTCCAGACGCACTGCCGCCTCCACGGACGACAACCCAGAGGGTGCGCGGACCACCATGTCTTCCTCTCTGACCTTGTTGTCGTCCGGTCGGCCACCCCATGCTCGGTGATCTCCTGGACGAACGGCGCGTCCTTGACCAGTCCGAGCCCGTGCACGGTGGGCGCGCCCGGCTCGTCCCCGGCTTGCGATGCCCCCGACGCTACGCACTCCTCATCTGGGCAAACAGAGTCGTTCGGATCCTGTCCGACGGACTTCCGGCCCTATGGCGACGCTCCGCGAGCGGGTCCGATGGAGAGTCGCTGCTGTTGGGCCGCGGGGACCAAGATCTCGGGCGGCAGCCCGACGGCCGGCTTCCTCCCTGGGCGTCGGCACCCGGATCGCCGCGGTCACCGGCACGCTCATGCTGGTCCTGATGTGGGCCGCCGAACTGCCGCTGGCCAACAACCCCTTCATGGACGAACACCTCATCTACGCCGTCGTCCTGGCCGACGCCGGAGCCACGCTCGGGCTGGGCGACCTGCCCATCGTCCGGCGTACCGCCTGGCTGACGTAGCCCGCGACCGAACGCCCACCTCTGGTAACGGAGATGGGCGTTGGCCGGTCGGGGGCTGATTCGGGACCAAAGGCACCTATATCGAGGACTTCGTCCCCGGGTGCCGGCGGGCTTGTTTCGCGAGGCTGGAGGTGGCAGGAAGCCTCGCGAAGGAGACGCATGATGAACATCGAGCTGCTGACGGCGAAGCAGGCGATGAGCAGGATCCTGGTGGCGATCAGGCCCGAGGAGTCGCCACTGATGGCCTGGGAGATGATGCGCCGGGGCGAGGTCCATCACCTGCCGGTCGTTGAGAACGGGCACGTGCTGGGCGTGCTCACCCGCGAGGACGTGGCCGCGTCCTGGTCGGGCGGGCTGGAGGAGCAGTCCAGGCGCCAGGTGCGCGGGCTGCTGGACGGCAGGCGCCGGCCGCGCGTCCAGCCGGACACCTCGCTGCCAGAGGTGGCGGCCGTGATGCTCGACGCCGGATGCGACGCGCTCCCCGTGGTTTCGGAGGAGGGGCTGATCGGGCTGATCACGGCCAGGGATGTCCTCGCCGCGGTCGCCGGCCGGGTCAGGGCCGCCGACAGACCGGGCGAGCTCATCACCGGGATGTTCCACCTCGACCCCGTCCTGCCCGCGGGCGACTGAGCGGATGCCGTGGCGGCCTGTCCCGGATGCAGGTGTCCGTCGGTGAAGGTGTAGGCGTGGGGGAAGACGGAGGCGGCTGAGGTGGTGGTCGATGTTGGACATGCTCATGATCGGCTTTCTGCTCGGCGCGTCCCCCGAGTTCCCTTGGTCCAACTGGTATGACCAGTTGGACCATAACAGGCCGACCTCATCATGGCCAACCCTGGACTGTGCGGGTAAGTGACTAGCCGCGGCCCTTCGCCTGACTCAGCAGCGTCTCGATGTGCTGCCTGGCCATCACGTTCACGCTGAGGTCGAGATCCTTGCCGTAGGTGCGCAACCCCAGAGTGAGGTGCTCGCGCATGTAGCGCCGGGCCCGTTCGACATCCCTGGCCTCGATCGCCTCGAAGATCTCGGGGTGGTGGGGCACACCCGGCTCGCCGATGGCCGGGTCGGAATGCGAGCGGAGCATCATCTCGAACATCATGCCGCTGATCGACGACAGCATGATCCGCAGCACCGGATTGCCGCTCGCCTGCGCGATCGCGTCGTGGAAGTCGAGGTCGGCGTAGGCCTTGTCGACGACATCATCGGCCTTGAGCAGCGCGTCGTTGGCCTGCCGCATCGCGGCGAGCTGGTCGTCGGTGGCCCGCTCGGTGGCCAGCCCGATGATCTCCACCTCGAGCGAGATGCGGGCCTCGATGAGCTGCCGGACCGTCGGCCGTTCGGCCCGGTAAAGAGCGTCGTAGCTGCGGGCCGGTACGGACGACTGCTCCCGGACGAACGACCCTCGACCGGGAGCGACCTCGATCAGGTGCTGCGCTTCCAGCCGCCGCAGCACCTCACGCACGACGTTTCGGCTCGCTCCGAACTGGGCGGCGAGCTCACGCTCAGAAGGGAGCTTGGATCCCGCCTGGATCTCCCCGGCGCGGATGTCGTGCTCGAGCTGACGCGCGATGCGCTCGGTCAGGAGACCTCGGTGGGAACGCGACAGATCATCGCCCATCCGTGCTGACAGGTCGGTGGGCATGCCCCGAAGATACAGGAGCGGGGGAGGGGCGCAGGAATGCCCGGGAGGCGAATATCGCGACCAGCAGGAGGGCGCAGATCCACGCGAACCAGTCGCCGAGCCTGGTGTACAGAGTCGGCACCGCACGATCCGGCAGGTCCGCGGTCACCGACACGAAGGACGTGCCGGTGGTGCGCGCCTCGGCCAGGAGGCGGCCGTGCGGGTCGCTCACGGTCAACGCGCCCTGCCGGGCCGCCCGTGCCACCGCGAGCCCGTTCTCGATGCCGCGCGTGATCGCCATCCGGCTGTGCAGCCACGCGTCGTCATCGAAGTCCCAGGCGGGTACGAACAGCGCGCTCGCCCCGGCGCGCCGATAGTCGCGGACCAGGTCGGGGAAGTCGAGGTCGAAGCAGATCGCGATCGCCCATCGCCGGCCGGATCCGGGCACGAACGCCTGCGCCTGACCGGCCTCGAAATCGCTCTCCAGCCCGGGGACGAGGTGGCGTTTGACGTACTCGACGGGCCGTCCGCCATCGGCGGGGAAGTCGATGGCCGCGTTGTACTCGCGCCCGTCCCTCACGAGGATCAGCCCCGCGACGATGTCGACGCGGTGGCGGGAGGCGAGCCGGGACAGCGGTCCGGCGAGCGACGGCAGGTCCGCGTCATCCACCCGGAACGTCTTCTCGGGAAGGACGACGACGTCGGTCCCGCGCTCGGCCAGGGCCGGGATGCGGCTCACGTATCCGGCCAGCAGGTCGCGCCCTTCGGGATCGGTCAGCGCCACCGGGTCGATCGACCGGTCGGTGGCCAGCAGCGCCACCTTGACCGCCGCCCCGGCCTCGGCCGGTCGTAGCTGCCACCACCCGTAGCCCGTCACCAGGGCCGCGACCGTCGCGGCGACCACGGCGACCCGCACCCGGCCGACCGCACCGGGCCGCAGCAGGACGGCGGCCGTGGCCGCGAGACCCATCAGCACGAACGTCACGCCCCATGGCCCGGTGGCCGAGGCGATCTGGATGACGGGAAGGACGTCGGCCTGGGTATAGGCCAGGCTCCACCAGGCGCCGTTCGGGGTGATCAGCGACAGCGCGTACTCGATGACGACCCACGCGGCCGGGACGACGCCGACGGCCATCAGGGGGTGTCCGCCTAGCGTCAGACCCCGGTAGGCGATCACCACCAGACCGAACAGCAGCGCCGAGCCGACGAGCAGGAGCACGACCAACATCGGCGGGATCTGCACCGTGTTCAGGAAATATCCCCACATGGGGGTCTGGCCGCCGAGCCATGCGAGGGACGCGACGGCCAACGCCGCACGCGCTGAGCAGCGCGGCGCCACGACAAGGATCGGGATCGGCGCGATCCACGTACACCATGGCACCGGCCGCAAGCCGGTACCGAACAAGAACAGCGTGGCCGACAGCACCGCCGCGGCGATCAACCACCATCGTTGTGATCTCATCGAGCAGACTCCTTCGCCAGGGAAACCGCCTCGATACTCCACACCGGCGCCCCGCGCCCACATCGGCGGCGAGAGTGAACTCCGCACTCCCTCTCACGGACGGCTCAGGCGTCGCCGGCGACGATGAGTCCCGACTCGTAGGCGAACACGACCGCCTGCACCCGATCGCGCAGCCCCAGTTTCGTCAGGATCCTGCTGACGTGGCTCTTGACGGTGTACTCGCTGACGACCAGCTGGCCGGCGATCTCCGCGTTGGACAGCCCCCGGGCCACCAGTCGCAGCGTCTCGGCCTCACGGCTGGTCAGCTCGGTGAGGCGGGCGGCCAGCCGGGGCGCCACCCCATGGCCCGGCCGCAGGACCAGATCCTCGATCAGGCGTCTGGTCACCGTGGGCGCCAGCAGCGACTCGCCCGCCGCCACCACGCGCACCGCCGCGGCCAGTTCGTCGCGACGGATGTCCTTCAGCAGGAACCCGCTGGCCCCCGCGCGTAGCGCGTCGTAGACGTACTCGTCCAGATCGAACATGGTCAGTATCAGCACCTTGGCGGAGGTCGTCGCGCAGATCCGCTCGGTCGCCTCGATGCCGCCCATGCCGGGCATCCGGACGTCCATCAGCACGACGTCCGGGCGCAGCTCGGTGGCTGCTCGAATGGCCTGCGCGCCGTCGGCCGCCTCGCCGACGACGGTGATGTCGGCCTGGGCGTCAAGGATCATGGCGAAGCCGGCGCGGAACAGATCCTGATCGTCGGCCACGAGAACGCGGTGCATACGCCTATCCAACCGGGAGCGAGGCCGCCACGACGAAGCCTTTCTCCCCCCGACCGGCGCGCAGCGTCCCCCCGCAGGCGGCGGCCCGCTCGCGCATTCCGATCAGGCCATGCCCCTCGCCGCCGGCCCCCTCGCCGTCCGTGCCCTTGCCGTCCGTGCCCTTGCCGTCGTCGGCCACTTCGACCGCCAGAGCGCCCGGCGTCCAGCGCAGCCGCACCCGCGCGGAGCGCGCGTCCGCGTGGCGCAGCACGTTCGTCAGCGCCTCCTGCACGATCCGGTACGCCGCGACGTCGACCTCGACGGGGATCGAGCGCGGCACGCCGTCGCTGGTCAAGGTCACCCGCAGCCCGGAACGGCCGGTCTGCTCGAGAAGCTCCGGCAGGGCCGCGAGCCCGGGTTGCGGCTCCCGGCTACCGGGCTGGCCCGAGCGCATCGTGCCGAGCAGGGTCCGCAGCTGGGCGATCGCGCCCCGGCCGGTGTCGGCGATCGCGTCGAAGGCGGCCCGCGCGCGTACCGGATCGGCCTGGAGCATCAGCGGCCCGGCCTCGGCCTGGACGACGATGAGGCCGACCGAGTGCGTGAGGATGTCATGCATGTCCCGGGCGATGCGCGCCCGCTCGTGAGCCGCGGCGATGGCCCGCTCCCGCTCCAGCCGCAGCGCCCGTTCGGCCAGCTCGGCGGCCCGGGCGCGGCGGGCACGGGTGCTGGTGCCCAGCGCGTACGCGGCGACGAACGCCGTACCCACCACGCGATAGGAGTCCAGTCCTTCGTGCGGCAGGGCGAGCGAGACGTACACCCCCGCGCCGATGACCGGAACGGCCGCCAGCCGCAGCAGCGGCGGGCTCAGAGCGGCGATGGTGTAAGTACCCACCAGCGGCCCGTACGGCAGCATCGGCTTCTCCCACATCACCAGCGCCGTCATCGCCAGCCCGACCACGCAGGTCACCACGAGCGGTGCCCTGCGCCGCCACAGCACAGGCACCGAGGCCAGCACGGCCAGCGCGACGACCCACCACGGCTGTGCGGAGGGGACGAGCGCGGGACCGACGGTGGCCGCCGACACGGCGACCGTGATCGCGATGTCGACCACTCGTGGCGGCACGTCCGTCAACCAGGTGCGCAGCCGCTCAATAAGTCCGGGCATCTCGCCCAGTATCGGGATCCAAGCCGCCCGGCGCATCCCTCCCACGACGGATAGCGCCTTTCACTCTCAGGAGTGATCACCAGTGGTGTTCGAACCGGCCGATTTCATCGGTCTCAGCCCTTGAGGGCACCGGGGAGCATGCCGCGGATGAACTGCCGACGGCAGTGTTCCTGACGGCGCGGTCCCGGTTCAGGCGACGTGCGTGTCGTACGTCGCGCGGTTGGCGAGCACATCGTCCATGTGCGTCTCGGCCCAGCTCTTGAGGCCGCGCATCAATTGGTGCAGGGAGAGCCCGAGGTCGGTCAGCTCGTAGGTGACCGTGACGGGCACGGTCGGCGTCACGGTGCGGGTGATGAGACCGTCACGCTCCAAGGAGCGCAGCGTCTGCGTGAGCATCTTCTGGCTGACGCCGGCCAGCAGGCGGGACAACTCCGAGTAGCGCATCGACCTGGGCTCACCGGCGCAGTCGGCGCCGAACTGATGCGAGCCGTCGCTGCCCAGCGCGGCCAGGATCAGCGTGACCCACTTGTCGGAGATCCGGTCGAGCAGCTTGCGGCTCGGACATTCCGCCACGAAGGCGTCATATTCCGCCTTGGCCTGTGCCTTCTTCTGGGCCGCCGTCATCGTCGTCATCGACCGCTCCTCCAACCCGTGGGCGACTTACGCACTCTGAGGTGCCTACTTCCCATCGGGAAGTTACCTCCCCATATTTATACAAGGCGCCGTTAGGCCCCACCACCCAGCTCAACACGAAAGGCAGAGGCGTGAGCACGCTCTCCACTTCACTCCCCGGCGGCACCTGGACCCTGGGCGACCTGACCGTCACCCGGTTCGGCTACGGCGCTATGCGGCTCGCCGGCCCTGGCGTCATGGGGCCGCCCGCCGACCGCCACAGCGCGCTCGCCGTCCTCCGCGAGGTCGTCGGCCTCGGCATCACCCATATCGACACCAGTGACGCCTACGGTCCGCGCGTCACCAACCAGCTGATCCGCGAAGCGCTGCACCCGTACCTCGACTCGCTGCACATCGTGACCAAGGTCGGCGCGATCCGGGACCGGCAGGGCGGCTGGCCCCCGGCCCGAAAGCCCGACGAGCTGCGCCGCTCCGTCCACGAGAACCTGGAGAGCCTCGGCCTCGAGGCGCTCGACCTGGTCAACCTCCGGCTCGGCAACGCCGAAGGACCCCAGCCCGGCTCGCTCGCCGAGCCGTTCGAGACGCTCGTCGAACTCCAGCGGCAAGGCCTGATCCGGCACCTCGGAGTGAGCAACGCGATCGCCGAACAGGTCGCCGAGGCACAGGCGATCGCGCCGATCGTGTGCGTGCAGAACATGTACAACCTCGCCTACCGCCAGGACGACGAGCTGATCGACACCCTCGCCAAGGAGGGCATCGCCTACGTGCCCTTCTTCCCCCTCGGCGGCTTCAGCCCACTGCAGTCCTCGGCGCTCTCGACCGTAGCCACCCGGTTGGACACGTCGCCGATGGCTGTCGCCCTGGCCTGGTTGCTGCGGCGGTCGCCGAACATCCTGCTGATCCCTGGCACCTCCTCGCCGGCGCACCTGCGCGAGAACGTCGCCGGCGCGGGAGTCCCCCTCTCCGACGAGGAGCTCGCCGAGCTGGACAAGATCGGCCACTAGCGGCAATCCCCGACAGGCCCGCGCACCCCGCGCCGTCCGTGCCAGCATGCTCGACCATGGTGGAGTACGAGACGAGCG
The DNA here is from genome assembly GCF_040648335.1 of Nonomuraea sp. NPDC049158. NCBI lineage: Bacteria > Bacillati > Actinomycetota > Actinomycetes > Streptosporangiales > Streptosporangiaceae > Nonomuraea > Nonomuraea sp. NPDC049158. The sequence goes on from NZ_JBEZDM010000052.1 coordinate 10,903, forward strand.
AGGAAACGCTGGCCGCCATCGCCGGCCGGCACGGGACCATCGCCGAACAGGTACGGCCCCTTCCCCCAGGGGCGGCCAACCATGCCTTCCTTCTCGGCGACGACCTGGTCCTGCGCATCCCACGGACCGAGCGGTACCTCCCGGACTTGGTCAAGGAGGCCGCGGTCATCCCCGCCGCCTTGCGCGCGGGCGTGCGCACTTCGGAAGTCATCGCCTTCGATGACACCTGTTCGGTGGTGGACGTGCCCTACATGGTGCTCACCCGAACGCAGGGAGTCGATCTCGCGCGTCTCGACCTGCCCACCGCCGACACGGAACGTGTCTTCCAGCAGGTGGGGCGGGAGCTGGGCAAACTACACCGGCTATCCCCGGCCAGCGCGCCGGCCCTTGCCGCCGTCCCCGCGGAGGACGGCACCCCAGACCCCTGGGCACTCACCAACCGCCTCCTCAAAGAAGGCTGGATCGACGCCGAGACCGCCCGCTGGCTCACCGGCTGGTTCGACCGGCTCTCGCCGCATCTCCCCGCGAACCCACCTAAGGTTATGGTCCACGGCGACATCGCTCCGCAGAACCTGCTCGTCTCCCCGACGACGGCTCAGCTCAACGGGATCGTGGATTGGGGTGATGCCGAATGGGCCGACCCTGCCGTCGACTTCGCCAAGATCCCCCTCACCGGCGTCCCAGCCATGCTCGACGGCTACCGACGAGAAACCGGCCAGGAAACCACAACGACCTGGGAAGCTCGCGTGCTGTGGTTCCACCTCACCTGGGCTCTCGGCCGCCTGCCGGATCCAGTCCCACGCCCGGGCGAACGCCACTGGACCGCCCCTCCGGCCAGCCGGCTCCTGGGCCTGCTCCGCTTCTTCGCCTCAGCTCCACCAGCTCCTTGGGCTGATCTGTCCTGATCCCACCCGTCGAACTCGGCCACGACCCGAGCGGTCGCGGCGGCGGCTGATCAGACGACCAAGCCGGCCGGCCGGCTGCTCGCCGGGCGCCGAGCCAGGGCCCAGCTAAGATGATGGCCTGGGTGAGCTGGAGGTCAAGCTGGCGCTTGCGCGCGGCGACCCTGGCCGGAACCTTCGCCGCCGCAAGGGCCCGCGATCCGCGGAGTCTCCGGACGGGCCGGCCGCGACGCCCGACTCCTGAAGAGGGAACTTCATGCTCAAAGGAATAGACCCCCTGCTCAACGGGGACTTGCTCAAGATCCTCGATGACATGGGCCATGGCGACACTCTGCTCGTCGTCGACCGCAACTACCCAGCCTTCGCCTCGGGGCGACCCGTGGTTCGGTTGGGAGAGTGCGGGGTCGTACGAGCCATCGAGGCCATCCTGACGGTCTTTCCGCTGGACGCCTTCGTGGCGCACCCGCTCGAGCGGATGGAGGTCAAGGACGACCCGGCCCTCATCGCGCCGCACCAGGAGCGAGTGCTGGAGATCGCCGGAGCGGCTCACGGCGGACCACTGGAGTACGGCGTGGTCCCGCGGCACGACTTCTACGAGCGTGCCAAGCACGCCTACGCGGTCGTGCACACCCTGGAGCCCGCTCCTTACGGCTGCTTCATCCTGCGGAAGGGCGTCGTGTTCCCGGAAGGCACGGATTGAGCCGCGTCGCCTGGCGGCGCACACTGCACGAGGGGCGGTGTTCGAGGGGAGGGCTTGATGCTGACGGAGACGCTGGTGGCGCTGGCGGCCTCAGGGGCGACGACCTTGGTGGGCGCGATGGCCACCGACGGGTGGACCGCGGCGCGGCAGGGGTTCGGGCGGCTGTTCGCGCGTAAGGGCAAGGACGAGCAGGCCAGGCTGGAAGCCCAGCTGGACAGCAACGCCGAACGCGTCGCGGCCGGCGATCCGGATCGCGCCCGTACGGCGCTGGCCGGCTCCTGGCAGCTGGAGCTCGAAGGCTTCATCGAGGCGCATCCCGAGGCCGCCGAGGAGCTTCAGGCCCTGGTGGCGGAGATCCAGGACGGGCTGCCCGACGCGGCGCGGGCCTGGGTCCAGACCAACATCGCCCGTGACAATGCCACGGTGTTCGCCGCCCAGGGCGGTAACGTGATCATCCAGGGCCGCCCAGACGACGTCGGCTGGTGAGCCTTCCCCAGCCATCGCTGATGTGGCAGAACGTCACGGCGAGCGGAGGCTACGCCTACGGCGTGATCGGCGCCGACCTGCACGTCTTCCAAGACCGCGGACCCCTCTACGTCCTCACCCGTTGGGCGGGCCCGCCGCGGAGCGACCCGGAATGGCTGGACGGTGGTGACCGCGGTCAGCCCCATGGGGTCGGTCCAGGCATCGCCGGGGTCTCAGGACCTGAGCCCGGGCGCGGCCAAGGGCGTCCTGTTGCTGGTGGACTACGCCGACCGGTGGCCCACCTCCCATCTCACCTGGCTGATGGCGAACGCGCTCCTGCACGGCACCGTTCCGGCCCGTGTCCTGCTGCTGGCGCGTTCGCCGCATCCGTGGCCCGCCTTACGGGCCACGCTCGCCGATCACCAGGCACACACCAGCGATCAACTGCTCGGTCCGCCGACCCGGACGGAAGCCGAGCGGGCCCGGCTCTACCGCATCGCATGTGACTGCTTCGCGGCCAGGTACGGCGTGGCGGACCCGGAGGCCGTACCCTCTCCCGTCTGGCTCAACGATCCGGGGCTGGAGCTGACGCTGACCCTGCACATGGCGGCGTTGGTCGCCGTGGACGCTCATGTACGCGGCACTCGCCAGCCGGACGACCCCGCCGACCTGTCGGCCTACCTGCTCGACCGCGAACGCCGGCACTGGCGCGCCCTGTACGAGAACCACACGGAGGGTCTGGCCTTCCACACGCCGCCCGACCAGATGACCAGGATGGTGTTCACCGCGGCACTGGCCGTTCGCCCCACGCGTCACAGCGGCGCTGATCATGTATGGCGGCACAGCGTCGCTGGTGATCTTCTTAGGCCTCCTCGCTGGTGCCGAGCCGCTCAACGCCGCGCTGTTCGCGGTGTCGATCGCGGTGCTGGCCTGGCTGATCGGCTCCAGGCGGCAGTGACCCAAGAGGGAGGAATCCCCGCGAGATCGCGATCCTCGCCGTCGCCACTGGGAGCGACTTCGAAAGGATGGAAGTCTTCGCGATGGGCGCCGTCCTTTGACCACGCTTACGAATCTACATTGTAAAGGCGCTCGGCCTACTCGCTGACGATCTCCAGGTCCACCATGCGGCCGTCTGGATCAGTGAGAAGGTGCCTGCCGGTCGGGAGCCTGCGGACGACCGCGTGCGCGGGGACGCGGAAACCCAGCCGCAGGCTGCCTGTGGGAGGTCGGCGATCGGAGGCCGGGTAGACCTCGAAGACCGTCGCGCCAAGCTCGGCGGCGTAATGCTCGGGGCCGTTGCCGTGCTGTTCGGCCTGTAGGGGCAGCCCGAGGCTGAGGTAGAAGTCGGCGCACTCCTGCAGGTGGTCGGTGTACAGGACGATCAGGCTGGTGTGCATGTTGATCGCTTCAGAATCCCAGGCCGAACAGCACCGTGTGGGCGTTCTCCGGGCCGTGGACGTGTTTTCCCAGCTTCGCCATGGAGGCCACTTTCTCCGTCTTGAGAATGTCGATGAGATGCCGCGCCAGCCAATCTCCATCCACCTCGCCGGGGCCGCCCGCGTCGAGCGTCCACGATCGGACGGTCCGTTCGAGCCGCTGCGACCAGCCCAGGTCCTCGCCCGGCGAGAAGTATTTGAACCAGCCCGTCACGGTGAGCCGCTCGGCGGAGCGGACGGCGAGCACGGAGCGACTTCCGCCGTACATGGTGACTCCCACCGCCCTGCCGGTCGCGTACGTCTCGGCGGGCAGCGTCCGGACGAACGCCGCCAGCAGGGGCGGCAGCGCGGTCCACCGGGGTACCCGCCATCCGCCCGGCGTGCTGAGCCCCTCGTTGGCGGCATCCAGGTATTCGATGACGAACCCACCCGGTGAATGCGACGGCTCTCCCCACTCGAACGTGGCACGCCGCCATTCCTCGTAAGGCTCCGTCGGTTGCAGGCAAAGCTCGGTGCCGGTCTCGGTGGCGCGTAATTCGAGCGATTCGGCACCGGGCCGTCGCCAGCGCAGGAAAGGGGCTCCCCATTGCGGCGAAGGCTCGTACCAGGGCCCCGTCGGGCCGTGGCTGCCGACGCTGCCGGCCGGACCGATCGCGCCCTCCACCGTCTCGGCGAGCTGCCGGAAAGCGGCGGCCGGTTCGCCTGCCGAGGAGACGGGGACGGTCAGACCGCGATATTCCCGCTCGCCCGCGTACCGCCGCTCGTGCTCCGCCACCGGGATCAGCCGGCCGCGTCCCTCAGCCAGCGGCTGCAGGACCTCGCCGGACCAGTCGCCGGGATCCACCTCATGCCATAACCAGCTGGCGAGGGCACCGGTCTCGTCCTTGCGCATAGGCGTGATCTTAGGGGGAGCCGTCATCGCGAGCAGTCCCGTCTGCTTGCCCCCGCCGCGTCCGCTCGCTTCATGCGCGCCTTGTCTGTTGGGAGGTGGTGTGTGAGGGAGGGCACTCCGCTTGGGGGCGGCGTTCGGCTGGGCCGGACGACTCGCGAAGCACCAGCTCGGTAGGCAGGCGGATCACCTCGCCCTCGCGTAATGATCGGGCGGCGAGCCGCTCGATCAAGAGCTCTACCGCGAGCCGACCGGCGTGCGAGCCGGGCCCGGCCAGGGTGGTCAACGAGGGATGGACGAAGTCGGCGGCGAAGATGTCGTCGAACCCGATCACGCTGATGTCGGCCGGGACTCGAACACCGCGCTGGGCGAGACGTCGGATGATGCCGATCGCCAGGAGGTCGTTGTGCGCAACCACTGCGGTCACCCCGGTGCGCAGTGCTCCGTCGGCGGCGGCCCCGCCGTTGGCGACGTTGGGGGCGTACGGACCGATCCGGTGTGCCGTCAGACCGTGCGCTTGGGCCCCGGAGCTCAGTGCCGCCCAGCGCGCCGCCCCCATCCAGGAGCTGGGTGGCCCGGCGCAGTAGGTGATGCCCTGGTGCCCGAGCGAGGCCAGGTGTAGCAGGATCTGCTGACAGCCGGCGACGGTGTCGAACGTCACGCTGGTCAACCCGGGCAGCTCTCGGTTGAACAGCACGATCCGGTGCACTTTGGCGAGGTCGCGCAGGACCTCGTCGCCGAGCCGGCTGGAGGCCAGCACGAATCCGTCCACGCCGGCGGCCAGGTCGCGGATCTGGTTCTCCTCGATGCGCCGGGATTCCTCGGCGTTGACGATCACCAGAGTGACGTCGGAGGCCTTCGCGCGCTGCTCCGCGCCGCGGATCAGCTCGAAGAAGTGGGGGTTGGTGATGTCGGAGAGCACCATGGCGATGGTTCGGTGGCGGGTACCCGCGAGAGCGCGGTTCTGCGGTCTGTGCTGGTAGCCGAGCTGCGCGGCGACGGCGACTATCCGCTGTCGCGTCGCCTCGTTGACCCGGCCGGGCTTGTTGAACGCCCGGGAGACCGTCGACGCGGCCACTCCGGCGGCTCGCGCGACGTCGAAGATGGTGGGCTCCACGAACGCATCTAGCCACGAGAATGAAATTCTGGCAGCAGCTTGCAGAAGTTGTCGCATGCTACCTACGTTTCGATCATGCCGGCCACGCGATGACGTGCCGGACGAGAGGAGCGGGGCATGTCGCAGCCCGGGCGGAGACTGCAGCACATCGCGGGTCGGGCCAGGCGATGGTCCGTGGCTGTGACGATCGGCGCCCTGCTGGCCGCGTCGCTGACGTCGGTGGGGGTGGCGCCGGCGCAGGCGTCATCGGCCGGCTTCATCCTCTTCAACGGTCGTACGACCGCTCCGATCCTGATCGACGCGTCCTATGGCGGCGATCACGCCGAACGGGACTACACGCAGGTACGCCGCGCGGTCCAGGACCTGCGGCAGGATGTCGCCATGGTGACCGGGGCGATCGATCCCGGCCAGGTGCAGAGCCTGTTCGCCGACGACGAGCCGGCCAAGCAGGCGCGGCTGGCGAAGGCCGACCAGCGCAAGCTGCCGGCCCTGCTGACCCAGGCCGCGGGTCAGAAGACCGCGATCATCGTCGGCCAGATCGGTCAGAGCCGGCTGATCGACGACATCATGGCGGCCGGCAAGTTCGACGAGGCCGCCGGGATCAAGGGCAAGTGGGAGGCGTACGCGACCAAGACCATCAAGAACCCGGTCCCCGGGGTCGGCAACGCGCTGGTGATCGCGGGCAGCGATGCCCGCGGGACGATCTACGGGATCTACTCGATCTCCGAGGAGATCGGCGTCTCGCCGTGGTACTGGTACAGCGACATGCCGGTCAAACGGCGCGACGACATCGAGGTCGAAGGCGGGACCCGGGTCGAGGACGGGCCGGACGTCAAGTACCGCGGAATCTTCATCAACGACGAGGAACGCACCGTCGTGTGGGCGAAGAAGAAGTTCCCCACCGGTAACGGCACGCCTGATGTCAATTACTACCGGCACGTCTATGAGCTGATGCTGCGGCTCGGGCTGAACACGCTGTGGCCGGCGATGCACCTGGCCTCCAGGGCGTTCAACGCGGTCACCGACACCGGGACGTACGACAACGGGACCCCGATCAACGCCCGCGAGGCGGCGGCGTTCGGCGTGGTGGCCTCCTCCTCTCACGCGGAGCTGATGCTGCGCAACAACGAGGGGGAGTGGCGGCAGTGGTACGAGCGCAACAAGGACGCGCTGGACATCAAGGGCGCGGACGCCGTGGCGGCCTACGACTATTCCATCAACAAGCCCGCGATCCTGGAGTACTGGCGCCAGCGGGTGGTCGCCAACGCCGGCTTCGAGAACATCCTCGCCTTAGGTATCCGAGGTGTGCACGACAGCGATCCGGTGTTCACGCCCGGTAACCCGTACGGGTTCAAGGACAAGATCGAGATGCTGGCCGACGTCATCAGCGAGCAGCGCAAGCTGATCGCGGCGGTCTACGGCAGCGCCGACGCCGTGCCGCAGGTGTTCATCCCCTACAAGGAGATGAACGATCTCTACAACGCCGGGCTGAAGAACTACATCCCCGCCGACGTGACCCTGATGTGGGCCGAGGACAACCAGGGCTACCTGCGCCAGGTGCCCACGCGAAGCGAAGCCGCCCGGTCCGGCGGGAACGGCGTCTACTACCACATCTCCTACTGGGGCGAGCCGAAGAGCTACCTGTGGCTGAACTCGACGCCGATGTCCTTGATGGTGCAGCAGCTGCGCCGGGCGTGGAACTCGGGTGCGGGGCGCTACTGGATCCTCAACGTCGGCGACATCAAGCCCGGCGAGATCAAGCTCGACCTGTTCGCCAAGCTCGCCTGGGACGTCAAGGGCTATGACGACACCAACATCGGGAGCAAGTTCCTCACCGAGCACCTGCGGGGAGACTTCCGGCTGAGCGGCGACAACGCCGCCGTGGTCGCCGACGCGCTGGAAAGGTTCGACGCGCTGGAGAACACCAAGCGCGCCGAGTTCTGGGGGGAGATCAACTCCTCCAACGCGGGCTCGGGGAGGATCCACAACGGTCAGGTCTTCCCGTTCAGCGCCACCTCGGACGGGGATGAGCTTCAGCGCTACGTCAACGAGTCCAACAAGCTGGTGGCGATTCTCGAGGGTGTCTCCGCCAAGCTCGACCCGCGCTATCGCTCCGCGTTCTATCAGCAGGTGCTCCACCGAGTCCGGTCCTACCGCAACATGGCTGAGCAGATCGGCTACTACTGGAAGAACCAGCTCGCCGCCGCCCAAGGTCGCTACGCCAGCGCGGGCAGCTACGAGTTGCTCTCGAAGCAGGCCCGTGAGCGCATCGGCACCGACGAGGACTACTGGAACACGATCAGCGACGGCAAGTGGGACCACGCCATCGGCCACAGCCATCCCGAGGGCTTCCCGAACGAGGGCACCGTCATGCTGACCAACGACCGGTATGCCCGGGTGGCCACACCGGCCGACGCGGTGGGCGCCGCCGCCGAGGGGAGCAGGGAGCCTGGCCGCGGCACGCTGCGGTTCAACTCGGCCGCGCCCGACGACAAGCGGTTCTTCGACGTGTTCTCCCGGGACGACGTGGCGAAACCGCAGGAGTGGGTCGCCGAGGCGGACGCTCGGTGGATCACCCTTTCTCAGCGCTCGGGCACGACCGCGACAGAGCAACGCGTCACGGTGACGGTCGCCAAGAACCACCCGGCCGCGACGGGGACGATCCGGGTCTTCAACGCCGTCAACAGAGCCAAGGCCGGCGACCCGGTCGCGACGTTCACGGTCGAGGCGGAGCGGGCCGCCGTGGATCTGCGCCGTGGCGAGCCGGCGCACTTGGAGGCCAACGGATACGTGGCCCTGGAGGCCGAGCACTTCTCCGAGAACGTGCCCGGCGCCGACGGGAGCCGGTGGGCCCCCCTTGAGGGGGTGGGTCAGCGCGGGGCGTCGATGGGTGGTTTCCCGGAGATCGCGCCCCGGGTCGACTCCGGCTTCGAGACGACCGCCCGCCTCAGATACCGGGTCTACTTCACCTCCACCGGGACGTTCACCGGGACCTTCTACCGCATTCCGACGCTGAACGAAGGCACAGAGGACGACGGCACGCCGCGAACCGCGCGTACGGCGATCGGGCTGGACGCGCAGGTCCCCAGCCTGCTGCGCGGCAACTCTGTCGCCGGTACGAGCACCAGCCCCTGGGGCTTCAACATCATGCGTCAAATCGAACCCCTGAATTTCACCATCGACGTGACCACCCCGGGGTGGCACGACCTCGTGGTCTACCGCTCGGACGCGGCGATCCTCTTCGACCGGATCATCATCGAGACCCGCGCCGGCGCGGCCGGTGACGGCCTCGTCGGCCCGCCCGAGAGCCCGAACAACATCGCCGCACCCCAGAGGGCCACCGTGGCGCCTCAACCTGACACGATGCCGAAGCTCCGCCGGCTGCCCGCGATCCAGACGTCGGTGGGTAAGACGAGCACGGTCGAGGGCGTACGGGATGTGGCGGCCGCGGAGTCGGACAACGAGACCGCTGCGTCGGTCGCGGTGAAGGACGGGCAGGTGCTGGTCACCGGCCGCCGGGCTGGGAAGGCCGAGCTCTCCATCACCGCTGCCGGTGGTGAGGCCTGGGTGGCGCCTGTCACCGTGGGCAGCGCCGAGGGGACGCCGGTCGGCCCCTATCTGGAGCGGGACGGTTCGGTCGTCTTCGACGCGGCCGACGCGCTGGAGAAGAGCGCCGCCGCCAACGCGACCGACAGCAACAACGGCACGCACGGCTGGGCGCTGGCTCGTAACGGTCTCCAGGTCGTGCCGCCGGCCGACGCCGGCGCGAAGGCGCAGTGGCTGGCCACCTCGGCCGCCCAGGCCGAAGCGTTGTTCAAGGCCGGGCCGACGCAGAAGGTCAACGGGAGCTCCGCGGCGGGAGCACCACCGCGGCTCGACTTAACCGTCGACATCCAGACCGGTGGCACGTACTACCTGTTCGTCAACACCAGCAACCCGAACGCCGACGCCGACTCCTACCATGTGGTCGTCGACGGGCAGTGGAGATACCAGTCGAACAAGTCCGGACCGGAGACCGGGTTCGAGACCTGGTACGGCAGCACGAGCCTCGCCGCGGCCGCGCTGGCGCTCGCGCCGGGTGCGCACACGATCTCGCTGGCGCCTCGTGAGGCCGGGCTGGTGCTCAACCAGATCGTCTTGACCGCGAAGAACACCCCCGGCCTGACCGGCTTCCAGACCCCCAGCGGCCGGGGCGCTTCATGACGCTCTGACTCCGTCAACAGCCCCCATCGATCGATCGGCCGATGGATGGGGCCTGTCCATGGGGCGTTGGCGATTCGGTTGCCGTGGCCGATTCTTGTACCCGAATCATGGGGGCGCACGAGGTAAACGCCCGATTCGCTCGGCAACCAGTACCAGGTGGCCGTGGTACCGCCAGCTCTATCCGTGGGTTCTCGTCGGGATGGCGGCCGGCGCCGTCACCGGGCTCCTCGCGCCCGGAGTGGGGAAGTCGCTGGAGCCGCTCGGCGACGCTGTGCTTCTCAGAGAGAGCGGCCGCCGCGTCCGCGGCAACTCCTGGAGATGCCCGCCCCCCACGAGGCGCACCGCATGCCGATAGCACGCGAGCACGACAGCGGGCGCGATCCTGCTCGGTCTGCTCGTGCTCCTCTGGCGGTCGTCGCCGCGATCTACGTCGGCGTGATCATGCGTGCTTCCCGCCCCACCGCCGCTCGGTCCTGACGCCGGACACCCCGACGTCCACCGCGACTCGCCCACCACGACGCCATACCCGGGCCGAGAACCGCTCGGCCGAGGTCGGCGGCGGTTCACCGCTCGGGCAGGGCGATATGCGACACCCGCGAGCGTTCGATATACTGAACGAAGAGTTCATCAATATGTGCTAGTGAGGGTGTCATGCAGGTCCCCGCCTACTACGCGGACACGTACGAAGAGCAGGCCCATACCCAGGTGACCGCCATGGGTGAGCGCGACGGCGCCCCGTGGGTGGCGGTCGAGCACTGTCTGTTCCATCCGCAGGGCGGGGGACAGCCCGCCGACCGAGGGTGGATCGATGGCCACGAGATAGCCCCGTTCCGGGACCACGACTCCGGGCTGGTCGTGGCCGTGGTCTCCGGCGGGGCCGCGCGGCCGGTCTTCTCGGTCGGGCAGCCGGTCGAAGTCCGCATCGACCTTCCGACGCGCATCGCGCATGCCGCGCTGCACACGGCCGGCCACTTGATCGAGGCGGCCGGACGGGCGCAGGGATGGGTGCTGGCCGCGAACAACCACTTCCCCGGCCAGGCCAGGATCGAGTTCACCGCGCCGCAACCCGACGCCCGCCTGGAGACCCCGGAGGGCCGGGAGGACGCCACCGAGACGCTGCGGACGGAGGTCGCCAGGGCCATCGCGCAGGACCTGCCCGTGACCTGGGAGAACGACGCCGAGGGACACCGCGTCGTGCACCTGGCCCAGCTGCACTCGGCCCCGTGCGGGGGCACCCACGTACGCAGTCTCGGCGACCTCGCCGACGTCGTGCTGCCCACGCTGAAGGTCAAGAAGGGGCGGATCCGCGTCTCCTACAGCGCTGCCCACGGGGAACGCTGATGACACCTTCATCCGGCGATCGCCGGCCCGCCAGCAGCACGGCGATCGCGGTCGGGGCGCAGATCCGCCAGCGCCGTGAGCAGCGCGGCATGAGCAGTGCCGAGCTGGCCCGCCGGGCGGGCTTGAGCAAGGCGACGCTGTCACAGCTGGAGGCCGGTCGGGGCAACCCGACCATCGAGACCCTCGACGCGCTCGCGATCGCCCTGCGCCTCCCGCTGACCGACCTCCTGGCCCGCGACACCGACCCGGGGCCGGTGTACGTACCGGGCACCGACCTGGCCGCCGGCGAAGTGGGACGCGAACTGCTGCGCCGTATCAGCAGCGGCAACAGCCTGGAGATCTGGCGGCTGCGCATGCCCCCCGATACGCACCTGGACGGCGTGCCGCACGCGACCGGCACCATCGAGCACCTGCTCGTCTCCTCTGGCCATCTCACCGCCGGGCCCGCTGACGCCCCCACCGACCTGCGCTCCGGTGACCTGCTCGCCTTCGCGGGAGACGCCCCGCACATCTACCGCACCGGCCCTGAGGCGGCCGACGTCACCGTCGTCATCGCCTCCCCCATCATCGGCTGAAAGGCACCCCGCCCGGCCAGGCCTGTCAGCCGACAACATCGTCACCATTCTGAGCACCGGAAATCACCCAGCCTGTGCCGCCGCCGGCAGCCCTGCCGGAGGCGGCGAGGTCGTATTACACGACAGCGGTTCCCTCAAGCTCGACCATCAGGGTGGGGATCGCCAGCCGTGTCACCCCGAGCATCGTGGTGGCCGGCGCCACCCCGGCGGCGCCCAGCCGCGACGCCAGTACGCCGTAGTGCTGGAAGAGCAGATCGACGTCGGTGGTGTAGACGTTGAGCCGGACGAGGTTCGCGAGGGACATGCCGGCCTCGCCGAGCACGGCCTCCAGGTTGTCGAGGGTCAGCGCCAACTGCGCCGCCATGTCACCGTCATGCTGGGGCTTGCCCTCATCGCTCATCGCGGTCTGCCCGGAGCAGTAGAGGGTCCGGGTGTGCCCGGAGACGATCTCACCCTGGTTGTACCCCATCTCCACCGACCACGCCCACGGGTTGACCGCCGTTCGCTCCATTGCCATATCGGCTCCATTCGATTCGTCGACATCACGTACGTCGACCGGCCCATCAGCCGGTCGCGTTGATGAGCCTCCCAACAAATCACGACATCCTGTGTCGTGTATTTCGCTAAAGTTCGCGTATGCGCGCCGACCGGTTGGTCTCGCTGGTGCTGCTGCTGCGCCAGCACGGTCGGCTGTCCGCGGCCGCGCTGGCCCGCGAGCTGGAGGTGTCCACCCGCACCGTGCTGCGCGACATCGAGGCGCTGTCCGCGGCCGGCGTCCCGGTCTACGCCGAACGCGGCCGGCACGGCGGGTTCGCGTTGTTGCCCGGTTTCCGGACCGAGCTCACCGGACTGAACCCCGATGAGGCCCTTGCCCTGCTGGTCGCCGGATCGCGGCGCGGCGCGCAGGCGTTCGGCCTCGGCTCGGCGCTCGCCTCGGCGATGCTCAAGGTGGTTGACGCGCTGCCCGAAAGCTATCGGGACACCGCGGCCGGCGCGGCCGAGCGCTTGCTCATCGACCCGGAGACCGACCTGCTGTCGCGCCGGCTGGTCGCTGAGGAGGTGCCTGACGCCATAGCGGCCGAGGTCCTGCGCGCGGTGTTCGCCGGGCACAAGCTGCGGATCCACTACGCGGCCATGGACCAGACCCCGGAGTGGCGCACGGTTGACCCGATCGGCCTGGTGACCATACGCGACCGGGGCTACTTGCTGGCCATGCGGTCCGGCGCGGACCGTACGTACCGGCTGTCGCGGATCTTGGCCGCCGAGGAACTCGCAGAACTCGCACAGCGACCAGACCGGGTCGACCTGGACCGGGCCTGGCAGGAACGCAGCACCCGGTTTCGGGCCGGCGGTGACCAAGTCACCGTACTGGTACGGCTGAACCCGGCGCGGCGGGAGGAACTGCTGGGCACCGCGCTGGCCGTCCGCACCGAAGAAGCCGACGAGGACGGCTGGCTGCGGCTGGAGGTGACCTTCCAAGATCGTAGACACGCCGAATGGGCGCTGTGGCAGCTCAGCACGGGCGCGGAAGCCCTGGCTCCGCAGTGGTTGCGCGCCTCCCTGCACAACCGCGCCGCCGCGGTCGCCACCCGCTACGGAGCGTCATCCTGAGAGTCGCGTGTCCTCCCCCTTTCGGCATCGGCGAAGGAGGAGGACACATTGGTGGTTACGGGTATTCGGTGAGGTTCGCGACGTTTGTCGAGGAGTTGCTTGGGCCTCCCGTGGAGTTGATGACGTGGGCGATGGTTCCGGTGCCGCCCAGGGAGACCGTCACCATGTGGTGGAAGCGGACCCCCGGTGTGTTCGGTGCCTCGAAGGCCCGGTCGGCCACCACCGCGGAGTTGGCGCTGAAGTAGCAGTAGCTGCCCAGCCCCCAGGCCTCATGCGAGGTGACCGAACCCGCGACCTTGTAGGCGGCCCAGCCCCGGGTGGAGCCGTTCATCCAGGACCCCTGGTCGGGCGGATCGTAGGGCATCTCGTTCTGGAAGAAGTAGGTCCGCCCGCCGTTGCCGTTCCAGATGACCTGGTACTGGTGGTAATGCTCGACGAACAGCCCGTAGAACGTCACGTTGTCGCCGTTGACGACGAGCCCGTTGACGGTCGTGTTGGTGTTCCACCCGACGCCGCTGCCGTGGTCGGCCCGCCAGATCCAGGTGTGGTCACCGATCACGTGGTCGCTGTTGATCACCAGGCTCTGTGACGCCTTGCCCACCCCGGCGCCGCCGACGCGGAAGAAGACGTCGTGCAGCGACGTGGGGTCGGCCGCGTGCGAGGCCGCCGAACCCGCCGGGCCGACCTGCATGAGCGTCGCCGAGTTCACGGTCCCGGCGTCGATCAGCAGCCCGGCGATCTTGACGCCGTCCACATCGGCGACGGTCATCGCCGTGATGCCGTTGTCGGGTACGAACGTCGCCAACCCGAGACCCAGCACCACGGTGTCGGCCCTGGTAACCCTGATCGTGTCGTTCAAATGGTAGACGCCCGGCGTGACCAGCAGGTCCTTGCCCGCGGCCAGTGCCGCGTTGATGTCACCAGCGGTGTTGCCCGGCTTGACGACGAAGAACTGACTGATCGGCAGCGAGGCGCCCGCACCCGGCCACGACACCCCGGCGGAGTTCGACTTCAGCGCGGGCACGAACACCTGGTAGGCCCCCGCCGCGTCGATGTAGAGGAACGGCTTCTCCCGTACCACCGGCGCCTGCGCCACCGTCGTGTACGGCGGGCTGGGGAAGGTGTTGCCCGGCGCGCCGGACACCCCGACAAAGGTCATGTTCCAGTTCGAGCCGCTCCAGGACCCGAACGCCGAATTGCGGGAGATCCACTGCTGTTGCGACCCGGACCTGACCTGACCGTCGATCCGCGAGTCGGAGATCCACCCGCCGCTCGACCAGCCGCCGTCGTCCAACTGCAGGTTTCCGCGCACATGCATGCGCCGGTACGGCGCCGCCTGCGAGACCGCCCACCGGTCCGTGCCGCCCGCCGGGGTGACCGAGAGGTTCTCGGCGGAGCGCCAGAAGTTCTGCGTGGCGTTGCCGCCGAACCAGTCGGCCTCGGCGTGCACGGCCCCGTTGATCGTCACCGCGTCCGGCGTCTGCCCCAGGCCGAGGACCTGGGTGTAGAAGCCGACGTTGACGTCCACGCTGTAGGCGCCCGGCTTGAACAGCAGCGCGTACCGGTTGGACCCGAACTGGTTGGACTGCTGCTGGCTGAACACCGAGTTGAGCTGCGACTGGATGGTGGAGGCGGGCATCGACGGGTCGAAGACGCGCACGTTCGGCCCCAGGTCGGGATTGGGACCGGCGCCGCCGCCCGACAGGGTGAACGACTGCGCCGCCGTGCCGTTGCAGGTGTACTGCTGCAGTTGCACGCTGTCGGCCGTGGAGGCGCCCGGCACGTCGAGGCACTTACCGCTGTTCCTGTTGACCAGGTGGTACGCGCCTCCGGATTCCACCACCGGCAGCCACTGCTGGTTGGTGCCGCCGCCGTAGGCCCACAGCTGGACCGGCGCGTTGTCGGCGGTCGAGACACCGGTCACGTCCCAGGCCTGCGCGGCGTTGAGCGAACTGGTGACCTGGTAGTAGCCGCCGCCGGTGGCCTGGAACTGCCACAGCTGCGCGCCGCTGCCGTTGCACGCGTACTGCTGGACGGCGGTGCCGTTGGCGGTGGCGGCGGCGCGGGCGTCGACGCACTTGCCGCTGTGCTTGGCGACCACGCTGGTCAGGCCGGTGGGGACGGCTGCCTGCGCGACCGGCATGAGGACGAACCCGGCCGCGATCAGCACGAGGACGAGGAGAGTACGCATCAGAACCCCGCCGTCACTCTGGTGAAGTCCCAGGCGTTCTGGGAGACGCCGCTACAGGTTTCGGACAGGCCTCCGGAGCAGGGGCGGTCGCGGTTGACCGACCAGAAGGCGAGCCTGGTCAGGCCGTGGGAGTCGGCGTAGTCGCGGATCTGGCTCCAGGTGGCGACCGAGGTGACCTCCGACTGGTCGGACAGGCCGTTCATGCCGGAGATGCCCATGTGCGCGTACGCCGTGGCGTCCGACCAGCCGAACGCCGCCTTCAGGGCGTTCTTCAGCCCTTCGGCCGCGTTGACCGTGCTCTGGTACATGTTCGAGCCGCCACCGAAGTCGAACGGCATGATCGTGTAGTTGTCGATCGGGACGCCGAGCTCCCTCGACCGGTTGATCAGCCGGGTGCCCGCGCCGGCCGGGCCGCTGGTGGAGGTGCCGAAGGTGAGGATCACCTTGACGTTCGGATTGCTCGCCTTGACGATCTTGAGGCCGTCGAGTATGCGGTCCTGGACGGTGTAGTTCTCGTACTCGTCGGTGTTCTCGATGTCGAAGTCGACGGCCGCGGGTCCCAGGGCGTTGATGACCTGCTGCACGGCGCCCGCGTACGCCTCAGGCGTCGCGCAGCTGGGGCCGAGCTTGTTGCCCGACCAGCCGCCGAAGGAGATCTGGACGCTGCCGCCCTTGGACTTGATCGTGTTGATCGCCTGCTGGTCGGCGCCGCCGGTCAGCGCGCGCGAGCCGTCCCAGCGTGGCGTGCAGCCGCCGCCGGACAGGATGAAGGCCATCGTGAAGGACTTCACGCCGGTCGCGTCCATAACCGATCCCGGGTTGGGCGGGCTGGCCCACCCCGTGTAGAGGTACGGGGCGCCGGGCAGCTTGCCGGGATGGGGGGTGCCGTCGCCGGAGGGCAGCGTCCACTTCTGGTTGGCGCCGGTGCCGCAGCTCCAGATCTGCAGCGGTGTGCCGTCGGCCGAGCTGACGTTGGTGGCGTCCAGGCACTTGCCGAGCGCTCGCAGCGTGCCGTCGGAGGCGGCCGTCCACTGCTGCGCGGCGGTGCCGTTGCAGTCGTAGATCTGCAGCTTGGTGCCGTTGGCGCTGCTCGCTCCCGCCACGTCCAGGCACTTGCCGAGTGCGCGGATCGTGCCGTCGGACTGCGTGGTCCATGACTGGGCGGTGGTGGCGTTGCAGGTCCAGAGCTGGACCTGGGTGCCGTTGGCGCTGTTGGCGCCCGCGACGTCGACGCACTTGCCGCCGTAGCCGGTGATCTGGCCGGTGGCGGCCGAGGCCGGGGAGGCGAGGCCTCCCACGGCTAACGCCGTCACGCAGGCAAGGATGAATCCTCGTCTTTTCATGGGTGGTGTCACTTTCTGTGGGGGGTGTACGCCGGTGGCCGGCCGCCGGCGTGGGTGAGCACCATGGGGCTAAGAGGAATTCACGGTCGTGACCTTACGGTGACCGTACGGTGACCGTACAAGAGCGTCAATACTTAATTTAAGAGTTGACGCCACCTCGCCTGGCTCATTCTCACGTGCCGGCCCCCGCCGGCTGTCGGGAACGCGGCGGCGGTCGACGACGTGCCGATGGACCAGTGGAGCCCGGAGGAGTTGTCGGCCCACGTGCAGTGCATGCGTGACTTCGCCGCCCGGCTGGAGGACACGGGCGAGTTCCTCGACAGCCCGTCACCAAGTCTCCCCCGGCTGCTGCCCCGCCTGCTGACCGGCTGTACCAGCGGGGGAGTGCGGGGCCGGTCCCGCGAGAACTGCCCAGGGCGGCCGTCCTCGCAGGCCCGGTCTGGCTTGTACCAGCGGGGGAGTGCGGGAACCGGCGGTCGGGGTGATGCTGTCGGGCTGTCAGTGGGGTGGATCAGTCAGACGATGGCAGTCGGCTGGCAGCTGTCGGCGGTTCCAGAGCCGGGTCCTGTTCGTCGGGTGTTCTCGGGCGGGGCCTGGGGCGGTTGGGTACTCGTACGTCAGGTCAAGCAGTCTCCGGGGCGGCCTGCAGGTAGGCGAGCACCGCCATCACCCGCCGGTTGTGGTCGTCGGACGGCGGCAGGCCGAGCTTGGCGAAAATGTTGTTGGTGTGCTTGCCGATCGCCTTGTCCGTGATCTGGAACCGGGTGGCGATCGCCATGTTGGACAACCCCTCCGCCATCAACGACAGCACCTCCCGCTCCCGAGGAGTCAGCTCACCCAGCGGCTCGTCGCGGCTGTGACGGCTCAGGAGCTGCGAGATCACCTCGGGATCCATCACGGTGCCGCCGGCGGCCACCTGACGCACCGCGTCCACGAACCGGTCGACGTCACCGACGCGATCCTTGAGCAGGTAACCCACCCCGCCAGGCCGGTCGGAGAGCAGCTCGCGGGCGTACAACTGCTCGACGTACTGCGACAGGATCAACACCGGCAAGCCCGGCACCAGCCTGCGCGCCTCGAGGGCCGCGCGCAGCCCCTCGTCGGTGTAGCCGGGCGGCAGCCGCACATCGATCACGGCGACATCCGGACGGTGATGGACGAGCGCGTCGAGCAGCATCGGAGCGTTGTCCACCGCCTTGACCACCTCGAAGCCGTACGCCGTCAGCAAGCGGATCAACCCATCCCTGAGCAGGGCGAGATCTTCGGCTATGACAACGCGCACAGCAACTCCATGGTGAGCTCGGTAGGGCCGCCGAGAGGACTGCGGACGATGAGCCGGCCGTCGAAGGCCGACAGGCGCGCGTCGATGCCCCGGATGCCGCTGCCGCGGGCCCGGTTGGCTCCGCCGCGGCCATCGTCGCACACCTTCACGCGCAGCAGGCCGCCCACGTGAGACAGCCGCAGCCACACACGCGACGCGCCGCTGTGCTTGGCCACGTTGGTGAGCGCTTCGGCGACGGCGAAGTAGACCGCGGACTCGACCGGCGCCTCCAGCCGGCCCGGCAGCTCGATCTCGACTGTCACCGGCACCGGGCACAGCAGTGCGGCGGCCTGGATCGCCCCGGCCAGTCCGCGGTCGGTCAGCACCGGAGGATGGATGCCGCGCACCAGGTCACGCAGGTCGGTCAGCGCCTGGCCGGCGACCTCCCTGGCCTCGTCGATCATCAGCTGGGCCTGGGTGGGATCGCGGGCGTTGCGGGCCAGACCCAGGTTCATCCGGATCGCGATCAGCTTGGCCTGCGCGCCGTCGTGCAGATCGCGTTCGATCCGGCGCAGCTCGGCCGCCTGCGCGTCCACCACCACGGCCCGCGACTTGGTCAGTTGCCGGATGCGCGCGGCCGGGGTCGCGTCAGGCAGGAGCAGCTTCCCCGCCAGCCGCGCCTGCCCGGTGCGCAGCACGGGCACCGCCATGACGGTGATCACCGCGATGGCCACGACGGCCACGCTGAAGGCGAACGTCGTCAGGCCGCTGACCACGACCACCTGCACCTGCGAGAAGATGTAGTCGAACGCGGCCAGCAGCGCCCAGATGACGAGCGCCGGGCCGTGCCAGGTGAGGCCGTGCACCACCAACCACGCCAGATCCCGCCAGGTCCCCGCATCCCGCAGCGCGAGGACCAGCGGGATGCGCGGTCTCCTGTGCCATCGGTACAACCGGTCGTTGGCCGGATCGAGCACCCGGCTCGCCCAGTCACGCTGCAGCCGCGCCAGAGACCGCACGAGCGCGAGCACGTGGACCAGCAGCGGCAGGCCGAGCCCGGCCACCGGGACCAGCGCGAGGCTCACCAGCAGCATGGCGAGCAGCGCCAGCGCGGCCACGCCCGTGGCGGCGTTGAGCAGCAGCCCACCACCTGCGGAGATGAGGTTTCGAATGCCGGTCACGCCAGAAGTCTGCCCGATGCGCGGCTCGCGGTCGGTAGGTCTAGGCCTACCTCCGGAGGTGGGAATCTTCGCCCCGGCCGGTGGGCGCACCCCCATCGAGATCGGCGGCTTGAGCCGGAAGGCTGGCGGCCGTCAACCGAAGAAGGGAGGGCAGGCCGTGATCGAAGTGAGCGGGCTGACCATGAGATATGGCGACAAGGTCGCCGTGGACGACCTGACATTCAGCGTGAGACCGGGACTGGTAACCGGCTTCCTCGGCCCGAACGGCGCGGGGAAATCCACCACCATGCGCGTCGTGCTCGGCCTGGAGGTGCCCCACGCCGGCAAGGCCCTGGTGAACGCCCGTCCATACGCGTCGATGCCCAGGCCCATGCGCTCGATGGGAGCGCTGCTCGACGCCGGGGCGGTGCACGGGGGCCGCAGTGCGCGGGCGCATCTCGCCTGCCTGGCCCGTAGCAACGGCATCGGCCGTGCCCGGGTGGCCGCCGTCCTCGAGCAGGTCGGCCTGACGGGCGTCGCCGACGAGCGGATCGGCGGCTTCTCGCTGGGCATGCGGCAACGCCTGGGGATCGGGGCGGCGCTCCTCGGAGATCCGGGCGTGCTGATGTTCGACGAGCCGCTGAACGGCCTCGACCCGGAGGGCATTCGCTGGCTGCGCGACCTGCTGCGCTCGCTGGCCGACGAGGGCCGCACCGTGCTGCTGTCCAGCCACTTGATGAACGAGATGGCGCTCACCGCCGACCACGTCATCGTCATCGGACGGGGCCGGCTGATCGCTGATACCCCCATCGATGCCCTGGCCGGCCACTTCCAGCGCGACGTGCTGGTCCGCACGCCCGACCCGGCCCGCCTCACCGCCATCATGCACGCGCAAGGTGCGACGGTGATCCCTGAGGACGACGGCGCCTTGTCCGTACGGAACCTCGACGCGGCCAGGATCGGCGCACTGGCGCTCTCCGGCGGCATCGCGCTGGCGGAGCTGTCCCCGCGCGGCGCCTCCCTGGAGGAGGCCTTCATGCGGCTCACCGAGGACAGCACGGAATACAGGGCCGGTGCCGGGGAGGCCGTCCGATGATCGATGTGATCGCTTCCGAGTGGCTCAAGCTCCGCTCGCTCCGCTCGAACCTCTACCTGCTGGCCTGCTCGGTGGCGGCCGTCCTGGCCTGCGCCGCCGTGGCGTTCATGATCGGCCGCGGGTTCGACACCGAGTCGCCTGACGAGCGGATGGCCTTCCCCGGCAACGGTGACGGCCTTGGCAACGGGATCGCGGTCGCCTACTTCGTGTTCGCCACGCTGGGCGCCCTCACGATCACCTCCGAATACAGCACCAAGATGATCCAGACGAGCCTGGTCGCCGTGCCGCGCCGGCACGCGTTATTGCTGGCCAAGGTTCCGGGTCTGGCCGCGGTCGCGCTGGTGGCGGGTCAGATCCTGGCGTTCGCCATGCACGCGGCCGCCATGGTGGTGCTCGGCGACCGGGCCGGCCAGTTGCTCCGCGACGGCCAGACGCTGGGCACGTCACTGTCGGAGCCGGGCGTGCTCGCCTCGGTGATCACCGCCGGGTTGTCGATGGCGGCCTTCGCCTTGATCGGGCTGGGCGTCGGGGCAGCTGTCCGCTCCACCCCCGGTGCCCTGGTCGTGCTGACCGTGATCATCGTGGTGCTGCCGGTGGTGGCCAAGACGTTGCCCTCAACCCTGCGCGCCCAGGTCGTCTCGTTCATGATCGAGAATCTGCCGCTCCAGATCGCGGGGGTCGGCGGTGGGCTGCTGTCGCCCGCGGCCGCGGCGGGGCTGCTGGTCGCGTACGTGATCGCCGCGCTGACGGCGGGCGCGACGGCGATCGCGCTCAAGGGACGCCGGATCAAAGCCCTGGCCCTCGGTGCGGCCGCCACCGTGCTGCTGTCGGTGGTTCCCGCCGCCGCGTCCGGTTCGCCCGACTCTGGCTCGTCCTCGCTGGACTGGGCGGCCTGCACGGACAAGGAACTGTCCAAGGAGATGAGGTGCGCCTCGATCGAGGTGCCCGTGGACTGGGCCAAGCCATCCGGCAGGAAGATCCGCCTGACCGTCGGCATGCTGCCGAACACCGGTGCCGAACGCCGCATCGGCGCGGTGTTCGCGGTCCCCGGCGGCCCGGGCGGTTCAGGCGTGAAGGACCTGAGCACGTACGCGGGCAGTTTCTCCGAACTGCGCAGACGTTTCGACATCGTCACCGTCGAACCGCGTAACACCATCGACAAGGGCGTGCTGCCGTACAAGTGTCTGATCGGCGGCCCGTGGATCACTCTGCCCGACAGCCCCGCCGAGTACGCCGAGCTGGGCCGGCGCAACGGGGAAGCCGCGCAGCGCTGCCGCGCCGCCGACTCGGAGTACTTCGACCACCTCGACTCGGCGTCCGTGGCGCGTGACATGGAGGCGATCCGTGTCGCGCTGGGCGAGGCGCGGCTGAGCCTCATCGGCTCCTCCTACGGCGGCGTCCCCAGTGTCACCTACGCCCGCCTGTTCCCCGCCCGCGTCCGGGCGGTGGTGGTCGACGGCACGGTGAGCCCGACCATGGATGACGTGGAGGAGAGGCTCACCAGCGAGAAGTCCTTCGAACGCTTCGCTGTCTGGTGCGCGGCGACCACCGCCTGCGCCCTGCACGGTCAGGACGTCGGCGAGGTATGGCGGGCGCTGATCAAGCGCGCCGACCGATCGCCGATTCCGATCAGGGGAGAGCCGTCGCAGGTCTCCTACAGCGGGTTCGACCTCAAGGAGGCCGCCATTCCCAGCGTCATCTCGCCTGGTCAGAAGCCTGACTATCCGCGATGGACGCAACTCGCCGAAGCGATCAAACGGGCCGTGGGCGGCGATGCCTCCGGATTCGCCGACTACGTCCGGCAGGGCACGTCCAGCCTCAAGGTCCCCTCGGCCATCGGCATGAACATGACCCACTGCGCTGATGGCATGGGATACGACTCCTACGAGGAATACCGCGAAAAGCGCCGTAAGGGGGAGCGGCTGCTGCCCAACTTCTCCGGTATCGAGTTGTGGCACCGGCTCGGCTGCGTCGGCTGGCCCACCTCCGTCACCAACCCGTTCGAACCGCTGCCCACCAAGGGACTGCCGCCATTCCTCGGCGTCGGCTCCTGGACCGACTTCGACCCGTCCGCGGACCTCGTACGGCGCGTACCCGGCTCGGCGGCGATCCAATACCAGGGGTACGGCCACGCGCTCTACAACAGCGGCGTCTCCTGCATCATCGGGCACGTCAACCGCTACCTGACCAGCCTGCGCCTCCCTCCACCCGGCACCGCCTGCCGCCCCGCCGAGTGAAGCTCGGCATGGCGGTGCAGACTTTGGCTAGGACGTCCAGATCGAGGCATTCACCGTGCCGGTGCCGCGGGAAGCGTGAGCCATCCGGCCACGGCACGGGGGCGGGCCACGTCTTGGAAGCGGGCGGATCCCAACCTTCACACCTGGCCGGTGAAACTGCGGCAATGCCAGGAAGGATGTGAAGAGATGAGGTGAGCCGCGAAACGGAAACGCGCCCCGAGCCGCCGACGTGAACACCAAGACCCCGGCAACCCCACTCACGTTGCCGGGGTCTTCCCGCTTCCATGACTCCTCTTGATCATGAGGCAGATCTGTGGATGTCCCGGCCCAGCTAGATCGGGAAGCTGCCGCGGCGGATGCGCCAGTGGCGGCCGGCCTTCAGATGGTCGACGATCGCGCGCTGGAGCACGGTGCGACGCGGCAGCTGGTCGAGCGGCGTGGTCAAGGTGCGGAACACGAATCGCAGCACCTCGACGTCGGCGTCCTGCCCCTCCGGCTCCTCGTAGGGCTCCAGCTCGAACCTCCGCTGGAACCGGACGATGTTGGAGTCCCCGGGCAGGTACTCCAGTAGCTGCGGGTCGAGCAGCCACGAGCCGCAGGAGAACGTCGTGTAGCGCTCATCGGGAAAGTGGCGAGGGAAGAACGCGCGGGCCTCGTCGAGAGACGCGGCGACCGCCTCCGGGGTCATCGGTCCCGACTCGGGGATGTGCAGGTCGATGGTGGCGCCGCCGCGATGGTACTGCAGCCGGCCCAGCTCGTAGATGGCGCCGCGCGCGTGCAGTGTCAGCCAGCTCTGCATGACCGGCCAGCCCTCGCGGTGCATCCGCCGGTCGATCGCGAGATTGCGGCCCAGATCCGCGAGGGTCACCCACGACACGGCATCGGCGATGCCGTGGTCGCGGTGGTAGCCCATGGCGACGTCGACCAGGGCCAGGTACGCGTAGACGTAGAGATGCCGCCAGGCGGGGCCCCGTTCACGCGCCAGCTCCGGGCCGGGCGGCAGCCAGCCGTGCCCCCCGAGATCGGCGCGGACCAGGGCGATCGAGCGGTCGAGCAGCCAGCGCAGCTCCGGAGTCCACAGGGGAGAGCCGGGGTCGGGCCAGCCCGCCATGATCTCGGCGGCGTCGTCCGGCCGCGCCGCGAGCCGGTCGAGGATCGCGGGCGCGTCGGCCTTGGCGGGCAGCGGAGCCGACGGCCGGTCACCGGCGAGCCGGCGCACGCGGTCGACGTCCTCGACGGGTACCCCGAGCCGAGCGGCGATGTCGTCCAGAGCCACGCGGACGATCCTACGATCACCGGCCACGCCACGGCGAAGAGTCAGGGGATCTGCCTTGTGTCCTGTTTTGTTGACCTCCTGCTCTCCTCGGCACGAGAGGGCTGCGAGCAAGGTCACCAACTGCTGACTGTGAAGCGCGGAAGATTGACCGAGCGTTTCCTTCTTTACGGGTTGACCGTACGGAAGGCTGATGACCCCGCCGCCGGGAGAGTTCTCCTGGCGGCACGGCGAGCGGTGGTCTCACAGTCAGCTGTTGTCGCGGTGGCTGCCTTTGAGGAAATACCCTAGGAGCGCGGAGTGGTGCGCTTTCAGCGCGTCGGGATGCACGAGCCAGTATGAGTACGCCTCGGCGTAGAACTCCCTGCCGTATTTGTCGACCGTCGACCAGTACGACTTCGAGTAGTTCGTCAGCTCAACGTCGATGCTGTTGGCGTTGGCGTAGTGGACGAAATTCTGCTCGCGACCGGTGCGGTTCTGCTCACGCCCCGTATGCGTCTCGTTCCAGGTTATCCGGCGGAGTTTGATGTCGCACCAGCGGATGAGCTCCTCGTAGAAGGGCCGCCAGGGCGTGTCGGCCGGCATGGCCTGCGCCTCCCGCTTGAGATCTGCGTATTCGTGCGTCTTGAACTCGCCTACGATCAGCTTCTTTCCCCAGTTGTACAGGCGGGTGAGTGCCTGGTATTCCGCGCTGACCGCGTCCACGAGATCGGAGGCGGCGGAAGCGCTGGCCGCTTCCTTCTTCATCTTTTTGAGGTGCTCGGCGAGCGTCGTCAGCTTCCCGCCCGCCTTCTCGCACTCGGAGATCAGGCCGGCCGCCTGGGGCGAGTTCTGCTGCACCGCGTTGTAGGCGTTGACGGCGAGGCTCTGCACCTTGCCGATCTCCACGAAGTTCTGATACCGGAGCTGTATGGCATCGTCGATCAGGGCCTGTGATATCGGCCCGTACCCTTTGACGGTGCCAGGCTGGCGGCCTTCCACAGTCAGTTTGGTGTTGTTCCACGCGTCGATCCGGGGGGGTGCGGATTCGACCGCGTGGCCGACCTCGTGGAGGATGGTCCGCACGCTGGGCGGGTACACCTGGGCGCCGCTCCCGTGGAAGCCCTTGTCGTCGCCCTCGAACGCCTTGTTCGCCACGCTGATCTTGCCGAGCGAGGTGATGTGCGGAGCCAAGCCGTATTCGAACACGGCAAGGACGTAACCGTTGTGCACGGTGGTCTGCAGGGAGTCCACGCGAGCGATCTCGAGGCCGCGCACCGCGTCGAGGTCCGCGTCCGGGACCAGGGACAGCGCGCGGCGGAGCTTGGTCAGCTCGACAGCGCTCCAGTTGCCGGTGATCGTGACCGCGTACTTCTGGGTGATGTCCTGCTGCAGCTGGCCGATGCCGGCCTCCGCCGTGCTGAGGGGAACGCCGCGGCCCACGAGGGTGGCGGTTCCGTTGCGCTCCTTGTCGTAACGGAAGACGACCTGCCCGACGCCCGAAGCGCCGAGTGGCACGATCTGCCGGTAGGTCTTGCCCGCCCCGTACCGGGAGTATTCGGCGAGCAGCCACACCAGGGCATGCTGTTCCTGCTCGGCGATGTCGTGCACGCTGTTGGGGTCGATCTCGGCCCGGAGTATCCCGGAAGAGACCACCTTCGTCTTGACCACCTCGGCGGTGAGGGGGGAGGGCAGGTTGACCTGTGGCAGGGCGCCGGTCTCGTAGCCGACGTTGTACTTGCTGATGTGCATGATCGGTTCCTTGCATGGTGTCGTGGTCCGACTGCGGCACGGAACGTTCCAAAAGCGCCTTCAGCGGAATGGAGGACGCGCGGTGGGGTGACACTGGGTGGGATGCCCGGGACGCTATGCGCGGGGGCAGGACATGTCAATGAGTCTCGAGACACCGAAATTTAGGGCAGACGTTTGGGTCTGGCCGTTGCCCGGCAAATGATCAAATCCCATTTCCCAGAAGCGGGCACCGGCGTCGCGCATGACCACATCAGGACGTCACCGGCAGCGAATTTCTCCAGATACGCCGTCATAATCGACGGCAGGAGGTGTCCATGCCATTCTTTGTCCGGCCGGTGGAGTCGTTGCTGTTGCCGGCCCTGCGAGACCATGGCGACAGCTCGGTCGAAGCGCTGGTCGCCTATTCAGGGCTGTCGCCCGAGGACGTGCGCAATGCGCTTCCCGCATTGCAGCGCCGCGGCCTGGTCATCGAGAGCGGTCCCGGCCGGTACACACTGACCGATTACGGGGTCAAGACCAGCCTGAACGCCACCCCGGGCAGCCCCCGCGACCGGGTGACCGGCGTCTTCCTCCTTGACGACGAGGCCGAGGAAGCGGCGAGCGGCACCTCCGAGGACGAGCTCAACAGCGCGCTGGACGACGCGCTGGGTGCCGGCGACGACGTACCCGACCAGTAGGGCGGCAGAGGATGCAGCATTCCGCGTGGTTCTCCGTGCTGTCGGCGGCCATCGCCGGCGGGGTGACGCTCTTCGACATGGACCAGACGTTCATCGTCGGCGACGTGTCGGGCTACCGGGTCTACCGATCCGTATGGTGGTGGGGGTTCATCGTCGTCAACAGTGTGACGGCCGTGGCGGTCTTCTTCGGGCTGCGCGCGCTGACGGCCTTCCAGGGCTGGAACTCCTGGCTGTTCGCCTCCGGCATCGGTGTGACCTACCTGGCCTTCGTCCGGTTGAAGTTCGCCACCGTGTCCTACCAGAACACCGAGATCCCCATCGGGCTGGACACCTTCTATGAGTCGGGACGGCAGTTCGTCTTCAAGAGGATCAATGAGGAGATCAAGGCAAACCGGGCACAGCGGGCGCAACGGCTGATCGACGACAACGACCTGAAAGGGCTGGGCAACAAGGTCCGGCTGGACATCAATCTGGACGCGTTGCTCACGCCGGAGGAGCGGAAGACGCGGCTCGCCTGGCTCCTCACGGTCCTCCAGGATCCCGGCTTCGACGAGGAACAGAAGAAGACGACCCTGGCCGTCTACCTCGCCTCGGGCACCCAGGTCTGACCACGGTGGCCATCCCCTACACGCCGGGAGCCTTCGGGGATCTGGTCTGCCCGCGCTGTGGAGAGCTCCTGCCCGAGGCCGTCTACTGGATGGTGCTGACCCCGGACAGCGCCCCCGAACTGCTCGACCTGCTCGACGAGGGCCGCCTGAACCTGGTGGAGTGCGCCGTCTGCGGCGACCTCGGCGACCTCAGCGCCCCTGTGCTGTGGGCCGACGATGACCGGAGCATCCTCCTCTACGACACCTTCACCGCCTCCCGCGAGGAGTCGGCGGTCCGGGCGGAGATCTTCGCGCTGCTGGAGGAGCGGGGCGGGTTCGACGTGGGGGCGCTGCGCGGCAACTCTCTGTCCGTACGCAACTTCCGTGAGCTGAACGACTTCCGTGAACTCGACGACGAGTGGTTCGCCCTCGCGCTCGAAGGGATCCGGCTGCGCGAGGCCCGGATGGGCATCTTCGGGCAGGCCAGGGTCGAGGCGATCTGCCGGGACATCCGCACCTCGCCGATCTTCTTCATCAGCGACTACGAACGCTCCGCCGAGCTGCTCGGACGCCCCGAGCTCTGGCACGGGGACGAGGCGCGGAGCGTCCGTGAGGTGCTCGACGGCGCGCTCGACCCGGACGACGAGACGTTGTCCCCCGGGTCGAAGGTGAAGAGCCTGCCGCCGTCCGCGCTGGAGTGGTTCCACACCGCGCTCGACGCGGCCAGGCAGGTCATCACCGGCGAGATCGACGATATCGGCGAGCTCATCGGGGCGGAGCGGGCCGTCGGCGTCCTCCTGGACAGGGACATCTCTCTGACCCCCGCGGAGGCCGAGCGCTTCGGCGAGGCCGCGATCGGGTGGGACGCGCTCCTGAACGGGCTGCCGGACCTGCTCGAACACCTCGCCGGGGAGCCGGCCGAAGAGCCTCCGGCCGCCCCTGAGAATCGCGGGGTACGCCAGGTCATGCGCACCCTCGGCGGAGGAGAGTGGCAGCCCTTCGCCTGGAACGACACCGACGTCATCGAGCCGCCCGACGGACTTGAAGAGGCCGTCGCCGCGTACGAGGCCGGACGGTACGAGGAGGCATTGGAGCGGACGCTGCTGGTGGAGCGTTCCTGCCGACCCGACCAGAGGCGGCTGTGCGCGCTCTACACCGCGATGCTGACCTTGGAGTGCGGCCGGCCCTATGGACGCGGCATGGCCTGGGACGCGATCGAGGCGACGATCACCGACATCCAGCGCACCGGCCGGGTGGAGCTGAACGAGCTGACCGGGCTGGCGCATGTCCAGCGCGTGGTCGGCGAGGTGGAGAGGTCGATCGGGGAGTTCCAGTGGGCCCTCAACCATCAGCTCAGCGCGTTCGACCTCTATCTGAGTCTCGAGGACTGGGGCTGGCTGTCCGAAGTCGGCCCTGCCCTCGTCGTCTCCCTGGTGGCGTTCGGCCGCCAAGGCGAGGCGTTCGAGATCGCCGACCTGCTGGACACGGAGGAGATCGGGCACAGGATGCCCCGCGCGCTGCTCGCGGAGATGTTCGGCGCCCTGGCCTCGGCCGTGAACCCCGGACTGGAGATCGTCTGTGATCTGGGCACCGGGGAGATCGGCGCCATATACCTGGGCGGGGCCAAGTCGATGGCCGTGGTGGAGTTCCGCAGCCCCGACGCTCCCGCCGAGGCCGGCACGCTGATCGTCGGGAATCACTGCCTGAACGAGCTGGTCCGGGCGCTGGCCGACGCGGAGGATCCCGCTGACCGGTTACGGCTGCTCCTGGCGATCCTTCAGGCGGAGGCCGGCTTCCTGGCCGGCGGCCGCGCGCCACGGGAAACGGTCAACGGCAGCCTGATCCGGAGCGTGCACCAGCTCGTGGTATTGGCGCTCCAGGCCGCGGGAGACGATCCGCCGCAGAGCCTGGTGACGGACATCGCCCTCGCCTTCGCGCTGGCCTGTCAGGTGGCGGTCACCGAGGCGCTGCAGGCAGACGAGATCTTCGCCCGTGGCGGCGCGACAGGCGACCTGTCGGTCCGGTTGTGGGGATCGGCGCTGCTCACCGGCAAGGTGGCCTACGCGCTCGACCGCATCCTGGACGAACGGCGCCGCAACACCATGACCGCGCACGGATGGTTGACCGAGGCGGTCCTCACCGGCTACGCGCTGGCCTTGGAGTCCGCGGGAGAGCTCGACCAGGCCATCGACCTCTACCAGGAGCTGATACCCCGCGCCGAGAAGCGGCGTTCGGCCTTCCTCAACCGGATGCTCACGCTCTGGGCCCAGGCCACGATGACCCCGCCCTACATCCGGCTCTCGCGCTGCCTTTTCGCCCGCTACGTGTCCGGTGGAGACTTCCAGGACGCCCTCCTCGCGGGCGACGCGCTCGAACGGCATCGCGCCCGGGAGCTCAGGCAGCGGGGTATCGTCCTGACCGGGACGGAGCCGTCCCGGTGGCTGGTCTCACCGCTCACGTCGGCCGCGGCCACGCTGCCGGACGGGCACGCCGTCATCTGCGTCGGCATGCATCCCCACACGGTTCGCGTCGAGGGCCGGTGGATGGCGGTCGGGCTCCCCGCCGACGGAGTCGGCGGGTGGGCGGAGGAGACCACCCCGCCCGAGCTGCTCTTCGAGGCCCACCTGTGGTTCTCCGACCGGATGCAGGAGGCGGCGCAGGCGGTACGCGAGGCACGGATCGCCACCATGGAGGAGTACGCCGGCATCCTCGAACGGTTCGTCCCGGCCGCGGACGTCCACGAGCGCCTCGCCACGCTCTGGCAGGCACTGGGGGCGGGTGCCGGACGCTTCGGCGAGCTGCACCTCAGCACCGAGGGCTACGCGCTCCAGCTGCCGTGGTCGGCGGCCGCCCTGGTCTCGGCGGGAGAAGAGCCCGTGGTGCGGGTCATGGCGACCACAGCGCTGGTCGGACGGCCTCAGCGGCCGGCCGAGCCGGTTCCGACGATCGTCGTCGCCGTTCAGGACGACCGGTCGGAGCGCGCGAACGCGCAACTGCTGGAGGCGGGTGGCGACCTGGCCGAGCTGATCTACTCGGAGCAGCCCTCGGACGAAGCCGACGTCGGGGTCCGCCTCCAGGCGGATCTCCACCGGGTGAGCTCGGCCGACGCCCTCGTACTCCTGGGTCATGGCCGTCGCGGCCGCGGCCTCACCCACGCGCTGCACGATCTCACCACGCAGCCGCGCACGGTCGTCCTGCTGGGCTGCTGGTCGGCCCACATCGACCAGGACCTCTCCCACATGGAGGTCGAGGGCCTGGCCGTCTCGCTGCTGGCCTCCGGCGTCGAGGCGGTCCTCGCCTCCCTCTGGCCGGTGACCCTGGAAGCAGGTGCCCTGCTCACCTCCCGCTACCTCGCCGAGCTGAGCCGCGGAGTCCCACCCGGACGCGCCTTCGCCACGGCCCGCACCGTACTCCGCTCCGACCCCCGCTTCGACCATCCGGCCGTTTGGTGTGGCTTCACCCTCTTCGGCTGAAGCGCGCGGTCAGGATCAGGCCGGGTCGTTCGTCGTGTCCGCCCGGTTGGGCAGGAAGATCTCCTCGATGGTCAGGTCGAAGACGTCGGCGATGGTGAACGCCAGGGGCAAGCTGGGGTCGTACCGCTCGGTCTCGATGGCGTTGATGGCCTGTCGGGAGACTTGGCACCGGTCGGCCAGGTCGGCCTGGCTCCACCGGCGGGCTGCTCGCAGTTCGCGTAGCCGGTTCTTCATCGGTGCAGGCGGGTGCGCAGGTCGGCGATCACCAGCCAGATCGCCACCCCGCCGATAAGGATCAGCTGCGTGAGCTGATGGAGCTGGATGACGCCCGCGGCGTCGAGCACGGTGGCCACCTGCAGTGCCACGAGGACTGCCGCGAAGGCGATGGCCATGCTTTCCAGCTGGACCTTGCGCAGGTACTCGTCCGCCCGCCGGAACGCCCGCAGCAGGACCCAGGCCACGGCGAGCGCGAACACGGCGGTGGCCGCAATCCACCAGGCCTTCTGGACGGCGCTCTGGTCGGGATCACTGCCTAGCGCCAGGGCCACCGGGCCCAGAGTGGCCACGGGTAGGCCGTCGATGAGGACAGCGCGGCGGGCCGCGCGCGTCACTTGGTCCTGCTGTTTCACCATGGCACGAAGGTAAAGCAGACCTTCCATACAGTCAAGCGTCCTTGTCTTTATGGAAAGCAGACCTTACATTCATGCCATGCTGAACGAGAAGCGACCCCGCTCGCTGTCCGGTGCGGCTCACGCTGCCCGCACCGAGCGGCCCCCACCCGATCGGCACCGTCTGGTTGCACCTGGTCGACCGGTCACGCATCGATCCATGGCAGCCTTCCCGCCCGGCCCGTGAACTCATGGTCCAGCTCTGGTACCCCGCGCGCGCCGCCCATGGCCACCCGTTCGCGCCGTGGATGTCACCCGCCGCCGTCCCCTTCTTCGAGCAGGCGCAGCGCATCCCACCCGGCACACTGCTCCTGCCGACCTCCCATGCCCGGGTGGCCGCACCGGTGGACCGCGGCCGGTACGGGCGGCCTGTCGTCGTGTACTCGCCCGGCCTGCGCAGCGATCGCAGCCTTGGCACCCTTCTGATCGAGGAGTTGGCCAGCCACGGCTACCTCGTCGCGGCCATCGACCACACCTACGACGCCGACCAGGTCGAGTTCCCCGGCGGACGCGTGGAGAGTTTCGCCATCACCGGTGAGGTCGACGACGCC
This sequence comes from Nonomuraea sp. NPDC049158, assembly GCF_040648335.1. Lineage (NCBI taxonomy): Bacteria > Bacillati > Actinomycetota > Actinomycetes > Streptosporangiales > Streptosporangiaceae > Nonomuraea > Nonomuraea sp. NPDC049158. The sequence continues at coordinate 42,390 of NZ_JBEZDM010000052.1, forward strand.
CTCATCGGCAAGGCCCTGATGGTGCGTACCGCGGACACCCGGTTCGTGCTGGATCAGCTCACGGCGCTCAACGCCGGACACAACACGGACGCCGAGCGGCGGCCCCTCCCACCCACCCTCACCGGCGCGTTCCACCTGCCCCGCACCGGCATGCTCGGCCACTCCCTCGGCGGCGCCACGGCCGCCGCCGCCATGCGCGCCGACCGGCGCCTGCGGGCCGGCGTCAACCTGGACGGCAGCCTCTTATCACCCGCCACCGCGGGCACCGACCGGCCCTTCCTGCTGTTCGGCAGCGACCCCGGTCCGGGTCCGGAGGATCCCAGCTGGGACCAGTTCTGGGCCGGCCAGCACGGCTGGAAACGCGAACTGGCCCTCACGGGCTCCACCCACACCTCGTTCACCGATCTCGAAACACTCCTGCCCCAGGCCGCGCCCCGCCTCGGGCTCACACCCAGCCAAGTCACGCAAGCGATCGGCACCCTCGACCCGTACCGCGCCATCCACGCGCAACGCGACTACGTACGAGCGTTCTTCGACCTTCATCTACGCCACCACGACAACCACCTGCTCCAGCGCTCCTCACCCCGCTACCCGCAGATCCGGTTCATCCGCTGAGGGATCGACCGTCTCCCTTGGAGGGTCGCACTGCCAGCCGCGAGCCGGTGGCCGGCCCTCAGCGAGGGCTTGATCTTCCCCGAGGATTCCGCAGGTTCTGATATCCGGCTCTCCCATCGGCTTCGCCTGATCGCGGCGGCGCCCAAAGAACGTGCCCGGCGTCGGGGATCGATGGGGCAGCCGTTAGCGCGAAGCCCGTTCCTGGGCCGCAGCCGTTCGAACGAGCGGCAGTACGACCAGACGGTCAAATACGCCACCGCGCTCCGGCTCGGGACGGCGGAGGCCGAGCAGGTGCCTCGCCCCCGCACCTCGGTGGCAGCGAGCGGGGTCCCGCAGGGAGGTCGGCTCAGGCAGGCGGTGCGGGCCGACACGCACGCCCCCGCAAGGTAACGGTCGCCTGGCCCGTCGCCAGACGAGCTGGCAGGGTCGTTCAGGGCCTGCGGCCGTGGAAGGTGCGGCGCAGGTCGCTCACCCAGGCGTCGGGGTTCTCCCAGGGGATGAAGTGGCCGCCGTGGTCGTGGGCGTTGACGTTGACGTGGTTGAACCAATCGGCCTGCGGGCCGGTCTTGAACGCCCGGACGCGCTCGCCGGCGGTGTGGATGCCGGGCGGGTTCTCGTACGTGACGAAGGTGAGGCCGACCGGGGCCCGCACGACCGGGGTGCGGTCGTGGGCGGGGGCCCAGGGGTAGCGGTTGGCGTTGGCGTAGTAACGCATCGACGTGGCGATGGAGTTGTTCACCCAGTAGATCGTGGCGTGGGTGAGAAGGTCGTCCTTGGTGAAGACGGACTCGACGTCGCCGCCGTTGTCGCTCCAGGAGTTCCAGCGCTCCAGCAGCCAGGCGAGCAGTCCGGCGGGTGAGTCGCTCAGCCCGTGGGCCAGGGTGGCGCCGTCGAGCATGTGCACGGTGAGGTGGGACGCCGAGCGGTGGTCCAGTTCGATGATGCGGGCGCGGACGTCGGCCGGCTGGTCGTCGGTGAGGGGCCGATTCCGGGCGAAGTCCCAGGCGCGGGGGCCGGTGAAGAAGTCGAGCGGCAGCCCGGAGCCGATGTGGATGCCGTACAGCTCATCGGCGTACTTGTGGCCGAGCTGGCTGGAGACGATCCCGCCGATGTCGCAGCCCCCGGCGGCGTACTTCTCATATCCCAGGGTCTCGGTCATCAGGGTGTGCCAGAGGTCGGAGACCTTCCAGAAGTTGACGTCCGAAAAGCCGGTGAGCGGGCCGGGGAAACCGAATCCGGGCAGGGACGGCACGATGACGTCGAACGCGTCGGCGGGGTCACCGCCGAACGCCGCCGGGTCGGCGAGCGGGTCGATCACCTTGGACCAGTGCCAGAACGTCCACGGCCAGCCGTGGGTGAGGATCAACGGGATCGGGCGAGGGCCGCGGCCGGGCTTGCGCATGAAGTGCACTGGGACACCGGCGACGCTCACCTGGTAGTGCTCGTAGGCGTTGATGGCGGCCTCGGCGTTACGCCAGTCGTATCCGTCCCGCCAGTAGGCGACCAGCTCACGGAGATAGCCGTCCGGGACGCCATAGGACCAGTCCTCATTCGCCTCGTCCAGCGGCGGACGGGTCAATGTGAGACGGGTGCGCAGGTCATCGAGGACCTCGTCGGACACATGGATCGGGGTGGGCTCTAGGGGGAAGGCGCGCGGGGTGGTCATGGCTTGGTTCCTTACTGGGAAAGGGGCCAGCGGTGTCGTCGGCCGGTTGGGTGGCGAACCGGGCCGTTTCCGGAGTGCGGGCAGTTGATGATGGTGCGGGTCGAGTTGGCCGGCCAGGCGACCGATGCGCTCCTTTCGCCGCGACTCGACCACCCTGGCACCGGCGCGGATACTCAACGGCTCTGACGATGGGATGTTTCCACATCCGCCCCGGGGAGGATCTCGTGTGTCGCTGCCTCTAGGAAGTTCGAAATCTCGTTCGCGACGACGTCGGGCATCTCGAGACCACACAGGTGGCCGAGCTCGCTCAGCAGGACCGCACGGCTTCCAGGGATGCGCCGCACGTCGTCGAGCTGCTTGGCTTGATCTACGACGACGTCCTTTCCGCCGAGTATGTAGCAGGTCGGTACGCGTAGCTCAGGTAGCTCGTCGGCCTGGCTGGTCAGCGCGCCGCCCGCCAGCCAGCCGTGCCACATCTGTTCGGTGACGGTCAGCATGCTGCTCGTCAGACTCGAGGTCTTCGAGGGATCCACCGAGATCGCCGCCACTCCTTGCGTGAGAGCCTCGACGTTGCCGTACGCGGCATCGAAGCCGGCGATCACCTCGTCCCCGGCCGTCGTCCCCGCGGCGTTCCACGGAACGACGCCGACCAGCGCACGGACCTCGTCCGGGTAGTCGAGCGCGATACGCACCGCGATCGCACCGCCAAGGGAATAGCCGACCAGGCAGTAGGTGTCGACGCCCGCGTCATTGATCGCGTCGTGCAGGGTCGCGGCCAGCGTGGGCAGCCTCCCGTCCGCCGGCGCGCGTACGGACTGACCATGTCCGGGCAAGTCGAAAACCAGGACGCGGAACCCGCTCAGGTGTCGCGCGATTCCGGTCATGAGGTCAGCCGAGGCGCCGAATCCCGGCAACATGACAAGTGTCAGCGGGCCCTGGCCGTGTTCCTCCCAGTAAATGCCTGAACTGGTGTGGGGCATCGCGATCTCCTTAACTTCGGCGAAGGTTGCCGGGTATGCACGTACGGCTTCACCCGCACCGCAGACGGGTCCCGCCTTGGGCGCATCATCTCGTTCAGTGCGCCTGGGTGGTGTGGCTCGTGGCGAAGGCCAGAAGAAGCGCGGCGGTCCGCGGTGGATCCTCCATGACGGGGGAGTGCCCGACACCGGGCAGCAACTCGACTTTCGCGCCCGGAACGGCGCTGTATTCGGCGGCGGAGGAGGATCGCCATCTCCGGTCTTCCTCTCCGAAGATCACTAGCAACGGCTTGCCGAGGGGAATCAGCCGATCGGGGAGCGCGCGCTGATTCACATAGGCGTCGCCGGTCTGCGTGGTCGCGATGAGGGCGTGATAGGTCATGCCGCGCGCGTCGTCCACGACCGCCTGCGGGACCTGGTAGCCGCGGCGGCTGAACGCGCTGCTCGCGGCGTTGCGGATCAGGCTGTCGGTCCGAAGCCGCCACAGCAGCGGCCCGATGACGGGGGCGTACAAGAGCTCGCCGACGCCGCCGCCGCTTGAGACGGCGGCGGCCAAACGGGGCGCGGTGTCGATGAGCACGAGCGAGGTCACCAGGTCGGGGCGTTGCTCGGCGAGCGCGGTGGCGACCGCGCCACCGGTGGAATGGCCGACCACTGTCGCGTGCTTGACCCCGAGCCGGTCCATCGCCTCGCCGACCCGGCGTCCCTGCTCCGGCATCCCGTAGCCGCCGCCGGCCGGTTTGGCCGACCGGCCGTGCCCGAGCAGGTCGATCCGGATGACGCGATGGGACTTGGTCAGCAGCGGAACGAGCGCGTCCCACGATCGGGTCGACGCGGCGAGCCCGTGGATCAGTACGAGTGCCGGGGCATCAAAGGGACCGTCCTGGCGCACGTAGATGTTCCCGCCGGCGAGGGGCAGGGTCGGATTCCCACTGGCCTCGGCGCTCTGCCGCGTCACCACCTCGGCGTTCACGAGAAGCGACCCGACGACGACGAAGAGGACAGCCGAGGCGATCAAGAGGCGCCGCCGGCGCCGTGCCGCGCTGCTCATATCAGCCTGCCGGTACGGAAACCGCAGGTCGGCGTCGTCGAAACAGCGGGGTCATGGAGCTCCAGGGAGAAAATCATGGGCCTACTGTCGCCGCCGGTGAGCGCCGGTATCTTGTACAAATGTTCCGGGTCAGGCGGCTCGTCTAGACGAGCAGTGGTCATAGGCGATCAGCGATCGGGTGACCGGCGGGTCGGGTCTCCCGGACCGTGGCCTCCGCCCTGCACAACGCGGAGGTCGCTTGGCCCCTGCGGATCACCCCTGGGCTGAGCCCAAGAGGCGCTCCGTCGGGTCTGTGGAGCAGCGCCTCGAACCGGTACAGCTCGTCCAGCGTGACCGCGCCCGTCTTCATCGCCTGCCCCTCCTCCGAGCCGGTTCACCAGTGAACCGGCCCGGCATGCGGATCGGCCGCTATGGGCGCGTCGAGCGTGGTGGCGAAAACTCCCGTACGGGGGCCTCGACGTGCCACGGTTTCAGCGCCTGCGGGAAATCCTGGACGTAGGTGAGGGAGCGGGTGGAGGCGACGCGCGAAGCCCACGAAGCGTTGTCCAACATCCACGACCCCATCCCTTGGCTGGCGTCGAGCGTGTGGGTCAGGGATGGATGCCGAAGGGCCCGAGCAGGCCGGCATCGATTCGCATGGACTCCAGCAGGCCGGAGGCGTTGTCCTTGGTGAACACGTCGGCGGCGGCCAGCGTACCGAGGTAGCCGGCGACGACCGGGGCGGCGGCCTGCTGGGCGACCGCGTCCAGGTAACCGGCGAAGACAGCCCACGCGTTGCCTGCCGGACCGTACTTGCCGAAGTACGGCGCCGGGTCGAGGCTGGAGACCGTGTCACGGACGCTGGCCTGCAGGTCGGCCAGGTATCGCTGTTGCAGGTGGCCGTCGGCGCGGATGCCGAGGCGGCCGAGGTGGCCGCCGACGAGGGTGCGCCACGGATATCTCATGGCGGTGTCGTGGGCCCGCAGCCAGCCGGGGATGTCCTGGGAGACGGCGAGGTTCTTGAACGGCACCCAGCCGGGATAGAGCACGTCTACCACCATCAGGGTCTCCTGCTTGGGGGCGTAGACGAAGATGTTGTCGGGGGAGTGGTTGGGGCCGTGGTAGGCCAGTTCGAGACGCTCACCGCCGACCCGCAGGACGTGGTGATCGTCGAAGGTGAGCGTGGGCGCCGGCCGGGTCGGGTCCGCGTCCCGGCGCAGGAGCCTCGCGGTCTCGGTATGTCCGATGCGGATGACGTCCTTGCCGAAGATCGAGGCGGCTCCGATATGGTCGGCATGCGAGTGGGAGTAGATGAGGTGGGTCACCTTCTGGGGGCGGCCGTTGGCCCGGGTGACCTCCTCGATGGCGCGCAGCAGGTTATGCCCGATGGTGGGTGGCGCATCGACCAGGACGACGCCCTGGCGCGTGGTCAGGAACATCGCCTGGTAGAAGGAGTCGGTGACCCAGTACAGGTCGCCGTCGATCCGGCCGACGAAATAGCCCTTGTCGTTGGGCGCGGGGCCCTTCGACGCCTCGGGGATGGGCGCGTAGTCGGGCAGGGCGCCGGCTGCCGGCGCGTCGCCGGGCCCGAACAGGCCGGCGGCCAGGGGCAGCGCCGATGCGGCAGTCGCTCGAGTGAGGAAGGTTCGCCTGCTCGAGTGGGCGGTGGCGGGGACCATGGGGATTGTCTCCCTTCGGAAGATGCGGCTGCCAGGCGAACGTGCGACAGGTCCTGGCAGCCGGTGTCCTGGGATGGAGCGATCAGCTGGTGGCGCGGGCCGCCGCTGTGATGAGGGCGGTGGTGGCGTCAGGCCGGGAAATCATGATCACGTGTGAGGCTTCCCTGACCTCGCTGGTCCGCGCGCCGGCGCGCTCGGCCATGAAACGCTGGGCCGCGGCTGGGATGGCCTGGTCGGCGCCGGCGACCAGGTACCAGGAGGGGATGGTCTTCCAGGCGGGCGGCCCGCTCGGGGAGGCGAGCGCGGCCAGGGCGGCCGGGCGCTGGGTGGCGGCCATCAGAGTGGTGTCTCGGGCCGGCAGGTCGGCGGCGAAGGCGGCGCGGAACTTGGCCGGATCGATGTAGGCGTCGGTGCCGGGTCCGCCGCCGGGCAGCGGGTACGGGCGGGTGATCAGGCTGGTGGGCAGTTGGCTGCCGGGGAACTTGCCGGTCAGGTCGAGCGCCGACTCGGCCTCCTCGGGGGCGAATGCGGCGATGAAGACCAGGGCCTTGACATTGGGGTGGCCGGTGGCGGCGTTGGAGATGACCGCTCCGCCGTAGGAGTGACCGACCAGGATGACCGGCCCGTCGATGGTGGAGACGATGCTCGACAGGTAGGCCGAATCCCCCATCAGGTCGCGCAGGGGGTTGGCGGGGGCGATCACCGGGTAGCCGGCCCCTTGGAGCCGGGCGACGACCTTGTTCCAGCTCGAGGCGTCGGCGAACGCGCCGTGGACCAGCACCACGGTGGGTTTGACCGTATGCCGGCTCGCCGCGGCGGAGGCGGTGGCCGATGAGCCGAGAACCGTGACCAGGATGGCCAGCATCACGGACAGCAGGATTCGGGTTCTCGGCCGGGAGAGCGGAGAGGTCTGTGGGGACGCGTACACGGACATGGCGGATCTCCTTGGTCGGGGTGGGAGTTCTCAAGCGAGGCTCCAGCCGTTGTCCGCCTGTCGGGCAGGACCGGAGCACGGGGTTGCGCGGTGTGGTGGAGCGGTGCGCCTAGGCCGCCGGCGGAGGACCCGCCACGCGCAGGCGGTACGCGTCGGCCGAGGCGATGATGGCTTCGATGTCGAAGGCGGCCGGCGCGTCGTTGACATCGGAGATGGGCGAACTGTTGGCGGCGAACCACTGCTCGATGCCGGCGGGGCCGAAGGCGACGACCATGCGGGCGTTCGGTGAGCGGACCAGGTAGCTGTGCGGGACGCCTCGGGGGCCGTGCGCGATGGCACCGGCGTGCAGGTCGTAGCGGTCGTCCCCGACGAAGAAGGTGATCTCACCATCGAGCACGATCCAGATCTCGTCCTCTGCCTCGTGAACGTGCAGGGGCGGCGCGTGGCCCTTGGGGTCGGTGAACTCCATCAAGCTCAAGGTGCCGCCGGTCGCCGTCCCCGGCACCAGGATCTGGACCCGGCCGCCGAGGAACCAGAAGGGGTTCCGCGTGTCGCCGGTATGGGATGGACGTCCCTTGTTCATGGGGTGCTCCTTAGTTAGTTCTTCTTGAGGAAGCGCAGGAGTGTGCGGGTGAGCTGTTCGGGTTGTTCCTCGAAGATCCAGTGACCGGAGTGCTCGATGACGATCCCGGTCACATGGCTGGCGTACTGGCGGACCTGGGTGGGGACGAAGTCGCCGAGGCTGCCGCGGGCGCCGATGGCGAGCACCGGCATGGTGAGCTTCTTCTGGCCATATGCGCTGTTGTCGGCGATGTCCTTGGGAAAGGCGCGGAACCATGCGAAACTCGCCCGCAGGTGGGCATCGTCGCGCAGGTGGCGGGCGTACTCGCGGACTTGCTTGTCGCCGACGCTGTTCTTTTCGACTTCGAGGGAGTCGACGAAACGCTCCACCCACTGCTCTTCCCTGCCGTTCACCATGCGCTCGGGCAGGCCGTTGGTGACGCTGAAGTAGCCGAAGTTCCAGAAGCCCGGGCCCTTCGCGGTGAGGGCGGGGAAGGTGTAGAGGGTCTTGTCGGGGATGGGTGCCTCGCTGAGCACCAGCTTGGCGACGTCGCGGGGATGGGCGGCGGCGTAGGCGTAGGCGACCATCGTGCCGATGTCGTGCCCCACGAGCCTGATGTCCCGCTCGAGACCGAGCTTGGTCAACAATCCGTGCACGTCGGCGGCGAGGGTCTTCTTGTCGTAGCCGGCGGCGGGTGCGTCGCTCTTGCCTGCTCCGCGTAGGTCCGGCGCGATGACGGTGTAGTGCTTGGCGAGTACGGGCAGGACTTCGCGCCAGGTGTACCAGGTTTGCGGATATCCGTGCAGCAGGACCAGCGTCGGCCCGTGCCCACCGCGCACGTAGTTGATCGCGACGTCGCCGACCTGAACTCTCCGCTCGCGGAAGCCCGCCGGAACGCGCGGCTCATTGCCGGTCTCCGACGGCGTCTTGGAGGCGATGGCTGTGATGGGCACCGGGGCGGCCTGGGCGGGGGAGGCGAGGGAGGCGAGCATGCCGATCAACGCGATCGGGATGCCGACGCGGCCACGGATCTTCGGGACGGTGGATCGGGGCGTCGCCGGCGGTTTGTCGGGAGCCCCGGCATCGCTGCTCAAAGAGCGCTGGGCGTTCATGGGGCAAACGGTAGAAACCGGCTCGCTTGGCGCGCGAGCGTCACCTGACTGCGTCACGAGCGCTATGTGACTGCAGGTCTTGTTCCAGGCTGAGGGAGAAGCGTCATTCACGGGTTCCGTACGCTCAACGCCCCGCGCGGCACCCGTGCCGCGCGGGCCGGACAGATGTGACAGTAGACCGATGACAAAGGCCGTGTTCCCCGTAAGCTTTGGGTGATCTCCACTGGTTCGCGGAGAAGGAGCACTCGATCAGCGCACCCAGCTTCGCGGAGGTGCTGCGTCGCCATCGGCACGCGGCACGTCTGACGCTGGAGCAGCTCGCCGAGGCCTCGGGCGTCAGCGACCGGACGCTGTCGGACATGGAACGCGGACGCAGCAAGGGCCCCCAGCATCGGACCGTCACCGCGCTGGCCGACGCCCTCGGACTGGCGGACGCCGACCGCAAACAGCTCGTCGAGCTGGCGCGCGAGGGCCGCCTGCGCGATCGCTGGGCCCGCCCGACCGGGCTGTGCGAGCTGCCGCGCTCCGTCGACGACTTCACCGGCCGAGCCGCGGAACTGGCCTGGACCAGCGAGCTCTCACACGCCGGGGACGCGCCGGGCGCTCCGGGCGTGCGGCTCATCACCGGCTCCGCCGGGCTGGGCAAGACCACGCTGACCGTCCGCGCCGCCCACGCCCTGCGGCCGGACTTCCCTGACGGGGTGTTCTTCCTCGACCTGTTCGGTATGTCCGCGCAGCCACTGCCCGTCGACGAGGCCCTGGGCATGCTGCTTCGCGCACTCGGCATGGCGGATCAGCAGATCCCGGGCGACGTCGCCGGGCGTGCGTCCTTATACCGGTCCCTGCTGCGTGACCGGCGCGTACTGATCGTGCTCGACAACGCCGCCTCCGAGGAGCAGGTCCGGCCGCTGCTGCCGGGCGGCGGCGCGGGCAAGGCCCTGGTGACCAGTCGCCGCCTGCTGGCCGGTCTGGAAGGAGTACGCCGACTCGGCCTCGGGCCCTTGCCCCTGCTGGAGGCCACCGAACTGCTGACCGGAATCCTGAAAGACCGCGGCGCCTCGGACGAAGGCTCGGCCGTCGGGCAGCTCGCGCAGCTGTGCGGCGGTCTGCCCCTCGCACTCCGTATCACCGGGAATCGGCTGGTCAGCCGGCCCGGCTGGAACGCCGCAGACCTCGCCGCCCGGCTGACGAACGAGGAGCGCCGCCTGGACCAGCTCAGCGCCGGCGACCTCAAGATCGCCACCGCGTTCGGGTTGTCGTACGAGCAGCTGGCCCACTCGACGCGGCGGGTCTTCCGCCGGCTCGCCCTGGTGCCGGGTCGCAGCTTCGACGCCGCTCTCGCCGCCGTGGTGGGCGGCACGTCGATCGAGGGGGCATGGGACGCCCTCGACGAACTCGTCGACCTCGGCCTGCTGCAGGACAGCACCTCGGGACGCTACCGCTTCCACGACCTGGTCCGGCTGTTCGCCCGCGACCGGCTTCGGGAGGAGGAACCCACGGCCGAGCACGACGCGCTCACCGTGACGATGGCGTCGTGGCTGGTGCGGATGGCCACCACCGCCGGGCGGTGGTTCGAGCCCATGTACGGCCGTCCCGACCGCCCTGACCCCGACCTCGCCGACCTGTCCTCCCCCGAGGAGGCCGACCACTGGCTGCGCGTGAACGCCGACAACTGGCTGGGCGCGTTACGTCACGCGGCGAGCATCGGCCGGTTCACCGCCGTCCTCGACTGCGCCGAGTCGATGGACTGGTTCTCCGACCGGTGGATGCACGCGCCGCACTGGTACGAGGTCTTCACCCTCGGCGCCGAGGCCGCCGCTGCCCTGGGCGATCCGGCCCGGCAGGCCGCGCAGCTGAACATGCTGGCCTGGGTCCATCTGGTGCCGCGAGACGACCTGGAGACCACACTGCGCTACACGGCCCAGGCGATAGACCTGGCAACCCGCAGCGGCGCCACCACACAGATCGCCCTGGCCCACCACCATGCGGGGGGCGCGCTTCGACGGCTCGGGCGGCTGGATGAGGCCATCGCGGCGGAATCCCAGGCGGCCGAGATCCACAAGGCCAACGGCGACATCGATCGGTACTGCCAGTGCCTCGGCGCCCTCGGCACCTGCCTTCGCGATGCCGGACACCACACCAAGGCGCTGGAGCAGTACCTCGACCTGCTGGCCCTGCTGAACGACGATCGCTCGGGGATAACGCCGAGCGTCGCGGCGTTCACCCGGCCGATCGCGCTCGCCCGCGTCGGCGAATGTCTAGGGCTGCTCGGCCGCCGGGCCGAAGCGATCACCAAGCTGACCGAGGCGATCAGCCTCATGGAGCAGGCTCAGTTGCCCGCCCCGCAGGCACGCTCCCTGGAGACACTGGCGGCCTTGCTGGCCGACGAGGACCGGACCGGCGAGAGCCGCCAAACCTACGCGCGGGCGGCCGAGGTGTACGAGGCCATCGGCGACGCCGAGGCGAGCAGCCGCTGCCGCGACCTGGCGAACGCCGCGCCCTGACGGTTTTCCGCGCTACTTCTGCGTCCTGTTCTGCGTGGCCGCGCCACGTGCGCGCGACTTGAATGGAGGGCACCGGGACCGGCGCCGGGCCCGCCCATCCAGCTCAGGAGCGACCATGACCACCATCAGGAACATCGTGCTCGTGCACGGTGGTTTCGTGGACGGATCCGGCTGGCAGGGCGTCTACGACGAGCTGACCAGGGCCGGACTGCGCGTCTACATCGTGCAGAACCCGACGCGGTCACTGGAGGATGACGCCGCGGTGACCCGCCGGGTCCTGGACGGCCTCGACGGCCCGGCCGTCTTGGTCGGCCACTCCTACGGCGGGGTCGTCATCAGCGAGGCCGGCACCCACTCCAACGTCGCGTCGCTGGCGTACATCGCCGCGTTCGCTCCCGACAAGGGCGAATCGGTCAACACCTTCATCGCCGCCCCGCCGGTGCCGCCGATCCTCCCTCCCGTGGAGGGCTTCCTCTTCCTCGACCGCGACGAGTTCGCCGCCTCGTTCGCCGCCGACCTGCCCGACCAGGTGGCCGCGTTCATGGCGGACTCCCAGGTCCCGTGGGGCGTGGACGCCCTCGCCGGGCCGGTCACCGAACCGGCGTGGCGGCACAAGCCCAGCTGGTACCTCGTGGCGACCGAGGACCGGATGATTCCGCCGCCGGCCCAGCGCATGATGGCCGAGCGCGCCGGGGCGAACGTCGTCGAGGTCATCGGCAGCCACGCCGTCCACATCTCCCAGCCCGCCGCGGTCGCCGAGCTCATTCGCGAGGCCGCCGCCAGATGACGTCCGCCCGCAGAACTGAGCGCATCAGTGAAAGGCCGGAATCCCATGGTCCTCGTCCTCGGCGACACCCTCATCACCGCCACCCCCGAAGAAGGCGCGACGTACGACCGCAGGAACGCCACACCCTCAGATCCCGTCACAGCGCACGACCGGGCCGGTCGAAATATGTCAGCGGACCGGTCGGCGACCGCGCTCTTTGGGCGGGAGTCTGAGAAGCGGCATCTCGGCGATTTCGTGGACGGCGTCCGCGACGGCGGTGGGGCGATGCTGGTACGCGGCGAGGCGGGCATCGGGAAGTCGGCCTTGCTGCTGGACACGGCGGCGATCGCGGCCGCTCGGGGCATGCGGATCCTGCGGACGACCGGCGTGGAATCAGAGACGCACATGCCCTTCGCCGGTCTGCATCAGATACTGCTTCCCCTTCGTACCGAGATCGGGCAACTGCCCGCCCCCCAGCGTGACGCGCTGGGAGCGGCGTTCGGGCTGACCGACGCGCGGGTGCCCGACCCGTTCCTCGTCGCCTTGGCGGCACTGAACCTCCTGGGCGAGGCCGCCGCCCGCTCGCCCGTGCTGCTGCTGGTCGAGGACGCTCACTGGCTGGACCGCGCCAGCGCCGATGTGCTCGCGTTCGTCGCGCGGCGGCTGGAGTCCGAACCGATCGCGCTGCTGGCCGCGATACGCGACGGTTTCCGGAGCCCCCTTGACGGGGCAGGGCTGCGGGAGTTGCTCCTCGATCGGCTCGATGACACGGCCGCGACCGCCTTGCTGGACGCGTACAGCCCCACCCTGACGCCGACGGTGCGCACCCGGTTGCTGCGGGAGGCCGCGGGGAACCCGTTGGCCCTGGTCGAGCTGCCGATCGCCGCGGAAACGCGGCGGGGGAAGGGGCATCTGCCGCCAGGGTGGCTCCCGCTGACCACCCGGCTGGAACAGACCTTCACCGCCCGCATGTCGGGGTTGCCCTCGACCGTTCGGACCATGCTGCTGGTGGCCGCGCTCAACGACAGCACCGCCCTTTCTGAGATCCTCGATGCCACCGCGCTGATCACCGGCGTTCCGGTCACGGCGGACGATCTGGCGCCCGCTGTCACCGTACGGCTGGTCGACGTGCACGAGACCGGAGTGTCGTTCCGGCACCCGCTCATGCGCTCGGCGATTTATCAGCGGGCGACCATCTCTCAGAGGCACGCGGTGCACGCCGCGCTGGCCGACGTCCTCACCGGCCGGCCGGACCGTCGCCTCTGGCACCGCGCGGCATCCACCCCCAAACCGGATGAGACCATCGCCGCCGAGCTGGACACCGTGGCCAAAAGCGTGCGACGCCGGGGCGACCTGTTGTCGGCCGTCGCGGCGCTGGAGCACGCGGCCAGACTCAGCGAGAACCCCGCTCACCGGTGTGAACGGCTGGTGCGGGCCGCCGAGTACGCCGCTGAGATGGGACGGCGCGATATCGCCGTACGACTGCTGGGCGAGGGCGAGCAGTCGCAGCTGTCGGCCCAGCAGCGAGCCCGTATCGTGTGGATCCGCGAGAGCTTCGAGGATGGCATCCGCGACGACAGCGCGGCAGCGCATTCTCTGGCCGACCTCGCCGAGAGCATGGCGGCGCAGGGCGACGTCGACCTCGCGCTGAAACTCCTGTCCAGTGCGTCCATGCGCTGTTTCTGGGCTCATGCCGACGAGCGGTCGCGGCAACGCGTCGTCACCGTGGCCGAGGGACTGCCCGTCGACGATCTGGATGGGCGGCTGCTGACGGTCCTGGCGTTCGCGGCTCCGATCGAGCGTGGCAAGGCCGTGATGGAGCGATTACGCCATCTGGCCGCCCATCCGCCCGGTGGCCGGCTGGCGGCCCGCCTGCTCGGCAGCTCGGCGTTGATGGTGGGGGCGTTCGACCTGTCGGAGGAATTCTGTGCCGCGTCGCTGCCGGCCCTGCGCGCGCAGGGCCGGCTCAGCCACCTGGCACGAGACCTCGGCGCGCAGGCGTGGAGCGCGGCCCGGCTGGCCGACCTGAGCGTGGCCATCCCCGCGGCCGAGGAGGCCGCTCGTCTGGCGCACGAGACATCCCAGCCGCTGATGCACGCCATCGCTCAGGCCTCAGGCGCGGTGCTCGCCGCGCTACGTGGCGAGCGAGATCGCGTGGAGAGCCTCGCGGTGGCGGCCGAGCAGGTGGCCCTGCCCATCGGAGCCCGCCCCGTGCTGGCCACCGTGCAACTCGCGCGCGGGCTCGGCGCGCTGGGCGCGGGACGTTACGCCGACGCCTTCGACCACCTGCGACGGATGCACGACCCCGCCGATCCGGCCTACCACCTGGCGTTACGCTGCTTCTCCTTGGCCGAACTCGCAGATGCCGCGGCGCACAGCGGTCAAGGCCGCGCGGTCGCCGGCATCGTCGGCGACCTGGAGACGGTGGCGCTCACCACACCGTCGCCGTCCTTGCACGCCGACCTGCGCTACGCCCGGGCCGTCCTGGCCGATGAGGCCGCGGCAGAGCCCTTCTTCGACGCCGCGCTCGGGGCCGACCTGCGGCGATGGCCCTTCGTACGGGCCCGGACGCAGCTGGCGTACGGTGAATGGCTGCGACGCCAACGGCGTACGGCCGAGTCGCGGGCGCCCTTGCGCATGGCTCGCGAGACGTTCGACGCCTTGGGGGTGATCCCCTGGAGCGAGCGAGCGCGCCAGGAGCTGCGGGCCTCCGGCGAGAGCAGCCGCAGCCGCAGCAGCGAAGCACGCGACGTGCTGACCGCACAGGAACTCCAGATCGCCCAGATGGCGGCCGAGGGCCTGACGAACCGGGAGATCGGCGAGAAGCTCTACCTGTCCCATCGAACCGTCAGCTCCCACCTCTACCGGATCTTCCCCAAACTGGCGATCACCTCGCGATCGGCTTTGACCACAGCCCTGCGCGTATCAGCCTGACCTGACCGCTTCGCCCAGATGACGCTCGGTGACGCAGTCATGTGACGCTAGCGAGGCGCGCAGGCGACTTCCTACGGTGAGGCCATGGCCACAGGGAACTCCTTCAAGAACGGCAGCACGCCGACCGTCGTGACCGCGGTGGCCAACCCGCTGCGCGGACCGGCCCGGGGCCGACACCATCGAGGCCGACACCATCGAGGCCGACACCATCGAGGCCGACGCCTCACACGCGATCGCGCCGTCGCAACCGGGAGCCGTGGCCGCCCACATCCGCACCGCCGCGACCGCGACCCAGGCGGTCAAGCACATCCATCCGGCAGGACAGTCGTATTCCTGAGGAGCAACCGATGACCGCACCGACCATTCCCGTCATCTTCATCCACGGCCTTTGGCTGCACGCCACCTCCTGGTCCTCCTGGACCGAACTGTTCACGACCGCGGGCTACGACGCGGCGGCCCCCGGCTGGCCGGGCGAGGGCGAAAGCGTCGAACTGTCCCGCAAGGACCCCGACAGCATCGCCGACCACGGCATCGACGACGTCGTCGCCCACTACACGGAGATCATCAACGCTCTGGACGTCAAGCCGATCCTGATCGGTCACTCCTTCGGCGGCATGGTCGCCGAGAAGCTGCTCGGGCAGGACCTGGCCAGAGCCGCGATCGCGATCGACGCCGCACAGATCAAGGGGGTGCTGCCGCTGCCGCTGTCGGCGCTGCGCTCGACCCTGCCGGTGTTCAAGAACCCGGCCAACAAGCACCGGGCCGTCTCTCTCACCCTCGACCAGTTCACCTACGCGTTCGGCAACGCCATCCCGGCTCAGGAAGCCGCCGAGCTGTACGAACGCTGGACCATCCCCGCGCCGGGCAAGCCGCTGTTCGAGGCCGCCGTCGCGAACTTCTCCCCCCATTCGCCCGCCAAGGTCGACACCGGCAACGACACCCGGGGACCGCTGCTGCTGATCGCCGGCGGCAAGGACCACACCGTCCCGGAGACGGTCACCAAAGCGACGCTCAAGCAGTACCGGGACTCCACCGCGATCACCGAGATCCAGCAGTTCCCCGACCGCGGCCACTCCCTGACCATCGACCACGGCTGGCGTGAAGTGGCCGACGCCTGCCTGACCTGGCTCACCAGAAACGACCTGTAGACGTAGAGGGGGAGTCCACGTCGGTCGCCGGTGTGTCTCGTCGGCGGCACCGAGCTCAGCTCAGCGGCTCAGAGCAGGGTACGCAGTTCGCGGGCCGCGTCGGTGGCGTTGAGCAGGCGGGCGCCGTCCGGGAGCAGGATCAGCGGGCCTGTAGTAGCCCGTGCCGCGATCCCCGCCCGCTCCCAGAGCAGGACGATCTGCAGGATGACCGCACGGTAGGCATAGTGGGCATCGCTTCCGCGAGGCTTCCCGAACCGGCCGTACAGCTCTTTGTCCACTCGGTTCCGGGCCTGCTCACGTCCCAGCCCGACCCCCGTGAAAACCACTACGAACGTACTGGCGGCGAGAGCGACGATCTCCTCATTGAGTAACGCCTCGACACCGGTACCCGAACTCTCGGTCATGACCGGCACGTTATCGGCCTTGGGGACCAACGGAACAGCCGATAACGCTATGCACTTGATCTTGGCCGGCTCCGAGTGGTGGTTGGGCGTCGCGTGACGTCAGCGTGTCGTACCCGTCGCTTCGTCCCGTTCTCCCGCCGGCGGACCTCACCGCGTAGGTCATGCGTCCGCGCACGGGCACAGCAGCCGCCGTAGGCCCCGATCCGCACGGTGACCTGCCGGTCCCTGTACGCCTGGGCCCGGCAGGCCGGACCCGGGTCCAAGATCGAGGTCCGGCGGGTTCCCGGGAGTGACGAGGTCCCGCAGGTCGTTCAGCTCTTTCTAAATCTACTTTGTAAAGGCACTCGGGTGGGGCAAAAAATCAAACAAATAATCGAATAAATACCGTCATTTAAATCCAGGGGGCACGGAGAGTCACGGGTAGAGCTGGTCGGCGACCTGGCGGACGCGGGTGGTCATCCTGCGGCAGGCGGCGTAGAGGCTCGATGTCGAGGTGGTTCGGGATGCGCCGCGAGGCCGACATCGTTGATCTTGGCCAGGGGTTCGGCCCCCGCGCCCGTCAAGCTCGACCCGGCGCACGCGGCGATCGTCCGAGGTCGCCGGCCCTCGGGACTGTCCGCAGGCCGCGGGGCAGAACTTGACCTCAGGGTCGCGTGATTCCGAGCACGGCGGCTCCCTCGCGCCCGGGCTTCCACCTGCGGGAACGGCCCTCGTCGAGGAATTGGACCGGAAATGATCACAAGTAATCAGCTTCAGCCTTGTTGCGAAAAGGGACAGCATCCGGATCGAGCGTAATCCCTTTGCCCACCGAGACAGGATGGCGAAAGCCTCACGAAAGGGAGTTCTGGCAAAGTTCCCGAATATCTGGACGCAAGCGCTCGAATTTCGGGAGGAAAACGCCATGCACACTTTCAAGTCCGTCGCGAAGCAGGCATGGATCGCCCTGCGCCTGACCGCTTTGGCGCTCGTAACGTTGTTCGCCGCAGTCGCCGCCATGTCGCTGACAGTGGTCCCGGCCAACGCCGCCTCCGCCTCGAACGCGGCAGACCACTGGTGCCCGGTCTATTTTGTTGAGGATGGGCACTCGGTCATGACACTCTGCGACGACTCCGTCGGCAACACCAGGTACCGCGCGGTCGCGGGATGCGCCGACGGTAGGACCGTCTACGGGGGCTGGGTCCATGATCCTTGGCCCAGCGTCGCGGGATGCGGTTCGTCCAAGGCCTTCTCCGGGAATGTCCAGTTCGAGTGCGAGGGGATTTGCCTTTCCCGTCCTAGCGCTGCGACCGAAGAGAAGTACGCGCACGTCGAGTAGCGAATTCACGTCCCGATACCGCGCCCTCCGAATTCTGTGTCGCAGGGCGCGGTATCGGCATTCGATCGGTCTCGAATCATCAGTCTCGGTGCGTGAACACTCGCGTCATGGTGGCTGAATCGCGAGCAGGGCTATGTCGATCAATGGCTCAATGGTGCTCTCGACGAATTCGAGACTCTTAGGTCGGGTCGCAAGGCCGTTGCGTTCTCGGCTGGTGAGACTGCTGCACCCCTGGGTCGAGTGGCCGAGTAAGGGCGCCCCGGTGCGGAGACGACAAACGCGACCC
>NZ_JBEZDM010000053.1:0-57673 GCF_040648335.1 Nonomuraea sp. NPDC049158
TCCCCTCCACCCACCCTCCCCCCGCCGCGCCGCGGGTTTTTCCCCCCGGGTCCGGCGTGCGCCCCCCGGCGCAACCCCAGGCCCCCCGACTCCCCTCGAACATGGCGCCGTAAGTCAGAAGAGCTCGTTCTATCTCGCGCGAAAGGCGGAGGGTTTCATCAGTGGCGGAGCATGACAATGAGACCTGCGAATCGGCGCCGAACAAGCTCCTTCGCTACCTGGATTCGCGGCTGGACAAGGGAGACCTGCCCGACGTGGCGGTGCTCGGTCTACGCGACGCGACTCACCCGCGCCTACCGGAAGCGGAAAAAAGTCGAGGCCTCGTTCCGATCTCTTTCACCGCGGGGTCGGCCATCCTCGGACCGGTGGTCGCCGAACAGAGCCGCTCGGCCCCGTGCGTGCGATGTCTGTCCCTGCGGTGGCAACGCCTGCGCGCCGCACCGGAACGTGATGCGATCGAACGTGGACGGCAGCTACGGTCGACGGCTTCCTCGCCGTACTTGACGCCATTCGCACTTGACGCGATCTGGCGATTGTGGAACCTGCTGCGGACCCACGCCATGGAAGGCCGAAGTCATCGCCCGGGGATCGCCCCTGTTTACGAACTGAATCTGCGGACCCTGCGGGTGTCCCGGTTCGACTTGCTGATGGACGCCGCATGTCCGTTATGTATGCCGCGTGAACCGGATACCGCGGCCGGCGCCGTACTCAACCTGCGTTCGATATCGAAACCGGCTCCGAACCGCTACCGGCAGTTTCACCTGGGTGACTACGACCTGCCGGTCTCGGCACTGACAAATCCGATCTGCGGCGTGGTCGGCCGCTACGCGCACCGCGACGACCTATCTCCTACCACGTCGCCGAGTTACGGCATGTTTCAATTTCACGACGGTATCCGTCTGCAGGAGATCCAATGGAGCGGCCAGACCAATTCATTCGAAACCAGCGAGATCAGCGGGCTGTTCGAAGCGCTTGAACGTTATGCCGGACTTGAGCAACGGCGGTGGACCACAGTCACGGTGGACAGCTTTCACGAATTGTCCGCGGCGGCGCTCGACCCCCGAGAATGCGGGGTCTACGCGGACAAGGTTTACGAATCGGGTGCGTACTCGAGATTCGACCCTGATCAGCCGATTCCCTGGGTCTGGGGTTACTCACTACGTGACCGGCGCGCAGTTCTGGTGCCGCAGCGCACCGTCTACTACGGCGGGGCGGAGCGCGACCACAACTTCGTCATGGAGTGCTCCAGCGGCTGTGCGAGCGGTGCAAGCCTCGAAGAGGCGACTCTGCATGGAATGCTCGAACTGATCGAGCGTGATTCTTTCATGCTCGCGTGGTACGGCAAAGTATCGCTGCCCGAGATCGATCCGGCCACGTGTCGCGACGAGTCCCTCTTCATGATCGACCGGCTGCGGCTCTGCGGCTACGACGTGCGCCTGTTCGACATGAGAATCGACCTGTCGGTGCCCGCTGTGCTCGCGGTGGCGGTCCGCCGAGATGGCGGTCCCGGTACGCTGACCTTCGCGTCCGGCGCGTCTCTGGACCCGGAGGAGGCTGTCGCATCCGCGCTGTCAGAGGTCGCCTCCTTCGCACCGACCATGCCCGATCAGTTCACCAGACGTGCTGATGAGGTCCAGGCGATGACCGAGGACTTCGGCAAGGTCCGCACGCTGATCGACCATCCGGCACTGTTCGCGTCGCCGAGAATGAAGCACCATGCCGACTTCCTTTTGTCGAACAGACATCTGACCCCCATGGCCGAGCTGTACAAGGAGTGGCAACAGACTCGGCCCAGGAGCACAGACCTGCTGACGGACTTGTCGTACTGCCGCGATCTGTTGACCGATGCCGGTCTGGACGTACTTGTCGTCGACCAGACGGCTCCGGAACAGGAGCTGTTGGGCTTGCGCACAGTGCGCGTGATCGCACCGGGACTACTTCCCATGGATTTCGGCTGGTCGCGGCAGCGCGCCCTGCACATGCCCCGAACCCGTAACGCGTTCCGGCGCGCCGGATGGCGAACCACCGACCTGGATGATTCAGAACTGCATCAGGTGCCGCACCCATTCGCCTAGTAGTCGGCCGCCCGCCTTCCTCTTGTCGTAAGATCAGGCGATTTCATGAGGGTGGTAGCGCTGTGGACATCCGTGTGCTGGGCTCGCTGGAGGTCGTCGGTGACGACGGGCGGTCGTGTCAGATCACCTCGCTGAAATTGCGGGCGCTGGTGAGCGTGCTGGTGCTGGCGGAGGGCCGGCCGGTGGCCCCGGCCGCGCTGATCGACCGGTTGTGGGGCGAGGAGGCGCCGGCCGAGGCGATGGCGTCGCTGCACTCGTACGTGTCCAATCTGCGCCGCTTACTGGAGCCCGGACGCCGGGCCAGGGCGCAGAGCCGGTTGCTGATGTTCGGGCCGGTGGGCTACACGCTGGCGATCGAGCCGGAGCAGGTGGATTCGACGCGGTTCCTGCGTCTGGTCGGGCAGGCCGAGCAGGCGGCCGAGCCGGCCGAGGCGGAGCGGTTGGCGGACGAGGCGCTGGCGCTGTGGCGCGGTGAGCCGTACCAGGACCTGGACGGTCAGGCGTATGTGACCGCGGTCAGAGCGCGGCTCACCGAGGCCCGGGAGCGGGCCCGCGAGCTGCGGGTGAGCGCGGCCATCCAGCAGGACCGCCACGGCGAGTTGCTGGGTGAGCTGGAGGCCCTGACCTGCGAGCACCCCCTGCGCGAACGGCTGTGGGCGTTGCGCGCGCTGGCGCTCTACCGGAGCGGCCGCCAGGGCGAGGCTCTGGAGACGCTGCGCACGGCCCGCCGGATCCTGGCCGAGGAACTCGGCATCGACCCGGGCGAGGAGTTGCGCGCGTTGGAACGCGACATCCTCGACCAATCCCCCGCGCTGTTCCCCCATCGGCCGTCGCGGCCGCCCGAGCCGCGGGTGGCCGAGCGGGGGATCACGGGCCGGGAGGAGGAGCTGGCCGCGCTGGACGGGCTGCTGGAAGCGGTGGCGGCGGGCCGCACCGCGTTCTCGCTGATCACCGGGGAGCCGGGGGTCGGCAAGACGCGGCTGGCCGAGGCGTTGGTGAGCCGGGCCCGGGCCCGGGGTTTCACGGTCGCGGTGGGGCGGTGCGCGGCGACGGAGGGCGCGCCGGCGTTCTGGCCGTGGGTGACGGTGCTGGAGCGGTTGGCCGACACGCTGCCGCCGCTGCCCGCCGACGTGCGCGCGAACCTGCCCGGAGTCGGCTCCGCGACCGGGACCGACCCCGAGGGCGCGAGGTTTCGCACCTATGAGGCGGCGGCACGGGCGCTGACCGCGGGCCCGCGGCCGGTGCTGGTGGTGCTGGACGACCTGCACTGGGCGGACCGGTCCTCGCTGCGGCTGCTGAGCTACCTGGCCGGGTATGTGCTGGACGGCAGGCTGGCCGTGGTCGGCACGGCACGCGACTGGCCGCCGCCGGAGGGCGCGCTGGCCGAGGCGTTCGAGGCGCTTTCGCGCCGCCAGGCGGTGCGGCTGCCGCTGTCCGGCCTTTCGGCCTCCGAACTGGCCGAACTGACCCCGGCGGGCACGGACGTCCGGGCGCTCAGGGACCGCACGAACGGCAATCCCTTCTTCGTCACGGAGCTGCTGCGTTACCTGGAAGCCGGCTCGCCGGGCCGCGGCACGCTGCCGTTGGGCGTGCGGGACGTCGTGCTCGGCCGGGTGAACCGGCTGCCCGAGTCGTCCGCCGAGTTGTTGCGGGTGGCGGCGGTGGCCGGGCGGGAGTTCGACGTGACGATCGTGGCCGAGGCCGCCGGGCTCGACCTGGACAGCGCGCTGGACCGGCTGGAGCCGGCCATGGCCGCCGCCCTGGTCGCGGAGGGGCGGCCCGGCCGGTTCCGGTTCGTGCACGCGCTGGTGCAGGAGGCGCTCACCGAGGTGGTGCCGGTGCTGCGACGGGCCCGGCTGCACGCCGCCGTGGCCGCCGCGATCGAGTCACGTACCGGCGGCTCGGCCTCCGACCGGTTGGCTGCCGCCGCGCACCACTGGTTCCAGGCGATTCCGGCCGGCCACACCGCGCGGGCCTGGCGGGCGGCGTGGCGGGCGGCCGAGGAGGCCAAACGGCTGCGCGCGTACGACGTGGCCGTCGAGCTGCTGGAGCGGGCCGACCGCGTGGCCGAGGACGACCCCGAGCTGGGCCCGGCCGAGCGGATGGACCTGCTGTTCGCGCTGGCCGAGGCGAGGTTCGGGGCGGGCGACTCGGCGGGGCAGGAGGCCGAGCTGACGCGGCTGCGCCGCCTGGCCAAGCAGGCGGGCGATCGGCGCCGCTGGATCGAGGCCGCGACCGGGTACGGCGGCCGCATCCTGCAGCCCTGGAAGGTCTACGGCGATTACGACGCCGATCTGCTGGCGGATCTGACGGAGCTGGCCGCCGACGAAGGGCTGGAGCCGCCGGCCCGGGCCCGGGTGCTGGCCTGCCTGGCGCTCCAGGCGTACTACCAGCCGGGGCGGGACCCCGCGGAGCGGGACCAGTGGAGCGCGGAGGCGGTGCGGCTGGCCCGCCAGGAGAACGACGCGACGCTGCTCGGCCGGGTGCTGTTCGCCCGCTACTACGCGCTGCTCGACCCGGACTCGGTGCGCCAGCGGCTGGCGGCGGGCGAGGAGATGGCCCGCGCCGGGCTGGAGGCGGGCGACGACGAGCTGCGCACGATCGGGCTCACCTGCCAGGGCGGCACGCTGCTGGAGCTGTGTCGGGTGCGGGCGGCTCTGGACGTGCTGGCCGAGGCGGAGCGGCTGATCGGCCGTACGCACATGCCGTACCTGCGCATCATCCTGGACTGGCTGCGGCTCGGCGTCATCATCCAACGCGGCGACCTGGAGGCGGCCGAGTCGCTGCTCGCGGCCACCGACGCCGAGCAGCGAGCGACCTCGATGTGGGGTGCGGAGTCGACCACGGCCGGCGCCACGTACCAGATCGCGCTCATGCGCCTGCGCCGTGGGACAGCGGATACTCCGCAGCCGCCGCTGGAGATCTCGCACGAGCAGCTCGACCAGTTCAACCTGGACGGGTACGCCCACTACCTGGTGGTCAGCGGCCGGTTGGAGGAGGCGCGCAAGGCGCTTGGGCCGTGGGAGCGGCAATCGCCGATCCCACGCACCTTCGTCTACCTGTTCTGGCTGGTCGTCCGCTGCGAGATCTGGGCGGCGCTGGGCGACCGGCAGGCCTGCGCCGATCTGTACGAGGAGGCGTCCCCGTACGCCGACCGCATGGGGATCTCCGGGCTGAGCATGCTGATGTGGCCGGTCAGCCGGTCGCTGGCGCAGCTGGCCGAGGCCCTGGGTGACGCCGAGGCGGCGCGGCGGCATGCCGAGCACGCCGAAAGCGTGGAGCGGGAGCTGGCTCACCCCCACAGGTAGGACATGCGCCGCCGGTATCGGCCTCCGGCAAGGGTGCTGAGCAGCAGTAACGGCCTGGGCGAGGTCTTGCGCAGGTGGGCCTCGACGTCGGCCGGCAGCTCGGAGGTGATCCAGCCGAGCAGCATGATCAGTTTGTGGAGCCCGTACTGCTTCGTGAGCGTCTTGTGCATTTCCGCGTCCTCCTCCGGCGTGATGTGGGCCATCATCAGCGGGATCCCATCGGTCTCCTCGTGCGCCAAGTGCGCGCCGAGGGTTTCGCCCAGCGCGCGCAGGGCGACCATGAGCCGTTCGCGCCCCTGCTCCGACGGGCCGGCGTCGAACGCCTGGAAGGCCTCCGTGCTCTCGCGGAGCCAGTGGTCGCAGGCCTCGTGCTCGGCCTCCAGCGCGTCGATCGTGCCGATCGCCTCCGGCGCCCGCTCCCGCAGCCGCGGCCAGACCGTCTCGTCCTCGGCGGTGTGATGGTGGTGCAGCACGAACAGCACCCACGCGTGGTGCTCGCGCAGGGCGGTGACGCGCGGGCGGTCGCCGAGGCGGACCCGGCCGATCGCGGTGATCAGGTGGCCGAGGTCGCGGCGGAAGCCGTAGTGCGCCAGGTACATGTTGCTCATGTCGAGCGGCCCCGGCGCGGCGGCGGCCTGGCCGGGCAGGGTGATCTGCGGCAGGTTCGGGTGTGCGGCGGTGCGCATGGTCGTACTCCTTCGCATTCTGGAGGGATGCCGACATCGTGGCTTTTCGCTCTTGAGGGAGCCTGGAAGATCGGCTTCAAGTGGGGCCCAAGACCTCCTCATTAGCGTGTGCGGCCATGACCATCACGCTTCCCGCCACGACGTTCCGGAGTTCTGTGGTGTGCGCCTACACCTCGCTCACCCGCGACGAACGGCCCATCACCTGGCCCGTCACTCCGTACACCGGGCCCGGCGGCACGATCGACGTCAGCACCGGCCTGACCTATCCCGACAAAGCCGAGCGGGCGCGCCGCGATCCGCGCGTCGCCCTGCTGTTCGAGGGCGATCCGGTGGTGCTGGTGCAGGGCCGCGCCACGGTCCGCGACGCTGACCTGCAGGCCAACACCGACCGGTACCTCCGCGACTCCCAGGTCAAGATCCCGGACGCCTTCGCGGGGCTGCCGCGGTTCCTCCTCAAGCGCTTGACCTGGTATTTCGCGCGGATCTACATCGAGGTGACCCCCGAGCGGATCACCTGGTGGCCCGGCGGCGACCTGACCCACGACCCGCTGACCTGGACCTGCCCGCCCGGCACCACGGCCCCCGCCTCTGATCCGGCCCCCTCGGGTCCCCGCCTGCCCGGCCGCTCCGCGCCGCCCGCCGACTGGCGCCCGTACGCCCGCCGGGCCCGCGACCTGGGCCGGCCGATCGTGTCGGCGGTGGCGGACGGCCGGCCCGTGTCCGTGCCCGCGCGTGCCTTCTCGCCCACCTCGATCGGGTACGAGCTGGACCTGCCGGCTGGTGTGGCCGCCGTACCGGGGCCGGTCTGCCTGACCTTCCACCGGCACGATCCCGGCATGCGGTGGCAGGAGAACGTCGTACTGCTCGGCACCGCCACCGCCCAAGGCGACGATCGGCTCAGCGTCGCGATCGAGCGCGCGCTGCCCGACTGGAGCCTGCCCGAGGACCGCCGCCTGCGGACCCGTTCCTTTCTCCGCCACGGCAAACAGCTGAGGCGCCGGCTCCGGGCCGAGGCCGCCCGCCGCGCCCAGCCGGTGCCGAAGGTCCGCTGACGCGCGGGGTCAGTCCACCGGTTCGTAGCGGGCCCGGCGGGCGATCACCTCGAATCCGAGGCCGCGGAAGAGAGCGGCCGAGGCCGGGTTGTTGACGTTGACGTCCAGGAAGACCTCCGTCGCGCCGCGTGTACGCATGCGGCCGAGCGCGGCGACCGCCAGTGCCCGCGCGAGCCCGCGCCGCCGCCACCCGGGCACGGCGCCGATCTGGATCAAGAACCCTTCCGCGCACGCCACGAAGCCGGCGGTCCCGCCCGCTCCGCGTGCCACCAGCGAGCACTCGGGCAGGAACTCGTCGTCGACCAGCCAGTCCACCCACTCCTCCCGCGACCAGCCGGGGAAACCGGGACGGTCGGCGAAGGACGCGGAGTAGGCCTCGTAGAAGACCCCTTCGGTGTCCCGCGACCATTCCAGGACCTCCAGCTCCAGCTCCAGCTCCAGTTCCGGCTCTGGCTCTGGCTCTGGCGGCAGCGGTCGGCTCAGGTCACGCCGGTAGATGTCCTCGGCGAACGTCTGCCGGAGCCCGCGCGAGAGAAACAGCGCGTGGGCCTCCGGGGTCACCGACTCCGTCTCCAGCCGGACCGGCCGCGCCTCCCCGATCAGCCGGACCGGCCGCGCCTCCCCGATCAGCCGGACCGGCCGCGCCTCCCCGATCAGCCGGTCCAGCAGGCCCGACCCCAGCCCTTTTCCCCGATGCCCCGGGTCGACCAGACCGGTCGCCGTCGACGCGTCGCCCACGGGGCGCACGGCCCCGCAGGCCACCAGGCGGCCGTCGGCGAACGCGCCCACGGCCATCCCCGCTGCATACCTGCGTTCCAGGAAGGACGGGGACGCGGTCGCCTGGAGCCCGCCGTCGTGCGCCACGCACCGCCGTGCGAGATCGGCGATCGCCGGCATGTCAGCGGGGGACAGCGCGGTCCACTCAAGGGCCACCGTCGGCTCCTCTCAGGTGCAGGTGACGGAGTATGTCATCTTGTCGGAGGACATGACGTGGGGCACTAGCTGACTCTGGCGAGCGGCATCAGGTGCCAGCGGCGCTCGATGATCGCGGGTACGGCCATCGTGGCGACGCACTCCCACCGCAGGCGCATCGGCGGCCCCGGCCGGTACGAGGCGCGGAAACAATCCTGGCTTTCTGCCAACCTTTTTCCGGCACCTCCGCGTTGAGGCCATGTGAGTGATCCAACGGAAGACGCCGCGTACGCCGCCTTCGCCGAGGCGGCCTGGAACAGGCACATGGCCGTCGCCATCCTGCTCACCGGCGACCGCCACCGGGCCGAGGAGTTGCTCCAGGACTGCCTGGTGCGGCTGTACGTGCGGTGGCGACGCGTAGGTCCCACCGACCCGCATGCCTATCTGCGCCGCATGTTGGTCAATGGGAACGTCAGCTGGTGGCGGCGAGGTCAACGGGAACTGCCCACTGCCGACCCGCCTGATCACGCCGATCCTCGGTCCGGGCCGTACGAGCCGCACGAGGATTTACGCCGCGCGCTGCTCTCCCTGCCGCGCAGGCAGCGCGCCATCGTCGTGCTCCGGCACTACGAGGACTTGACGGAGAAAGCGGTCGCGGCGGCCCTGGGCTGCACGGTCGGCACAGTCAAGAGTCAGCACTCCAGAGCGATGGCGCGGCTGCGCACGGCTCTGCGGGACAACCAGGAGGCGACGCGATGAACGACGATCATGAAGAGTTCGCACAGGCCTTGCGGACTCTCGCTCAGCGTGAACCGGTCACGCCCGCGCCGGTGTCGGCTCTGGTACGCCGGGGACGCCGGGCCAGGCGGACCCGTGCCGTGGTGGGGGCCATCGCCGGAACGGCCCTTGCCTCGGCGGCCGTCGTCGTGGTTCTGGGCAGCGGCGGAGTCGTCCCGGCCGGCCCGCCATCGATTGCCAGTGCGCCGCCCTCCAGGGACGGTTCACGGTCCTCGCATTCCCCCCGTACACAATCCCTGGACGCCCGGTCCGTCCTGCTGGCCGCAGCCGAGACCGCCGCCCGCGAGCCGGCCACGTCAGGCCCCTACTGGTACACGCGTCAACGCACCTCCCAGCCGGCGCATTACTTCGGGAAGAAACGCAAAAAGCCGCAACGGCAGAAGATCCCCTTCTCGGCGACCGTGGCGAGTACCCAGGACAGCTGGTACGCGAGCGAAAAGGGCGCGCCCAGCCGAACCGTGACGGGTCAGGACCCGAAGATCGCCTTCGCTTCCTCGGCGGACGAGGCGAAGTGGAAGCAACTGGGCTCGCCCGCCCTGGCCGAGGAGAAGCCGTCGACCAACGACTACGACATGGAACTCCACTTTCAGATCGGCAACCACAACTTCACAGTCCGGCACCTGCTCAAGCTGCCGACCAGCAAGGACAGGCTGGAGAGCCAGTTGCGGCGGCTGTTCGACGAGGAGTCCGCAAGCGACTGGTGGCCCGCCAAGCCGGAGTTCACCGAATACGTGTGGTCGGCGGCGCAGGACTTGCTGGCTGGTCCGATCAGCCCTGGGACTCGCTCCGCCCTCTACCGGCTGCTTGCCGAACAGCCCGCGATCAAGTCGCTGGGCGAGGTCACCGATTCGCTGGGGCGCACCGGGGTCGCCCTGGCGCGGCCCACGGCAGGGAATGGGGACGCTGCGGGCGAGGCTCGACTGATCGTGGACGACGAGACGGCGGAGTTGCTCTCCTACGAGTTCCGCGAACAAGGGCAATCGACGCCGACGCTGCAGGTCACCTATGAGGACATGGGCTGGGCCGAGGCCTTGGGCGCGCGCCCGCAAGGCTGACTTCCGGCTGAGGCCAGGCCGAGCGAGGACTTTGCCACGGCGGGACCTTGGGGCGGCGGGAGCTTGCCGTCACGACGGCGGGGCCTTGGGGCGGCGGGGCCTTGTCGTCACGACGGCGGGGCCTTGGGGCTTGTTGTCACGATGGTGGGGCCTTCGGCGCCCCATCTGGTGAGTGCCGGCTGGTGCCCGATCTGGGCACCCGTGCGGGGATCCACCTTGAAGGCGCCGAACATGGTGGTTGTCTCCAGTGCCACGGCGGTATCCCACAGCGCCTCACGTGTGGTGCCGGCCGCCTGCCGGGCGCAGTGTGTCGCGATCGCGGCAGCGGCCGCGGCCTGGGCTGCTGGATAGTCGGGGAGTGACCCGGAGCGTTTCCGGTAGGCGCTCAGGAAGTCGTCCTCGCTCATGGACAACTCGACATGACCGCCGCTCCCTGGGAACCACTGCCCGACACCGTAGATGCCCAGGGGTTCCTCGACGGCCTGGCCGAACTCGCGAACGCCCGCGGCCACGGCGCAGACGTTCTGTGGAGGCGTCGGCAGTGATCTGGCCGACGTGACCGTTTCCACGTCTTCCTCGAACGAGCCGGCGCAGAAGAGATCCCAGCCCTCCTCGCAGGAGTCGGCGCGGAAGAGGTCCCAGTCCTCTTCGAGTGAGCCGGTGTAGCCCTCCGGTGTGCTCGGGCGGCGGCGGATGGTGTGTATCCCGAGGGCGCGCGCCAGGCGCTCGGCGCCGTCGGCGACCTGACGGCCGAAACGGCCCTTGCCGGCGACGATCAGGAGCGGGTGGGGATCTTCGCGGGCGGCGAGGTGCCGGACGAAGGGCTCCGCGTAGCGGCTCGCCGGTGTCAGCACGGACACGACATGGCCGGGGTGGGCGGTCTCCACGTCGTCGCCTGATCCGCCGTGGTTCCAGATCAGGCGATCCAGGGCCGCGGCGATGGCTCCCGCTCTTCGCATGAGGAGGGTGGAGTAGGGGCCCAGCAGGAGGTCGCACTCCGCCGACAACCTGGGGAGGAGGGCGGCCAGCCGTTCGGGATCGCTGCCGTCGTCCTCGATGAGGAGGTCTGCCGCGCCGGTCGTGGACCGCCAGATGTCCAGGGCGAGTCCGGCCTGCCTGCCGAATCTGGCGTACTCGCCCGACAGGGACAGGCAGGCGCCGAGCCGAAGGCGGCTGCCGGACATCGTCCCTCCTACTCGTCGTAGGCCCAGCCGCTCCACCGCGCGACGGTGATCGCGACCACCGGGCCGGCGGGGCGTCGCTCCACGTATTGGTCGTAGCGTGCGGCCAGCCGGTCGAGCCACTGGCCGCGTGTGGTGTCGTCGTCGACGAGCGCGGCCGTGCCGTCGGCTCGTGCCCACCACAGTTGCCGCCAGTCGTCGGCGTAGTGGTCGACCAGGACACACACCTGGTTGTTGCTCGCGATGTTCCGAAGCCTGCGGAGGTCTGTCGTCCGCTTCGGTTTGTCGTCCACGGCGAAGGCGATCATGTCGTCCACCACGGCGAAGACGATGGGCACCAGGTGCGGCGCCCCTTGCTCGTCCACGGTGGCCAGCCTGGCGCTGCGTGCTGCCAGGAACTTCGCTCGCGCCACGGCCTCGTCCATCGCACCAACTCTCCGCCGACCTCTGAGCCGGACGGCCCCTCAGATGACCCTCTGAGACGACCCCCTCAGACGACGTCGAACTCGTTGCCCTCCGGGTCCGCCATCGCCACCGCGTAGTGGTCCACCCCGGGCTCGGCGAGCACGCGTACGACGGAGGCGCCCGCGCGGACCAGCCGCGTCACCTCGGCGTCCACGCGCTCTCTGCGGATCGCCAGCGGGACCTCCTCCCGCTTGCCGCCCACCTTGATGTCGAGGTGGAAGCGGTTTTTCACCACCTTGCCCTCAGGCACCTGCTGGAACCAGATCCGCGGGCCCCCACCCTCCGGATCGACGATGCTGTCGGAGCAGTCTCCGTCGTCGAGCTCCTCTTCCGGCACGCCGATGCTCTGCCAGTAGGCTCGCCAGGTGTCG
Organism: Nonomuraea sp. NPDC049158; assembly: GCF_040648335.1. NCBI lineage: Bacteria > Bacillati > Actinomycetota > Actinomycetes > Streptosporangiales > Streptosporangiaceae > Nonomuraea > Nonomuraea sp. NPDC049158. Next base: position 11,904 of record NZ_JBEZDM010000053.1, read on the forward strand.
AAGTGGCCTGGCGGCTCCTCCAGCTCATAACGCAAGCCGTCAGCCCAGAAGCGCGCCATCCGTCCGGGGGCGGCGCAGTCGATCACCAGTTGAAAAGAGACCATGGAGGCATCCTGCCGGAGGGGTCCGACAATTCTTTTTCAGCGGGGCACCATCTCCAGGACCCGGGCGTGCAGGATCGAGCGCTGGTGCAGGGCCGCCCGGAGCGCCCGGTGCAACCCGTCCTCCAGGTAGAGCTCGCCCTCCCACTGCACCACATGCGGGAAGAGGTCGCCGTAGAACGTGGAGTCGGCGGCGAGCAGGGAATGCAGGTCCAGCATGGCCTTCGTGGTGATCAACGAGTCGAGCCGGACCTGCCGTGGGGGGATCTGCGCCCACTCTCTGGGCGTCAGACCATGGTCGGGATAAGGACGTCCGTCACCGACAAGCTTAAAGATCACCCCAACGATTTTAGGAGAGAATCCGATTACTCGTGTTCTACGCCGCCCTTATACAAGATCGGCCTGCGCGCATTTGGCCGGGTCGCCGATCTTGTAACCGCGATTCAGGGCGTTGACGCGTTGCTCGGAGCTGCCGTGCGTGAACGACTCCGGGTCGATCCTGCCCTGCGTACGCTGCTGGATCCGGTCGTCGCCGACGGCCGCCGCCGCGTCGAGCGCCTCGGCCATCTCCGCGGTGGTGAACGGCTTTTCGTAGAAGCCGGTCTCGACGGCGTGCTTGGCCCACACACCCGCGTAGCAGTCGGCCTGCAACTCCGTGGCCACCGAGTTGCCCTGGGAGAGCTCGCCTAGGAGGTCCTGGGCGTGATGGCCGTACTCGTGGGCGATTACATAGGCCTGTGCGAATGGGCCGCCTTTTGCGCCAAATTGGCTTTGCAACTGGTCGAAGAAGCTCAGGTCCAGGTACACGCGCTGGTCGCCGGGGCAGTAGAAGGGGCCGACCGCCGAACTGGCCGCGCCGCAGGCGGTGCGCAGGCTGCCGGAGTACAGGACGGTCTTCGCCGGGCGATAGTCGGAAATCTGGGTCTTCCAGTAGTTCTGGATGCTGTTGACCACGCCGACAACCCGGCATTTCTCCGACTGGTCGGCGTCCTTGCCGGTCCGGCACTGCTGCGACAGGTTCGAGGAGGGCTGCCGCTGCTGTGCCGGCTGTTCGGTTCCACCGCCCAGGTTGTTCAGGACGAAGACTATGACGAGCACGATCAGGCTGACGATGCCGCCGCCGCCGATGACCATGCCGCCCGGGAACCCACCGCCGCCGCCCCCACCCCCTCCACTACCGCCAACGTCCTCCACCTGTGAGGAATCGAGGTTGGCATCGTCCCTGAAATCCATCGCTGAGGTCCCTTCTCGGGTGCTGCTCGGATGACAGCTTCCCGAAAGGGGCGTATAGATGCCACCGGTGAACCTCTCATACCCGTGCGCTTACGCAGAGTATTCACAGGTGGCCGGGCGCAATGTCCGCTAATCTGCCCATATGACGGGTGGGCTGCTGGGAATCGCGTTGGTGTCGCTGGGCATGGTGCTCACCCCCGGGCCGAACATGATCTATCTGGTGTCGCGCTCCATCACCCAGGGCCGCCGGGCCGGCCTGATCTCCCTCATCGGGGTGGCGCTCGGGTTCACCGTCTATCTGACGGCCACCTGCCTGGGCCTGACGGCGATCTTCGCGTACGTACCCGCCGCATACACCGTGCTCAAGCTGGCCGGCGCCGCCTACCTGCTCTGGCTGGCCTGGAACGCCGTCAAGCCCGGCGGCACCTCCGCCTTCGAGCCGCGCGAGCTGGCGATCGAGCCGCCGCGCAAGCTGTTCGCCATGGGCCTGCTCACCTGCCTGCTGAACCCGAAGATCGCGATCCTGTACCTCTCGCTGCTGCCGCAGTTCATCGACCCGGCCATGGGGCACGTGCTGCTGCAGAGCCTCGCGCTCGGCTCGGTCCAGATCCTCATCGGCACCCTGGTCAACGCCCTGATCGCGGTGTCGGCAGGCACGCTGGCCGCCTTCCTGGCCGGCCGCCCGCTCTGGCTGCGGATCCAGCGGTACCTCATGGGCACCGTGCTCGCCGGCATCGCCGTCCACCTCATCGCCGACCGCTCCAAGGCCCTGGCACCGGCATAGGCGTACGCCGACGGTCAGACGCCCTCATCAGGTGAGCGCGACGCGGACGGCCGACGGGTCGGCTCCGGCAAGGGGGATGGAGAAGACGGCCGTCCGCTCGCGCGCCCCGTACACCACGAACCGCAGGCCGTCCTCGTCCCACACGTCCTGGACGTCCGAGGTGAGCTGCGCGGACGCCGAGCAGTACGCCGGGCTGAGGTAGAGCAGGTGCAGCGAGACCTCCAGCGGGATCTCCGCCGGCGAGCGCACGGCCAGCGGCTGACGGAGACGTACGAGGAGCTGGCGCAGTGGGCTCAGCCAGAAGCGGTCCAGCTCGGCCGAGAGGCCCAGCAGGGCGACGACCTCCACCAGGCCCAGCGTGACGAGCGGGGGATCCAGCGGGTACGGCCCTGCCCAGACCGCCGCGACGCCCGCGGCGCACAGCAGTCCGGCGCGGGCGAAGGCACGCACGTCCACGGGATGGGAGTGCGCGCCCAGGCAGCCGCACGACGACGTGGGCGCGGCCGCGTACGCGTAGGCGAGATAGGCGAGGAACCCCGCCGAGAGCACGGCGGCGGCCGCGCCCTCCTCAGGGGTGGCGGGCGGCAGCAGCAGTGCGGCCGCCACCGCTAGCTCCACCACCCCGACGAGGCGGAGCGTGGGGATCGCGCGCGCCGAGCCGACCAGCCGGGCCAGTGCGGTCCGTCCGGCTTGCGCCCGCATTCGACGGCTGAACAATTTCATCAGGGCCGCCCAGACGAGGAAGAGGGCGATCACGTACGGCTGAAGCGCGGCGATCCCTTGCATGTGTCGCTCCTAGTGGGGGGAGAAGACGGTGGCGATGTCGACCTCGTTGGTGTCCGGTCGCCACGCGCCCAGGATCTGTACGTGCTGGCTCACCCGCAGCATCGACAGGTCCGCGGTCGGCGGTGACTCGGAGTGGACGGCGACCGACTTGCCCGACACGACGTGGCAGAGGACCTCTTGGCCGTTGTGGTCGAGGTGGATCTTGTCGCTGGTGATGTTCTTGATGTGGCCCTTGATGTTGACGATGTTGAGCCACACCGACTCGGCGGCGAGCACCCCGTCGGGCATCCGCACACCTCGGGCGTACAGGCCGTCACCCGGCTTGGCCTGGTCGAAGGGGACGGGTCCCAGCTTCCAGAGGCTGGTGCCGTCCACGACCCGGATGTTGTGGAAGACCATGTTCGAGCCCAGGACGAGGAGCGTGTTGTCCTTGATGGAACGGATTCGGCCCTCGGCGAAGTTGGGGTCCACGGTGCCGGGCTCCACCTCGGGCGCCCTGGCCGTGGCGAACGCCGCCTCGGGGCCGAGCGAGCCCAGCGCGGTCGCGGCGACCACGCCGGCCCCGCCCCCGAGCAGGGCGGACTTGAGCATTTGCCGTCTGCTGGTCATCGTCAGCTCCCTAGGGGGTCGAGATCTCGCAGGGCCTCAGGCCGGCGGAGAGGCTGGCGATCTTGCTGTAGGCGGCCGGGGTGAGGTCGATCAGGCGGTTGCTGGCGCAGGTCGCGCCGCAGCAGCTCTTCTCACCACAGAACAGGTCCGTCTGCGGGCCGCAGTCGGCGATGGCGGTGACGACGCTGGTACCGCTGCACAGCGCCGTGATCTTGTGCTGGAATCCGCAGGTCCGCCGGGAGAGGCTGACGCCGCAGGTGTCGGGGTGGGTGATGGCCAGGCAGGCGTCGGAGGTGTTGGGCCAGGCGTGCTGGAGGCTGCCCGAGTTGCAGGTGCCGCAGGCTCCCTTGCCGGTGGTGCTGCACGGTCCCCAGGCTGTGCCGCAGCAGAACCAGGAGACCTCTCCTTGGACGGAGGCGTATAAGTCGATGGGTGGGGGGTCAGTGGGCTGGCGGCGCACCATGCGCTTCCTCCTTGGGGTGGGCTCTGCAGGGTCCCCCGATGAGGTGGTGAAACTTTCCGACTTGATCCATCAAAACATGTAAGAATTTTTCGTCAATGCCCAATTTGTCCCGACGCGCCCAGCCCGCCTCGTTCCACCGCGCTTGCGACTCGCCCGGATCTACGGCGCTTGCCGGGATCTACGGTGCTTGCTGGGATCTACGGTGCTCGCCACTCGCTTGGACGCGAGATCAGTTCTTCTCCGGCAGTCGCGCCACGTCAGATACCGGTCCGAGATGGCCGAGCTTGTCGGGATTGGCCACCGAATGGATCGCCTGGACCACGCCGTCGGCGATGTCGAGTTCGACCACGCTGGCCACGCGCCCCTCGGCGTCGTACATCACCGCGCCCGGCCGGTCGTTGACCCAGGCCGGCCGGAAGGAGACGCCGAGCATCCGGACCCGGCGGAACCCGCCGACGAGCAACTGCGCGACGCGCCGGGGCTCGGTCGCGGGCTTGCCGATCGCCTGCGCCTTGCCGCCACCGTCCCCGATGAACACGACGTCGGGCGCGAGCATGCCGAGCAGCGCGTCCATGTCGCCGCCCGCGGCGGCCTCGAAGAACCTGCGGGCGAGCTTCTCGCCTTCCGCCCGCCGTGCCGGGGGCGGCTGGCTGTCGCGCGACGCCGGGGACGGCTCGCTGTCGCGCCCCCGCCTCCCGGCGGCGATGCGTTGCCTGGCGCGGGTGAAGATCTGCCGGCAGTTCACCTCGGTCTTGCCGGTGATCCTGGCCACGTCCGGGTAGCCGTACCCGAACACCTCGCGCAGCATGAACACCGCCCGCTCCACCGGCGAAAGGGACTCCAGCAGTACGAGGAACGCCATCGACAGCGAGTCGGCCAGTTCGGCGTGCTCGACCGGCCCCGGCCCATCGGCGGTCACGACGACCGGTTCGGGCAGCCACTCGCCCACGTACGTCTCCCGCCGCACCCGCGCCGACCTCAGGTAGTCGATGCCCAGCCGTGTCACCGTCGTCGTCAGGTACGCCTTCAGGTCGGTGATCGTGGTTCCCGCCTGGCGCGCCCGGGTCAGGCCGAGGAACGCGTCCTGCACGATGTCCTCGGCGTCGCCCACCGACCCCGTCATGCCGTAGGCGATGGAGAACAGCAGCGGCCGGTACGCGACCGCGCCCGTCTCATCCGCTGGTCCAGGCACTCGGCTCATTTCCTTGGCCTTCTCCTACGTGGACACCTCCGCACGACGTCCAGCAGGTTATCCGAGGGCCGTCGATCACGGGTGCGCGGCGGTCACCAGGCGACGGGGCCGAGGCGATCGACGAAGATCCCGCTCGGTCCGTCGGCGCCGATCGTCGCGAGCCTCACGATCGAGTCGGTGCCCTCGGTGACCGTCAGCTGCCCGGTGTGATGGTTCATGTCGGTGGCGGCGAACTTGCGATTGACGACCTCTCCGGGGGTGGCGATGTTGAATTTGATCTCCGGGAGCGCCTTGGCGTACCGGACGGTGATCATGTTCAGCGCCGCTTTCGACGAGCTGTAGGCGAGCTCGTGCATTTTCGAGACGGGCTGCTCCGGATCGGTCACGACCGCGAAGGAACCTGCGGCGCTGGACACCATCACCACCCGCGGATGATCGGCCGCCCGCAGCAAGGGCAGGAACGCCTGCGTGACCCTGATCGGTCCGTACACGTTGGTGTCGTAGACGGAGTGAATCTCGTCGACCGTCGCGTCGGCCGGCGCGATGGCCTTTCCTGGCGCGCCGGCGTTGTTGATCAGCACATCCAGCCGGTCGGTGTGCTCCCGGACGATTCGTACGGCAGCGGTGACCGACTCGTCGGAGGTCACGTCCAGGGGGACCATGACCACGTTCGCGCCACCGTCGGCCAGTTTGTCGGCGGCTGCCTGTCCCCGGCACTCATCGCGCGAGCCGAGAAAGATCGTCCAACCCTGTTCGCCGAGCCGCCGGGCCGCCTCGAGGCCGAGTCCCTTGTTGGCACCGGTGATCAATACCGAGGTCTGTTCCGAGTTTGTCATGGCCTCTAAGACGACATGCCCTACTCGGCTGTGACAGGTTGTGAGCGAGCTCACAACGGGCGCGGCCGGCGTCTTCGGCTTCGCCAGAACGGAAACGGCGGGGCCGCCGGTGTGCGACCCCGCCTGTATGCCTCATGCCTTCGCTCAGCCGCAGGGGCTCTTGCTCCACTCGCTGTAGCGGGTGATGCTGCCCCAGCTCGAGACCTCACCGTCGCAGAATTCCGTCTTGGCTCCGACCAAGTTGGTGTACGCGGAGTCGGAGTAGTACGCCGTGTTGCACTGGTAGCCGGCCGGGCAGCGGAAACCCAGCGTGCCGGCCTGCGCGGTGGTCGGTATGACAGCGAGCGCGGCGGCGGCCAAGGTCGCAATGCCGAGTACGCGACGGATCATGAATCGTCCTTCCTGATTGCGGGAAAGCAGATGGGACCCGGCAGATTCGCCGGGAAACGGCTCATAGGTCCGCGACGCCCTGGCCTGCACGGGACCGGTCGGGAGGGCGACGAGGGCGGTGGTGGCCAGGCTAGGGCGATGAGGCGCGACGGATCATGAAAGGTCCTTCGTCAGCACGAAGGCGGAGTCTCGGCGGGATCGCTGGAAACGAACTGCCCGGCGTTTTCCGTACCGCTCAGCAGGGGCCTCGGTAGTAGTCCGAGTAGTTGCTGCGCACACCCCAGACGTACAGGGTGCCGTCGCAGAGTTCCTCTCTCAGTCCGATCTCGGTGGTGTGGGTGGCGTCGGAGTAGTAGGTGGTGATGCAGAGGTAGTTTTCCGGGCAGGCTGAGGCCTGCGCGGGGCCGGTGGGGAGGGCGACGAGGGCAGTGGTGGCCAGGGCTGCGGCGACCAGTGCGCGACGGATCATGAATCGTCCTTCCTGAGCACGAAACGGTGTGGGACTCACCCCCCTGGGCGGCGACACAACCCATGATCGAAATGATCCGTCCCGTCCGAAGGAAACGCAACACTTACAGACATGGATGACGATCTGTAGAACGACAGGTGCATTCGCGTCCCGTGCCATGACGTGTTGTTATTATCGGACGCATTGATGGCGCGTATCGACGTGCTCACCTGGCGTCATGTCCGCTGTTCATGCCGCCGCATCTGCGCTGACCAGATAATTCGGACGCAGGTTTTTTGATTTACGGATGGAGTAAGGTCGCCGGCTGTGGTCTGGCCTGCTCTGCGAGGCTGGAGAGCAGGCTGACGTGGAGGACGGACGCGTCAGGCGTTCGAGTCGGCCGAACCGACGTCGATCAGCGAGGCGCCGGACTATCTCGAACCGCAGATGCTCTTAACGAATTCCTGGTACCACTGATCCTCCTCGCCCGCGATGGAGGGATCGGGATAAATGGTTTCTTCGCCCTTCGGCCGGAGTACGCGGAGTGGTATCGGCCACGTCCCACGGGGGACGATCTTGCAATTTGTCACGCGATATTTGAGTTGGAGAGCAATGCTCTCGCCAGGGAGAATCACATACGGCCCTCGTCGTTGGGGGTTGAGCAGCTGCATTCCTGGCCCGCTGCGCCCAATCCCGACGATGGTCACGGACTCCTTTCCGGCGTTGCCGAACTGTATGGAGATTTCGAAGCCGCCTTTGCCACTGCCTCCGCCGATCCCGCCCGTCAGTGAGATGTGAGGTTCTTTGACTGCGACGGGGACCGGGACGGTCGTGGTCTTCGCTGGGGGAGATGTCGCTTCAGACGTGTCCGCGTTGACCGCTGATCCGTTGAGGAAAAGGGCCACGGATAAGAGCGCGACGGCGCCGGCGGAAGAACGGGATGGGATGATCACCCGACATATCCTTCACCACTCGGACCTGATCGTAAAGTGGTGATTGGATCACAGCGTAGGGGATTACCGCCCTCGTCCGTCGCTTCTCAAGATGGAAGGGAAGCGCATCCGACGATGTTTCTCGCTCTCATCTACATCTTTCCTGGCGGTGTATTACGCCGACAGCTTCGTGGGCGCCGAGAGACCGGCGCCGGCTTCGCCGTGACTTGGGCCCGGGCGGCGGGGGAGCAGCAGCGGGCTGGCGAGGATGAGCACCCCCGCGATCGCGATGGCCGTGCGTGGGCTGGTGGCGTCGGCGAGCAGGCCGCCGAGCGCGCTCAAGAGGGCGATGGCGGCGCTGCTGCTGATCGACCAGGCCGACAGGGTGCGGGCGGTGCGGTCTGGGGGAGTGTGTTCGAGCCGGTAGGTGGCGAGTACCGGGTTGTACAGGCTCATACTGATGATGATCGCGAACTCGACGGCCATCACCGTCGCGAGGCCGGCGACACCGGGGCGGACGAAGGCGAGGCCGATCAGCCAGACCGCGCGCAGCGTGCCGACCGTACGGAGGATCTGGTGCTGGCCGTACCGCGCCACGACGCGGCGGGCGAGACGTGAGCCGATGAGTCCGCCGAGGCAGGGGACGGCGAAGGCGAGGCCGTACTCCCAGGGGGAGAACCCGAGCTCGCGGAGCAGGAGCACGGCCAGCAGCGGTTCGGTGGCCATGATCAGTCCGCTGACGAGCAGGTTGTTGAAATAGAGCGCCCGCAGGCCGGGATGGGTCAGGATGTGCCGCCAGCCGTCGAGCAGCTCACCGGCCCGGGCTCGGCTCTGGCCGGTTCGCCGCGGGGGTTCTTCTTGGCCGCGTACGGCGCTGATCCCCAGTGCGGAGAGCAGGTAGCTGAGCGCGTCGGCCACCACGGTGGTCACCGGTCCGAACAGGCCGATCGCCGCCCCGCCCAGTGGCGGCCCGACCGCGATCGAACTCCACGTCGTGGACTCGAATCGCGCGTTGGCCACGAGCAGATCATCCGGCCGGACGAGGGCTCTGAGGTAGGCGCCGCCGGCCGCGTTGAAGGCGATCTTGGCCGCGGCTATCACCACCGAGACAACCAGCAACTGGACGAAACTGAGCCTGTTGACGGCGTAGGCGACCGGGATCGTCATCATCGCCGCGAACCGCGCCAGGTCCATCGCGATCATGACTGGTCGCTTGCGGCGAAACTCCACCCACGGCCCGAGGGGCAACGCGATCAGCGCGCCCACTGCCGGCCCTACAGCGGACAGCACGGACACCTGGGCCGGACTGGCATCCAGCACCAGCACGGCTATCAGCGGCAATGCCCCGAATCCCAGGCCAGAGCCGTAGGCGCTGACCGCGTACGCCGCCCACAGCCATCCGAACCGCCGGCCCAAGGATCGTCTAGCCACGAAGCTCCGCATCTCGAACAACTCACCGTTGACCGCTCTGATCAAAGCAAGGCCGAGAAGGCGGATCAAACAACCGATATGGCCGGGAGCCACAACCTTGTGTTGTGCGAGTAGCGTTTGGCGGGTGGATCTCAACGCCGTACGCACATTCGTCGCCGTCGCGGACGCCGGCCAGTTCCAGGAAGCCGCCGCGGAGCTGTCGATCACCCAGCAGGCCGTCTCCAAGCGCATCGCCACGCTGGAGAAGGACCTCGGCGTGCGGCTGTTCACCCGTACGGCGCGCGGAGCCCAGCTCACCATCGACGGCCAGGCATTCCTGCCCCACGCCCGCGAACTCCTCCGGGTAGCGGAGCGGGCCGACGCGTCCGTACGTCCTGGTCGGCGTGCTCTACGCGTCGACGTCGTCAACCGGCGGGTCGCGGCCGGGGTGCTGCTGCAGGACTTCTACCGTACGCATCCCGAGATCGAGCTTGATGTCGTGACTCTGAAGGGCGACGTCGATGCCGCGATCGCCGCTGTCGAGGCTGGGACGATCGACGCCACGTTCCACGCTGTCACGGTTCCCGCGCGGCATCTGCCGGACCCGATCAAGACTGCCCGAGTGATCGACGAGCCACACCAACTACTCGTCGGACCCCGCCACGCGCTCGCCAAAGCCCACGCGGTCACGCCCGCGCAACTTGCCGAGCACCGGATCTGGATGCCCGGCATGGCCCCTGAGACCGAATGGGCCGGCTACTACGGCGAACTGGCCGCCGCGTTCGGTCTCACGATCGACATGGTCGGGCCCAGCTTCGGAATCGAGGCTCTGCTGGCCGAGATCGCCGACTCCTCCGAGCTGGCGACCCTTGTCGGCGAAGGCTCGCGGTATCTGTGGCCGGACAGCTACGACCTGCGGCGCATACCGGTACGCGACCCGGCGCCGGTCTACCCGATGTCACTGATCTGGCGCGATGACAACCCGCATCCCGCGCTCGTCGAACTCCGCGACTACCTCGACTCGAAACGAGTGGACGTACCTGACACGGACGTCTGGCTGCCGACATGGGGACAGTGATCAGCTCGCCCGCGCGCTGAAGGCCAGGAGGAGTGCGGCCGTCCGCGTCGGATCCTCGAGCATGGGCGAGTGCCCGAGACCGGGCAGCAGCTCGACTGTCGCGCCCGGAACGGCGCGGTAGTCGGCGGCGGATGAGGATCGCCATCTCCGGTCGTCCGCGCCGAAGATCACCAGCAGCGGCCTGCCGAGGGGCGCCAGCCGGTCCGGGAGCGCCTGCTGCTCCAGATACTCGCGAATGCCCTGCATCGTCGCGGTGAGCGTGTGGTAGGTCATCGCGCGTACTTCGTTCAGGAGCTCTTGGGGGATCTGGTAGCCCGCGCGGCTGAAACCGGTGCTCGCGAACTGGCGGAGCTGCTTGTCGGTCGGCGGCCATTGCGAGGGTGCGATCGCGGCGGACTCCGAGGCGATGAAGGCGTACAGGCTGGGCCCGGTGTTGATGAGCGCGAGCGCGGTCACCAGGTCGGGTCGCTGTTCGGCGAGGGCGGTGGCGACCGCGCCGCCGCTGGAGTGGCCGACGACGATGGCGCGCCTGACGCCGAGCCGGTCCAGCGCCGCGCCCACCCGGCGTCCCTGCTCCGGGGTCGCGTAGCTGCGATCGGCCGGTTTGGCTGACCGACCGTGCCCGAGCAGATCGATCCGGATGACGCGATGGGACTTGGTCAGCATCGGCACCAGCGTGTCCCACGAGCGGGTCGAGGATGCGGACCCGTGGATGAGCAGGAGTACGGGGGCGTCGTCGGGGCCGTCCTGGCACACGTAGATGTCGTCGCCGTCCAGGGACAGGGTCGTCTCGGCCTCGTCGTTCACGCCGTCAGAAATGGTCATGAGGCCACTGTCGCCGCCGGTACGCGCCGGCGGATTGGACGAATGTTCCCCCTCGGGCGGCGCACGTAGCATGGGACGGTGCGGACATTCGTCCACGGTGCGGCTGTGTGGGAGGTCGCATCCCCCCAGCGGCCCAGCCGGGTGGCCGGCATCACCATGGCCGGGTTCCGTGTCCGTGACCTGGACGCGCTCCGGATGGTCCCGCACCCGGCCGTGACGCTGCTGCTGGACTTCGGCGCCGGCTCGCCCGTCCTGGACGACGCCGCCGGGCGGCAGCAGCTGGGAAGCGTAGTCGCCGGGCCTGGGATCGGGTCCGGCGGCGCGGTCTGGGCGCGGGGGCAGAACGTCGAGTGCGTACAGGTACGCCTGTCCCCGGTGATCGCACGCGCGGTCCTGGGCACTTCCCCCGCCGAACTCGACGGCGCCATGGTGGCCCTCGACGACCTGTGGGGCCGGGAGGCGTCACGGATCCGCGAGCGACTCGGCGATGCCTCATCGTGGGAGGAACGCTTCGCGTTGACGGACGCGCTGCTCGCCCGCCGGTACGAGGCGGGGTCGTCGCCTGCGGACCCGGAGGTGGTCTGGGCCTGGGACCGGATCGTCGCCGGACGTGGCCTGGTCCGGGTCGACGGACTGGCGGCCGAGGTCGGATGGAGCCGTAAGCGCTTGTGGTCCAGGTTCCGCTCGCAGCTCGGCCTGCCGCCCAAGCGCGCCGTGAAGCTGGTCCGCTTCGACCACGCCGCCCACCGCCTGGTCGCGGGTGAGGGCGCCGCCCGAGTCGCGGCCGACGCCGGCTACGCTGACCAGTCCCACCTGCATCGTGACGTCGTGGCGTTCACCGGGGTAACCCCCGCGACCGTGGCCGCCGAGCCGTTTCTGGCGGTCGACGACATCGCCTGGCCCAGCCGCTCACCCGCCAACCCACAGACCACGGCGAGATCGATCGCGCTCAGCAGCAGTTCTCCGACGGGTTGACCGGTTCGTCGCCCGATGCGGTGGCTGGGGTGCAGCAGGCTGAGTCGGTTTCCTTGGCCAGGGTGTCGGCGTCGGCCTTGACCACGTACACCTCCCATGGCTCGGCTCCCGGGCCGTGCACCCACACCTTGTCCTGGAGGGCGTAGCAGCAGGAGGTGTCGTTCTCCTCGAAGGTGGCCAGGCCGGCGTCCTTGAGCCGCTGGGTGGCGGCTTCGACCTGGGCGGTGTCTTCGACCTCGACGCCGAGGTGGTCCATGCGGGTCTCTTCGCCCTTGTCGCCCTCGATCAGTACGAGCTTGAGCGGAGGCTCGGCGATGGCGAAGTTGGCGTAGCCGGGGCGCAGTTTGGCCGGTTCGGTGCCGAACAGCTTGGAGTAGAAGGTGATCGAGCTCTCCAGGTCGGCGACGCGGAGGGCGAGCTGGACGCGTGACATGAGGATCTCCCATCTCGGTGTTTCGATGGATGTCTAAGCAGTCCCGAGTTTGCGCTCTTGCTTAGAAGTCTGTCAAATTAGAGATATGTCGAATCAGGAGCTGCCGGTGGTCGCCTCCGGATGCTGCACGCCGCTGATCGCGGAGCCGATCCCCGAAGACGAGGCCGCCGAGATGGCGCGCGTGTTCAAGGCACTGGGCGACCCGATCCGGTTGCGGCTGCTGTCCCTGATCGGTGCCCACGAAAATGGCCGCCAGGTCGGCGAGGGGGTGTGCGTGTGCGAGCTGACCGAGGCCTTCACGGTCACCGCGCCGACGATCTCGCACCATCTCAAAGTGCTGCGCGAGGCCGGTCTGATCGACAGCGAGCGGCGCGGCACCTGGGTCTACTACTGGATCGTCCCGGCCACGCTCAAGCGCCTGACCGGCGTACTGGCCTTGCCCGATTCGCTTGTCGCGGACGTGCGGTGAATCTGGCGCGCCGGGCGCTGGCCGAGTTCGCCGGCACCGCCGCCCTGGTGGCGGTGGTGGTCGGCTCCGGCATCATGGCGGCCGATCTGTCGCGTGATGTCGGCGTACAACTGCTGGCCAACAGTCTGGCCTCGGCAGCTGGCCTGGCGGTGCTGATCGTGATCCTCGGACCCGTGTCCGGCGCGCACTTCAATCCGGTCGTCTCCGTCGCGGCCTGGATACTCACCCGCCGCGACGCTGCCCCAGCGGTACGCGGCCGAGAGGTGGCGGCCTACGTGCCCGCCCAAGTCGCCGGAGCCATCGCCGGGGCCGTCCTGGCGAACGCCATGTTCGCGCTCCCGGCCGTTCAGATCTCGGCCCGTGACCGGTCGGCGCCGCACCTGCTGCTGGGTGAGGTAGTGGCCACCGCCGGGCTCATCGTGGTCATCTTCGCCCTGACCCGGCAAGGCCGCGCCGCGCTGGCCCCGGTCGCGGTCGGCGGCTACATCGGCGCCGCCTACTGGTTCACCAGCAGTACGAGCTTCGCCAACCCCGCCGTCACCCTGGGGCGAGCGTTCACCGACACCTTCGCCGGGATCGCCCCCGCTTCCGTGCCCGCTTTCACGGCCGCCCAGCTGGCCGGTGCCGCACTGGGCGGCCTGATGCTGGTCCTGCTCTACCCGACCAGCCCGCAGGCCGTCTCCGGTTCCACCTACCAGGCCGCCGCCGATCAGCCTCGATAGGAGAAACCCGTGCCCGACGTGCTGCCGCAGGTGTTGTTCGTGTGCGTGCACAACGCCGGCCGCTCCCAGATGGCCGCCGCCTTCCTGACCCACCTGGCCGGCGACCGGGTACGCGTGCGTTCGGCCGGATCCGCGCCCGCCGATGAGGTGAACCCGGCCGTGGTGGAGGCGATGGCAGAGCGTGGCATCGACATCTCCGCCGAGATCCCCAAGGTGCTCACGGTCGATGCCGTCCAGGCCAGCGACGTCGTGATCACCATGGGTTGCGGCGACGCGTGCCCCATCTTTCCCGGCAAGCGCTACGAGGACTGGGCGCTGGACGACCCGGCAGGCCAAGGCGTCGAAGCCGTGCGTCCGATCCGGGACGCGATCGAGGCCCGCGTACGCGCGCTGATCGCCGACCTCGCCTCCGCTCCCGCGGACACGGCGACCAAGTGAGCGTCACCACGAACTGGACGGGACGGTTCGGGCGCGTCGTAGCCGTGGCTGTCGCGGCCGGCTTGCCCTTTACCCGCTTTCCAAGCCTGCGCATTTTGTTCACCGCTGGTCACAGAGGTCCTTGGCTGGGGGGTCCTGCCAATGACGCCCCGCCACCCATCGCCTTGCGGCTATCCACGTGGAGCTTCTGGGCGGCGTCAGCCGAGGGCGGTACGCCGAACCGGACCGGAAGAAAAACGGAAGAAGTGCCTTGTAACGTCCTTCGACGTGGGCCACGACCAGGTTGTACAAGCGATGACCGGGTCCCCGCGCTCATGATGGCGTCGCGCCCGATTCACGCCGCTGTCTACCAGGATCATTCGGCACTCATTTCGATCGACGTGGTCGAAAGATCCATAGTCAATTGAGGGAGGTACGCGGCATGAAGATCCGTTCGGGGTGTGAGGCCAAGGGAGTGGCTGTCATGCCGTCGACGGCAGCCGCGGCCATCGCTTTCGCATCGGGGCAGGCCCACGCATGGCCGAAGATCGTCGCGACCTATGCTTTAGCGCCGATGGCGCCAGGAAGTGCTCGGTCCACCTCAAGGCTCATGACCTACTAGAGAAGTACAGAGCTGCTTCGGGGGTCGGCGACACGGACCCGAGTAGGAGCCCCGCCTTTTCTCGGTGTGCATGCCCGCCTGGTCATTCGCCTCGCCGTCCGTCCCCACCGAGCCCATCGCCAGGCGGCATGTGAGTGATCCCGAACCATCGCGGGATCGTCCTTGAGGATCAGCCCAGCAGCGCAGCCGGGGAACACGTTTCCCTTGAAGCAAAGGAAGAACGCATGTCACAGGAGGACCTCTGGTCGGACACGCGGACAGTGTTCGCCCGGCAATTGGAGGACGATCTGGCCGTATGGTCATTGCGAACCGGGATCTCCGTAGAGGTGTGGGCGCTGCCCAAGACGGAGATCTCCAGCCGCGTCAGCACGGTGGTCCAAAATGTGATCCGTGATGTGCTCGACCAGGTGGGATGGGAGACGCGGGCCCGTACGGTCTCCCTCGCACTCACGGCGACGCCCCACGGGCTGCGCCTGACGATCAGCAATGACGACGGGGGTTTGACGAGCGAGGCGTTCGAGCATCGGCTACGTGCCCAGCGGGCGGAGCTCGCGGAGTTCGGTGGCCGCCTCACCATCAATGGTGTGGCGGGCGAGGGCACCACGGTGGGCGTCGTCGTTCCTCAGCAGGCGATCGCCGGATAGCGCAGCCTGATCCTGGGGTTCCCGGGCGAATCGTGATGGCGATCATGGGATGGTCCATAAGACGCATGGCGTGTCGGTACACGATGGCATCCGGAACGCGGTGGCCGGGCAGGTTGACGGCGTGCTCTGGGAGCCGGGCCAGGAGGGTGACAAGCCCTCCGAAGAGGCCGACTGAGACTGGAATGCCAGAAGGGGCGTGCCGTGATCACGGCACGCCCCTCCTGAGCTGGCGGAGGATGGGGGATTTGAACCCCCGAAAGGTTGCCCTTTACACGCTTTCCAAGCGTGCGCCCTCGGCCACTAGGCGAATCCTCCGCCGAGTAGCTTACCGGACTCCTGAAGGTCGCGAGACCATGATTTACGTCCGGCGAGACCACGATTTGGCTGCAGCGAGCACTGCTGGATGTGGCTAGACTGTCCAAGGACCCCTCGCGCGGCGTCATCCTGTGAACCTCCCCAGGGCCGGAAGGCAGCAAGGATAAGCGGGCTCTGGCGGGTGTGCGGGGGGTCTCTTCGTTGAGAGCCCCCTCGCAGGCGGGATGGTCGCATGAGCCTTGCGCTTTATCGCAGGTACCGACCTGGGACCTTCGCCGAGGTCAAGGGTCAGGAGCACGTCACAGATCCGCTCCGACAGGCGCTGCGCACGGGCCGTATCAACCACGCCTACCTCTTCAGCGGGCCGCGCGGCTGCGGCAAGACCTCCAGCGCCCGCATCCTGGCGCGTTCGCTCAACTGTGAGAAGGGCCCCACTCCCGACCCGTGCGGCGTCTGCGAGTCGTGTGTCGCGCTCGCCCCCACCGGGCCGGGCCACCTCGACGTCATCGAGATCGACGCCGCCTCCCACGGTGGCGTGGACGACGCGCGTGACCTGCGTGAGCGGGCCTTCTTCGCGCCCGTCTCCGCGCGCTTCAAGATCTACATCATCGACGAGGCGCACATGGTGACCCGCGAGGGTTTCAACGCGCTGCTCAAGCTCGTCGAAGAGCCTCCGCCGCACCTGAAGTTCATTTTCGCGACCACCGAGCCGGAAAAGGTCATCGGGACCATCAAGTCGCGGACCCACCACTATCCCTTCCGGCTGATGCCGCCGGCGACGCTGCGCGCCCTGCTCGAAGAGATTCTGGTCGCGGAGAACGTGCCGTTCGAGCCGACCGCCCTGCCGCTCGTCGTCCGCGCTGGAGCCGGATCCGCGCGTGACTCGCTGTCCATCCTCGACCAACTGCTCGCCGGGGCCGAGGACGACGGCATCACCTATACCAAGGCCGTCTCGCTGCTCGGCTACACCGACGGCGACCTGCTCGACGAGGTCGTCCAGGCGTTCGCCTCCCGTGACGGGGCGCAGGTCTTCCACACCGTCAACCGGGTGATCGAGGGTGGCCACGATCCTCGGCGGTTCGCCTCCGACCTGCTCGAACGCTTCCGCGACCTGGTGATCCTGGCGAACGTACCCGAGGCCGCCAGCAGTGGTCTGCTCGATCGTCCGGCCGACGAGCTGGAGCGCCTCGTCCAGCAGGCCGGCTCCATGGGGCCGGCCGAGCTTACGCGGGCCGCCGAGATCTTCAACGCCGGCCTCACCGAGATGCGCGGTGCGACCTCGCCGCGGCTCCTGCTCGAGTTGATGTGCGCTCGCGTTCTGCTGCCCGGCGCTTCGCAGGGCGAGGACGCCCTGCTCGCTCGCCTCGAACGCCTCGAACGCGGTGGCGCCGTCGCCCAGATGGCCGCCCGGGCCACCTCTGCCCAGCCCACACCTCCTGTCGGTGGTGCTGCGCCTGTCGGTGGTGCTGTGCATGGTGGTGGTCCGGCGCATGCTGGTGGTGGTGCGTACGCGAGTGGTCCCGCGCAGAGCGGTGGACCCGCGTACGCGAGTGGTGTTCCGCAGGCTGGGGACGGCGCTCATGCTGGTGGGGGCGCGCAGGCCGGCAGCCCGGCGGTGGGCGGGGTGTCCGCGAGCTCGGGATCTCAGGTGGGCAGTACCGACGACTGGCCGGAGCCGGCTCGTCCCGGTCGGCCCGCGCCGTCAGCCGCCGGATCCCAGGCGGCGTCGTCGCCCGGCGCCGGGGCCCAGGGGTCGTCGTCGCATGTGGCCGCGCCTCAGGGGCCGTCGTCGCAGGGCCAGGCGTCGTCCCAGCAGGGTGCGGCTCCTGGCGGGGGTGGTGTTGGGGGACTCCAGCAGCAGTGGCCCGCCGTGCTGGCCGCGCTCAAGCAGCGCAGCATCGTCGTCTGGGCCAATGTGAGCACCAACGCCCAGGTGGTGGGCATCGAGGGCAATCTGGTCACGCTCGGCTTCGGTCAGGTCGGCGCGATGAAGAACTTCACGGGTGGCGGCAAGGACGCCGTGGTGGCCAGCGCGCTGGGCGACGTGTTCGGCGGCACCTGGCGGGTTGAGGCGGTCGTAGGCGGCTCTCCGGTTCCCCAGGGCTCCGGGGGCTCACGGCCAGGGCCTCAGCCCGGTCCGCAGTCGGGCTCCCATGGGGGTGCGCAGTCGGGCTCACACACGGGTCCTCAGTCGGGCTCGCACACGGGTCCTCAGTCGGCCTCGCACACAGGACCGCACCAAGGCTCGCACGCGAGTCCGCAAACGGATCCGTCGCAGTCGGGCGTTTCCCGGTACAACCAGCCGGGGGCCACGACGGCTCCGCAGAGCGGTGCCCAGTCGGGGCACGGTCGTGCTCATTCGCATGGCTCGTCAGGCGACGACTCCGGCTCCCAGGAGGCGGGCCAACCACCCGGACCGGCCGATCACGCGTCCCAGAGCGGTGGCCGTCCGACGACGGACGAGTCCTGGCCGGACGCACCTGACGATCCGAGTCCTGGGTCTCCGCCCACCCCGGACCCCACCGACTCGACCACCGGTGTCCGGCCCCAGGGCGCGGGACGACCCGTAAGCGTGGGCGCTGGTACGGGCTCGCCCGGGACGGGGCTGGCCGCCGCGAGGTCGGCGGCGAAGGCAGCCGCGCAAGCGGGTCCCAGGGCCCCCGGCTCCAGGCAGCAGACAGGCTCTGCCGCCTGGCCCGAGGCTGTCCCCAGCCGCCGTAAGGGCCCGGAGGCCGACGAGGTCGACCCGCTGAACGACGCCGACGCGGACGTGGACGCGCGCTCCGGGATGGCCCTTCTGCAGAGCGAACTCGGCGCCCAGGTGATCGGCGAAATCTGAGACTCCTCTGCCAGGCGCCAGCGACCACACCTGCGACTGCACCTTCCGGGTGTTGGTGACGATCGACCACACCCGCTGGGCGTTGGCGACGATCGATCGCGCCTGAGATCACACGTGCTCGAGGGCTGGCGGCCTCCGGCCACATCGCACGCCACACGTGCCCAGGAGCTGGCGACGATCGACCATGCCTGACCATGGCCGACGACGATCGATCGCATCTCAGGCGACGCCTGCCCAAGGGCTGGCGACCCTGGAGGAAGCGCGGGCGGTCGTAGGTCGAATGGGGGTAATGCGGTGGCGGAGAAGTGTCACCCGTGGTCGGGCATGCGGTGAACCGGCGGTCTCAGGTGCGCAGGCGGGCTTGGGCGGCGGCGGCGCGGTGGTCGGTGGCGGGGAGGGAGGTCGCGAGACGCTGCAGGACCTCGAAGTCCTCCCGTCCGCCGGACGTTTGCGCGTACGCCCACAGGTCGTCGGGTGAGCCGCGCAGCAGTAGGCACGTACGTACCTGGACCTCGAATTCGTCCCGTTCGCGGCGGATCTCGGGTGACTCCGAGCGCGGCAGCAGGGGGCCGGCGTAGACGCGGGCCAGTGAGGCGGGGTCCGAGTTCGCCAGCAGGCCGCGGAGCTCCAGGAAGTCGGCCTCGATGGGCGCGGTCAGGCGGTACGGCCGGGCGCCGATCGTGTCGCCGAGTTCGGCGCGGAGGCGGTGGATCTCGACCCGGATCGTCACCGGATTGCCGTCGTCGCCGTACAGATGGAAAGAGAGCTGTTCAGCGTTGAGGCCGCTGGGGTGCAGGGCCAGGAGGGCGAGGATCTCGGCGTGCCGGAGGGAGAGTGGCAGGCGGTGCTCGCCCACCAGGGCGGTCGGCGTTCCTTCGCCGAGGAAGCCGTGCAGGCGGAGGCGGGTGGGGGCGGGTCCTGAGGCGGACGTGGGGGGTGCGGCGCGCAGGAGGTAGCCGTCGGAGAAGGGTTCGAGGAGGACGAAACGGCCGTCCCGGAGGATCATGCGCTCGCCGGGAGCGGGCAGCGGAAGCCGTTCGCCGAGCGTGCCCAGCGGGTCTCCGGAGAGTACGCGTCCGGTCGGGGAGAGCAGGATGCCGGGGTGGCCGCCCAGGGCCTCGTAGCGGCGTCTTAGGCGCTCGTCGCGTTCGTGCATGCGCAGGGCGAGTTGGGTCTCGGCGAGCTTGGCCGTGGCGCAGACCAGTGCGACCGTGGCCGGGTGCGGGGAGCGCGCGGTGCCGCTGATGTCGACAGCGCTGATGTCGACGCAGCCGAGTACCCGGTCGGTGTCGGGGTCGATGATCGGGGCGGCGCTGCGTGACTGGACGTGCAGCACGCGCATGAGGCTTTCTTCCGAGTAGGCGTGCACCTCCCGGCGGATGGCCGTCTCCTGACGGCCCTCCCGGCGGATGGCCGTCTCCTGACGGCCCTCCTGACGGATGGCCGTCTCCTGACGGCCGGCCCTGCCGCTGGCGTCGGTGCGGTACCCGGTTCGGTCGTGTTCGTCGGTTCGAGACCCGGTTCGTTCAGGTCTGTCCGTGTGCGACCCAGCTTGGTCGGGTCCGTTAGTGCGGGACCCGATCCGGTCGTGTCCATCGGTACGGGGCTCGGTCCGGTTGGGTTCGTCCGTGCGGAGCTCGGTTCGGTTGGGTTCGTCCGTGCGGGGCTCGGTCCGGTCGGGTTCGTCCGTACGGGACTCGGTTCGGTCGTGTTTGGTGGCGGCGCGCAGGATGTCAGGGTTGCCGTCGCGCCACAGGACCCTGCCGTCGGCGTCCGTCACGACCATCATGTGGGCTGATTCGTCGGCTATGTGGGCGAGCGACTGGACGAGTAAAGGGAGCAGCGGCTGCAACGGGTGCACTTCGCGGAGGTCGTGGACGTTCCCGATCTCGTTCGTGCGCTCCCGGTCGACGCTCATGTCCTGCGCGCTGATGCGCAGCCCTGTCGTGGCCATCCCGTACGGTCCCTCCGACGCCGCCTCTCCCGTAACCGCCGCCGCTGCGCGCGCCCCGCGAGAGTAGCGGGCGTGCGCGTCCGGATGTGTGTGACACATGGGCCACTCCAAGTAGTCAACCCCTTACGGTGAGCATCCGCTTCGCGGTTGGTGGCCGCAACCGGTTCGGGGGGATTGCAAGGGGTGATTGAACGATCGCAACGTGTGTGCAACGTTGCCGGGGCTAGCGTGCGGCAACACGTCGGCGTGGTGCGGCCGCTCCGGCCGACGTGTTGGCCGGGTCTCGGACACTGGAGGGGGGCCGGGATCCGGCCAAGGCGAAACGCGGGGGATGCCGCAGTACATGACGACGCCCAAACACCGTAGGCTCGTGGCAGTCAAGAACGCGGAGCCACGAGGAGCGCACGACGGTGAACCCAGGGGATGTCAACCTGCAGCAGCTGCTGGAGCAGGCACAGCTCATGCAGCAGCAGCTTGTGAGCGCCCAGCAGGAGCTCAACGACGCGCAGATCGAGGGCTCGGCCGGCGGCGGCATGGTCACAGCCGTGGTCAACGGTTCGGGAGAGCTGCTCGAGCTGAAGATCAACCCGAGCGTCATAGACGCCGACGACCCGCAGGACACGGCCGACACGATCGCCGACCTGGTGATCGCCGCCGTACGCGACGCCGTTCGCGCGGCGGCCGACCTGCAGCAGGAGAAACTGGGCCCGCTGGCCCAGGGACTCGGCGGCGGCGGTCTCGGACAGTTGCCAGGGTTCTAGGCCATGTACGAAGGGGTCGTCCAGAACCTGATCGACGAGCTCGGCATGCTGCCCGGCGTCGGTCCCAAGAGCGCGCAGCGGATCGCGTTCCACCTGCTGGCGGCCGATCCGGCCGACGTGAAGCGGCTGGCCCACGCCCTGCTGGAGGTCAAGGAGAAGGTCAGGTTCTGCCGGGTCTGCGGCAACGTGGCCGCCGAGGAGGAGTGCCGCATCTGCCGTGACCAGCGGCGCGACACTCATGTGATCTGCGTGGTCGAGGAGTCCAAGGACGTCGTCGCGATCGAGAAGACGCGCGAGTTCCGCGGGACCTATCACGTGCTCGGCGGTGCGATCAGCCCGATCGACGGCGTCGGCCCTGACGATCTGCGCATCCGGGAGCTCATGACGCGCCTGGCCGATGGCCGGGTCACGGAGCTCATTCTCGCCACGGACCCCAACCTCGAGGGGGAGGCGACGGCTACCTACCTTGCCCGTCTGGTCAAGCCGATGGGTCTGAAAGTGACACGACTGGCCAGCGGTCTGCCTGTGGGCGGTGACCTCGAGTACGCCGACGAGGTGACCTTGGGCCGCGCGTTCGAAGGACGGAGGCTGCTGGATGTCTGACCAGTGGAGCGCGCTGGCGGAGGAGATAGCCAATCACGCGCAGAACTATGTGGACGGCCTGACCAGGGTCGCCAGCGGCGAGGGCGGCGACGCCATCTGGTCGCTACTGCTGGTCGAAGTGGCGCAGGTAAGTCTCGCGGGCGCCAAACTCGGCGCCAACGAGGATGTGATCCTCTCGGGCAACTATGAGCCGCCGCTGAGCGAGGATCCCGACATCGACGGCGTACGCACCGCGCTGTCGGAGCTGCTGGAGGCGGTCGACGACTATGCCGAGGTGTTCGACCCGTACAAGGACACGGGTGTCACCCCATACCGGCTCTCCGACGACCTGACGGCGGTCGCCGCCGACCTCATCCACGGGCTGCGGCATTTTCAGGCCGGGCGGCCGCACGAGGCGCTGTGGTGGTGGCAATACTCCTATTTCAATACGTGGGGCAACCACGCGGGCGCGGCCATGCGGGCACTTCAGGCACTCGCCGCCCACTCGCGGCTTGACGTGGCGGAGGAAACCACGACGGTGTGATCATCCACATAGTGGTATGAACCATCAGGCCCATAAGAAGCCCCCAGTAGACTGGCAGCTCACAGT
Organism: Nonomuraea sp. NPDC049158; assembly: GCF_040648335.1. Lineage (NCBI taxonomy): Bacteria > Bacillati > Actinomycetota > Actinomycetes > Streptosporangiales > Streptosporangiaceae > Nonomuraea > Nonomuraea sp. NPDC049158. The sequence continues at coordinate 34,334 of NZ_JBEZDM010000053.1, forward strand.
CCGAACCGGGAGACTCTCGTGGCGCTCGTTGTGCAAAAGTACGGTGGTTCGTCCGTCGCCGACGCGTCCTGCATCAAGCGGGTCGCGCAGCGGATCGTTGCGACGAAAAAAGCCGGCAACGACGTGGTCGTGATCGTCTCCGCGATGGGCGACACGACGGACGAACTGCTCGACCTGGCCGAACAGGTGTCGCCGTTGCCTCCGGGCCGCGAGCTCGACATGCTGCTGACCTCCGGCGAGCGCATCTCGATGGCCCTGCTGGCGATGGCGATCGCCAACCTGGGGCACGAGGCCCGTTCGTTCACCGGCTCGCAGGCGGGTGTGATCACCGACTCCACGCACGGCAAGGCGCGCATCATCGACGTGACGCCGAGCCGCATCCGTGAGGCGCTCGACCGGGGCCACATCGCGATCGTGGCCGGGTTCCAGGGCGTCTCGCAGGACACCAAGGACATCACCACGCTGGGCCGTGGCGGCTCCGACACGACCGCCGTGGCGCTGGCCGCCGCGCTGAGCGCGGATGTCTGCGAGATCTACACCGACGTCGACGGCATCTTCACCGCCGACCCCCGCATCGTGGGCGCGGCACAGCAGATCCCCAAGATCTCCTATGACGAGATGATGGAGATGGCTGCCTGCGGTGCGAAGATCCTGCACCTGCGCTGCGTCGAGTACGCTCGGCGCTTCCATGTGCCGATCCACGTACGCAGTTCGTTCAGCACCAAAGAAGGCACCTGGGTCGTTTCTGATCCTTATACCGAAGGAACCGAGATGGAGCAGCCGATCATCTCCGGCGTCGCGCACGACCGGAGCGAGGCCAAGATCACCGTTGTCGGGGTTCCCGACAAGGTCGGCGAGGCTGCCGCGATCTTCAAAACTCTGGCGGACGCCGGGATCAACATTGACATGATCGTGCAGAACGTCTCGGCCGCGGCCACGGGCCGCACCGACATCTCCTTCACGCTGCCCACGACCGACAGCTCGACGGCGCTGACGGCGCTGAAGAAGATCCAGGGTGACATCGCCTACGAGTCGCTGCTCTTCGACGACCAGATCGGGAAGGTGTCGCTGATCGGGGCGGGCATGCGCTCGCATCCGGGCGTCACGGCGACGTTCTTCGCGGCTCTCGCCGACGCGGGGGTCAACATCGAGATGATCTCCACCTCGGAGATCCGCATCTCGGTGATCGTCGGGCAGGACGGTGTGGACACGGCCGTGGCGGCCGCGCACCGGGCCTTCGATCTCGACGCGGACCAGGTCTCAGCAGTGGTGTACGGAGGTTCAGGACGATGAGCAGGCCCAATCTGGCGTTGATCGGCGCGACCGGGGCCGTGGGCACCGTCATGCGCGACCTCGTCTCCACCCGCGCCGACATCTGGGGCGAGGTACGCCTGGTCGCCTCGGCGCGTTCGGCCGGCAAGCTGCTCAGGGTGCGCGGCGAGGACGTCGTCGTGCAGGCCCTGGCGCCCGAGGTGTTCGACGGCATCGACATCGCCATCTTCGACGTACCCGACGAGGTGTCGGCCGTGTGGGTGCCGATCGCGGCCGAGCGTGGCGCCATCGCGATCGACAAGTCGGGCACGTTCCGCATGGAGCCCGACGTCCCGCTGGTCGTGCCGGAGGTCAACCCGCTCGACGCCCGCCGGCGGCCGCGCAACATCATCTCGACCCCCAACTGCACCACGCTGTCGATGATGGCGGCCATGGGCGCGCTGCACGCCGAATACGTGCTCAAGGAGCTCGTCGTCGCCTCCTACCAGGCGGTTTCGGGCGCGGGCGTGGCCGGTTCCGCGCGGCTGTACGACGAGGTCGAGGCGCTGGCCGGTGACCGGTCGATCGGCCAGGTGGCGGGCGACGTACGCAAGGTGCTGGGCAACAAGCTGCCCGAGGAGTCGCCGTTCCCGGCGCCGATCGCGTTCAACGTGGTGCCGTGGGCGGGCTCGTACAAGGAGGGTGGCTGGGCCTCCGAGGAGCTCAAGCTGCGCAACGAGTCGCGCAAGATCCTCGGCATCCCCGACCTGAAGGTCTCCGCGACCTGTGTCCGGGTGCCGGTGATCACCACGCATTCGCTGGCGGTGCACGCGCGGTTCGAGCGTGACATCACGGTGGCGGACGCGCACCGGGTGCTCGAGGCGGCGCCGACGGTGGTGCTGATGGACGACCCGGCCAACGGGGTCTACCCGACGCCGATCGACGTCGTGGGCACCGACCCGACCTATGTCGGGCGGATCCGGCAGGCGGTGGACTTCCCCAACACGCTGGATCTGTTCGTGTGCGGTGACAACCTGCGCAAGGGAGCGGCGCTCAACGCCGCCGAGATCGCCGAGCTGGTGGCGGGCGAGCTGTAGCTCCCCAGTCGCTCCTCCGTATTTTCCGGTAGGCGGCGCGTCGTGCGTGTTCGCACGGCGCGCCGCTTGCCGTTTCAGCCGGCCGTGTCACGAAGCCGTGTCACCGGAACAGGATGTCCCAGTGGTCCACCTCGTCGGCGAAGACCGTGCCCGAGGGTGATCGGTAGAGGGCGGCCCCGTCACCCCGGGTGCCGGATTTCTCGTGCTTTTGGGTGATGTATCGGTCGATACATGGGTTGTGGGTGATGTCGAGCTTGTAGCCCTTGCCGTGGCTGTACTGGCCCGGGGCGTGGCCGGCTTCGGTGCCGCCGGTGACCAGGACGGGGCAGCCGCTCTCGCGCTTGATGCCGATCACCCGCGAGATGGTCGAGGTGCGGACGTCTTCGAGAGACGTGCAGTGGTATACGTGCTTGTTCGTGCAGTGCCCCGAGGAATGCGTACGCAGGCCCTCGTCATGGAGCCAGTCGGCGGCCAGCGCGTGGGACATGTGCACGGTCGCGTACCTGGGCTTGACGCGGGTGAGGTCCACATCGGCCTTCTGGAGTTTGCCGTTCCGTGTGCCGGCGGAGCCCGGTTTCCGCGGAGTGGCGGTGTCGGGTTTTCGCATGGTGCCGGCCTCGAGCTTCCGCATGGTCACGGTGGCCGGGTGAGGCACGGACGACACGGGGCGCGCCGCGGTGGCGGCCACCCCGGCCACCCCGGCCACCCCGGCCACCCCGGCCACCCCGGCCACCCCGGCCGGCGAGGCCGGTGAAGCCGGTGCGTCGGGTCGCAGAGCGACGAGCACGCGGTCCTGCGACATCGTGGGCGCGTTGGCCGTGCCCCGGCCGCGTACGGCCCTCTCCGGGCCGTTCACGGCCGTCTCCGGGTCCCGCGCCGTCGTCTCCGGGCCGCTCTCGTTCGCGAGCGGGCCGAAGGTGATCGGTTCTGGGACCGACGACTCCGGCGCGCCCGCGAGCGTGTCAGGGTCGCGCCCGATCGACTTCTGGCCATGGGCGGAGGGGCCCCTGCGGTTCAGGGCGGGCTCCGGGCCGAAGTCGGCCGGATCCACCGAAGGGTGCCAGCGGCGCGCCTCGATCGTCCCCCCGATGTGGTAGGACCGAGTGATCGGTGATGGTGTCTGCCGCGGCGCCCTGCCGGGTGCTTGGGAAGCGGCGGAAGCGGCCGACGCCAGCGCGATTATGGAGATCTCAATGTTGAGGAATACGACCGCTACCAGCCGTACTGTTCCACGTATCCACATGTCGATGCCTTTTCGCGGAATAGCCCTTCCGCCAGAAACATCAATCCCATCCTTCGCAGGAGCTAACCCCTATCTCACCGGGATTTTTGCCCTGTGGTGGCGATCATCGTGATCCTTCCTGACCTAACGCACGACTACCACGTAAAGTGACGAACGTGTCCGAAGCCCGAAACCGAGGACCGGAGAGCACCCGGGAAGTCATTGTCGAGACGGCTTTGCGGCTGTTCCGGGAGCGCGGCTTCGATGCGACGACGATGCGGGCCATCGCGGCCGAGGCCGGTGTGTCCGTCGGTAACGCCTACTACTACTTCGAGAGCAAGGAGGCGTTGATCCAGGCGTACTACGACCGCGCCCAGGCCGAGCACGAGGCGGCCTGCCGTGACCTGCTGGCCACGGAGTCGTCGTTCGCCGCCCGGTTGAGCGGGGTGCTGCGCGAGTGGGTACGCGTCTCGGAGCCCTACCACGAGTTCGCGGTGAAGTTCTTCAAGCATGCCGCCGAGCCCACGAACCCGCTGAGCCCGTTCAGCGCCCAATCCTCCCCGGCCCGTGAGGCGTCGATCGACATCTACCGGCAGGTGGTCGAGGGAGCGCGCGACCGCATGAACTCCGAGCTGCGCGAAGAGCTGCCGGAGCTGCTGTGGCTGCTGTCGATGGGCATGGTGCTGTTCTGGGTGCACGACACCTCGCCCGGCTGCGACCGTACGCATCGCCTGATCGACGTGACGGTCCCGCTGGTGGACCGGCTGGTCGGCCTGTCGCATCTGCCGGGACTGCGCGGGATCACGAAGGACTTCATCGCGGCGGTCCACGAGCTGCGCGCCTGACCCGGCAGGCCCGGAGCGGTCAGAGTGGCGACGACATACCGCCCGGTTGGTATGGTCGCCCTACCTGAGATTGACGCCCAACCCCCTGCGAGGGGCAAGCTGGAGGCCGCGATGACTCAGAACTGGGGCATGACGATCCCGTTCACCGACCGTTCACTGGCGGACTCCCAGGAGCTGATCGCGGAGCTGCCCGCCCTCGGCTACACCGACGCGTGGTCGGCTGAGGTCAACGGCGTCGACGGGTTCGTGCCGCTGGCCATGGCCGCGCAGTGGGCGCCGGGGGTCCGGCTCGGCAGCGCCATCGTGCCGGTGTTCACGCGCGGCCCGGCGCTGCTCGCGATGCAGGCCGCCACGCTGGCCGACCTGGCGCCCGGCCGGTTCCTGCTCGGCATCGGCTCCTCCTCCCCGGCGATCGTGGAGCGCTGGAACGCGCTCGAGTTCGCCAAGCCGTACGCGCGTACCCGCGACACCCTGCGCTTCCTCAAGGAGGCGCTGACGGGGGAGAAGGTGTCGCAGCGGTATGAGACGTTCGAGATCAAGGGGTTCAAGCTGGACCGGGCGCCGAAGATCCCGCCGAAGGTGGTGCTGGCGGCGCTGCGGCCCCGGATGCTGCGGCTGGCCGCCGAGGAGGCGGACGGCGCGATCACCAACTGGCTCTCGCCCGAGGACGTGCGGAAGGTGCGGGCCGAGATCGGTGACACCGAGCTCATCGCCCGCCTGTTCGTCTGTGTGAGCGAGGACACCGACAAGGTGCGCGCGCTGGCCCGCTGGATGCTGGCCGCCTACCTCACCGTGCCGGCCTACGCCGCCTTCCACGACTGGCTCGGCCGGGGCGAGGTGCTGCGGCCCATGCACGAGGCGTGGGCGGCCGGCGACCGGCAGGCCGCGCTCAAGGCGATCCCGGACGAGGTGGTCGACGCGCTGGTCGTGCACGGCGACGCCGCGACCTGCCGGGCCAGGATCCAGGAGTATGTCGACAACGGCCTCGACACCCCCGTCCTCGCGCCCATCCCGGGTGGCGAGGTGACCATCACGCAGGCCGTCCGCGACCTGGCCCCCACGGCCTGACCGGGAGGAAGCGATGGACGACGTGACGGAGCAGGCCGGGAGGAAGCGATGGACGACGTGACGGAGCAGGCCGGGAGGAAGCGATGGACGAGGCGACCGAGCAGGCCGGGAGGATGCGATGGACGACGTACTGAGCTCTGACGCCACCGAGCAGGCCAGTGCCGTCCGCGACGGGCGGGTGTCGCCGCGCGAGCTGGTCGAGGCGGCGATCGCCCGGATCGAGGCGCACGACGGCGAGCTGAACGCGGTGATCCACCGGCGGTTCGAGCGGGCGCTGGCCGAGCTCGACGCCATCCCCGCCGACGCCCCCTTCCGTGGTGTGCCGATCCTGCTGAAGGACCTGGGCTGGCCGCAGGCGGGTGAGCCGTACGGCGCGGGTTCGCGGACGCTCGACGGCGTCGTGGTCAAGGAGGACGGATACGGTACGGCCCGGCTGCGGGCCGCTGGGTTCGTCGTGCTGGGCCGTACGAACACTCCCGAGTTCGGCAGCACGATCACCACCGAGCCCGTGGCGTACGGACCCACGCGCAACCCCTACGACCCGAGCTACTCGGCGGGCGGGTCGAGCGGCGGGTCGGCGGCCGCGGTCGCGGCCGGGATGGCGGCGCTGGCCACGGCCAGCGACGGCGGCGGCTCGATCCGCATCCCGGCGGCCCTGTGCGGGCTGGTGGGGCTCAAACCGACCCGTGGACGCTCCAGCGCGGGACCGTCGGCCGGCGAGGGCTGGAGCGGCTTCTCGTGCCCGGGATTCGTCAGCAGGAGCGTGCGGGACACCGCCGCGGCGCTCGATCTCGTGTCCGGCTACGTACAGGGCGACCCTTACGACGCCCCTCGCCTGCCGCGACCGCTCGCCGAGGAGGTCGGCGCGGACCCTGGACGGCTGCGCGTCGGCTTCGTCGCCACGCACCCGAGAGACGACGTGCCGGCGGTCGCCGAGCTGACCGAGGCGGTCGACGTGACCGCCGCCCTGCTGTCGGAGCTCGGCCACGACGTGGCCCCAGGCTGCCCCGAGGCGCTCGGCGACCCGGACTTCCCTCTCCATTTCGGTGCCATCGTGGCGAACAACCTGGCCGCCGAGATCGAGAGCATCGGCGTCTGGCGCGGCAAGCCGGTCGAGCTGGAGGAGCTGGAGCCGCGCAACGCCGCCATGGTCGGCGCCGGGCGCGGGCACAGCGCCGCCGCCCACATCCTGGCCACCCAGTGGATCGACGGGTTCCGCAGGCGGATGGCGGCGTGGTGGGCGTCGGGGTACGACCTGCTGCTGATGCCCTCTCTCGGCGTCGCGCCGTTCCCGCTCGGGTGGATCCCGCCGGACGACCTGAGCACCGCGTTCGGCAGGACCGCGCACGCCGTGTCCTTCACCGCGCCGGTCAACGCGACGGGCCAGCCCTCGATCTCGCTGCCGCTGCACAGGACCGCGGCGGGCCTGCCCGTGGGCGTCCAGCTGGTGGCCGCGGCCGGGCGGGAGGATCTGCTGGTCAGGGTCGCGGCGCAGATCGAGGCCGCCCGGCCGTTCGAGCACGCCGCGCTGCGCTGACCATCGGGGGGCCGAGCCTCGGGAACTCGGCTCTGGGCGTGACGCGTTATGTCGTGAGAGGCCCGGGTATGAGGAGCGACATGATGGCGAAGGCAGGACGGGCTGCGGCGGCCTGGCGTACATACCGCGAAGTGAGCAAGCCCGGCACGCCGGGCTTGACGGCCAGGTTACGAGCGATCCCGCGCATGATCGGCGCCGTGATGCGCGGCGAGTACGACGGCATGGGCAAGAGCAAGCTGGCGCTGATGGGGTTCGGCGTGATCTACATGATCTCGCCGATCGACCTGGTGCCGGACTTCCTCGTGCTCATCGGTGTCGTGGACGACTTCGGGGTCTTCCTCTGGCTGATCGCCTCGCTGCTCGGCGAGAGCGGACGCTACGTGGACTGGGAGCGCACGACCATCCAGGGAAGTGTCCAGGGCAAGCTCGACGGCCCTGGACCCAAGCGACCTCGACGGCGCTAGAACTCCTCCATCCGGAGCCAGGCTCGTGACGGCAGCGGGTGGCCGAACAACCGGGCGGCGTTGCCGTAGGCGACCCTGGCGATGTCGGCCGGCGGAAGCGTGCCAAGGTTCTGTGACACCGCCTGCTGGGTGTCGGGCCAGGTCGAGTCGGAGTGCGGGTAGCCGCTCTCCTGAAGCACGTGGTCGAGGCCGACCGCCAGCCGCACCCCCGACAGGGAGTGGTCGTCGAGGGTGCCGAAGTAGAAGTTGCGGCGCAGCACCTCGCTGGGCTTGAGACCGCCGTCCCACTGCGCCTCGCCCGCCACGGGGTGATCCAGCGCGTAGTCGGCCCGCGCGGCCAGCATCGGCAGCCAGCCCACGCCGCCCTCCACGATGAGGATGCGCAGGTTGGGGTAGCGCAGCGGGAGTCCCGACCAGAGCCAGTCGGCGCAGGCGAACATCGCGCTGGTCGGCATCAGCGTGGTGATCGCCTCGATGGGCGTGTCGGGCGAGGGCACCGGCGACCAGCTGGAGCCTCCGGTGTGCAGGCAGACGACGGTGCCCGTCTCCTCGCAGGCGGCGAAGAACGGGTCCCAGTGGCCGCTGTGGATCGACGGCAGCCGCAGCCGGGTCGGGAACTCGGGGAAGACCACGGCCTTGAAGCCGCGGGCCGCGTTGGCCCTGATCTCCTTGGCGGCGAGGTCGGGATCGGGCAGCCAGGGCAGCTGCAGGCCGATGATGCGCTCGGGGTAGGTGCCCGCCCAGACGTCGATGTGCCAGTCGTTCCACGCCTTGACCAGGGCGAGGCCGAGCTCCTGGTCGCGGGTCCTGGCGAACGGCATGCCCGACTGGCCGGCCAGCATGCCGGGGAAGCAGAGCGCCGCCCAGATGCCGGCCAGGTCCATGTCCTCGATGCGGGCCTCGATGTCGTGGCAGCCGGGGCGCATGTGCTCGAACCTGACCGGGTCGAGCGTCCACTGCTCGCGGGGCAGACCGGCGCCCACGTCGAGCCCGGCACACGGGTATGTGGCGCCGCCGTAGCGCCAGACTTGGTGACCGCCCTCCGTCTCCACGACCTTTGGCGCGACCTCGGCGTATTTCTCCGCGAGCCGGCCTTCGAAAAGGTCTGGCGGCTCGATCAGGTGATCGTCGGCGGAGATGATCACATAGTCGCGCCGCCTCGGATCCGGATCGGGGAGCAGCGGCGTAGTCACGCAGGTAACCGTACGACGGCCGCATAACGTCGAACAAGCTGCGACGTCTCCGTTGGGTATCCACTATGCCCGAGGACCCGGGATCGCCGGGAGGGGGATGTGGCGACCCCGGGCCAGGAGGTCCGCTTTGCGAGGTTGCTGCTCTGCGAACCCCGATGCCGCCTACCCACCGGAGATCGGTTCAGTCCGGGACAGAAGACTATTCTGCAGCTCTTCGATGGTCCCCGCGTCGACCTGCAGGACGTCCGTACAGTAGTTCGCGACCGAGCCGTGCCGGGCGGTCAGATCGGCGAGGAACAACCGCATCGCGTCGGCCGGCGCCACCCCGAAACCGGGCCATCGGGTGGCGTTCGGATGCCTGCGTTGCCAGCTCGCGATGAAGCGCTCGGTGGCCAGGCCCGTTAACGCGTAGTCGTCGATGATGTCCTCGTCCGCCACGCCGACGAGGCTCAGGATGAGCGCGGTGAGCAGCCCGGTGCGGTCCTTGCCCGCCGCGCAGTGCACGACCACGGGCGCGCTGCCGGACTGGGAGATCGTCTCGATGGCCGACCGGAGATTGTCGATCCCGTCCTCGGTCACCTCGAGGTAGCGGTCGGCCAGGTATCTCTCGACGCCCAGCCGGTCGTCGTAGGTGTTGATGTCCCAGCGGCGGCCCTCGATGGGCAGGTTGCGGTAGTCGAGCCCGTCGGAGTCGGGCACCCGGCCGGTCCGCTCCACCTCGAAGGGATGGCGCAGGTCGATGACGGTCCGCACCTTGAGGGCCTGGAACGTGATGAGATCGTCTCCCGCCAGCCAGCCGAGTGAGTCGGCACGATAGAGCCGTTGCCACCGGACGGTTTGCCCGTCCTTTGCGGCATATCCACCTACGTCACGAAAGTTGTAGATACTTGCGAACTCTATGTGGCGGATCACCCTATCCACCTTAATTGCTGGACGCCCCGACTTCCTGGGCCGGCGCGTTCTCCGCGGCCTTCCTGTCGGCCACCTCGCGCCGGATGAGCAGGATCCAGCCGCCGATGGCCACGCCGATGAACAGCCACCACTGCACCCCGTAGGCGAGGTTGAGGCCGCCCCCGGCGCCCACGTCGGGCGCGGGCACCGGCGCGGGCGCGGGCGCGGGCGCGGGCGCCGCCGCCGGCCGCTGCTCGGTCAGCTCCACGTAACCGCCCATGAGCTGGTACGGCAGCGCCTTGCCGATCTTCCCGGTGTCGATGAGCAGCACCTGACCGGGCGGCAGACCGGCGCGCTCCTTGACTCCGGCCGTCGCCTCGGTCTCGCTGAGACGTAGCCTCCCGGTGACAGTTACCTGACCCGTCGGCGGCGGCGGCACCTCAGGAGGCGCGTCGGCGGTCGCCCCGGCCTTCACCCATCCCCGGTTGACGAGCACGGCCTGACCCGGACCGGTGACCAGCGGGGTCAGCACGTAGAAGCCCAGCTGCCCCTCCTGCGGCCGCCTGCGCACCACCAGCGCGTGGCTGGTGTCGTAGCTTCCGGACGCCGTGACCGTCCTGAACCGGTCGGCCTCCCGCGCCCCCTTGCCCACCAGGCTCTCCACGGGCACGGGGCCGGCCGCCAGGTTCGCGGTGACCTGCGTGCTGTTGGCCGATCGCTCCTCGAAGCGCCCGAACTGCCATCGGCCCAGGAATACGAAGGCCGGGATCACCAGCAGCACCACGATGTGGAGCGAGATCCAGCGGGGCGTGAGAAGGAACCGGTACACCCCTTAAGCGTAGGCACCGGGGTCGATGCTCCTTCACCTGGCTCGGTCTGCCGGAGCGTGACCTAATCGCAATCTGGTCGAAACACTTACCGAACGCCGCTTCATCGCGTACGGTCGGGATTCGTCCGATCAGCTCCCCCTCCAGAGAGCGCCTCCAAAGCCATATGACCGTGCTTGCCGCGCCGTCCGAGGCGCCCGCGTTCGAGCTGCCCCGGTTCGGCCGTCTGGTGCGCCACGCCGTGCCCCGCGTGTTCGAGGGCATGATCCTGCCCGTCGCCGTCTTCTATGTCGGGATGATCCTTTCCGGGATCACCGGCGGGATCGTGGTGGCCGTGGCCTGGGTGTACGGGGGTGTGGTCTGGCGGCTGGCCAGGCGCAGGGCGGTGCCGGGGGCGGTTCTTCTGGCCGCGGGCACGGTCACCGTCCGGGCGGTGCTGGCGCTGCTGTCGGGTAGCGCGGTGATCTTCTTCCTGCAGCCGACCCTGGGTGTCTTCTGCGCGAGCGCCGGGTTCCTGGCGACCGCCCGGCTGCGCCGGCCGCTGGCGCAGCGGGTGGCGGAGGATCTGGTGCCGCTGCCGGAGCACGTGATCGAGCGGCCGGTGATGCGGCGCTTCTTCGCCAGGCAGTCGCTGGTGTGGGGATGCGCGCAGTTCGGCAACGCCTCGCTGAGCCTGTGGCTGCTGCTCAGCCAGACGATCCAGACGTACCTGATCGTGCGCACCGCGGCCGTCGCGGTGCTGCTGTCGGGGGCGGCGCTGCTGACGCTGGTCGACTTCCGCTGGTGCCTGCGCGCTCTCCAGCGCGACACTTCCGCTGGGATTTAGGCGGACTTCAGCTCCGCGCCTGAACCGGGGAGCGCCGTCACCTCGCGGGGGCCCGCGACCTCGTGGCCCTCGGCGCAGCGGAAGTGCTGCTCGATGGGCGCCCCGCAGTCGCGGTGGGTCAGCAGCACGGGTGGTCCCTCGTCACCGGCGAGGTATTTGTCGCCCCAGTGCATGAGCGCCACGAGCAGGGGATAGAGGTCTCGTCCTTTCTCGGTCAGGCGGTATTCGTCACGCTGGCGCTGGCCGGGCTCGCGATAGGGCTCCTTGCGCAGCAGGCCCTCGTCGACCAGTCGCGCCAGTCGCGCGCTGAGCACCTGCCGGGGCGCGCCGGTGATCGCCTGCATGTCGGCGAACCTGCGGACGCCGCGGAACGCCTCGCGCAGCACCAGGAAGGTCCACTTCTCCCCGACGATGTCCAACGTGCGCTCGATGGAGCAGTTGTTCACCTGGAATGCCACGTTCATGCGCCATATCATACCTGAGTTCAATTGACAGACCCAGGAAAAGGAGAGGAAGCTGGGTTCATGCTCGGAACTCAGATCCGGCCCGCCCGGCCCGACGACACCGAACGGCTCCGGCGCTTCCTCACCCGGCTGTCCCTGCACACGCAGACCCTGCGCTTCTTCACCGGCATCGGCACCCCGGCCGCCAGCCTGGTGCGGGTGCTCATCGCGTTGGACGACCACAGGGACGCCCTGGTCGTCACCCTGGACGGCGAGATCATCGGCCACGCCATGAGCTACCGGGGCGAGGCGGCCGACGTCGAGATCGCCGTCGTGGTCGCCGACGAGTGGCAGGGCAAGGGGCTCGGGCCGCACCTGATCGACGTGCTGCTGTTCAGGGCCGCGGTGCGGGGCGCGAAGACCGTCGGCATGGACGTCATGGGAGAGAACAGGCGGGTGCTCAGGATGATCCGCAGACTCTGGCCGGACGCTCAGATGAAGGTGGCTTCCGGGACGGTCGAGGTGACCGCTAGGATCCAACGGGCGGAGGTATTTGCGGAATAAGGTTCTGTTGCTCCACCATTGACAGTGTGAAGAGTGCCAAGAACGGACGCGACGGACGCACCCGCATCATTGACGGTGCCCTGCGCCGATTCAGCCAGGACGGGGTGTCGGCCACCACGCTGGCCAGCCTCCGGGAGGAGAGCGGCGTAAGCGTCGGCAGCTTCTACCACCACTTCGCCAGCAAGGAACACGTCTTCGGCGTCCTCTACGCGGAGATCCTCACCGCCTATCAGGCGGCCTTCCTCGCCGAGCTGGTCAGCCACGAGGAGGCCCGCGACGGCATCGAGGCCGTCGTGGCGCTGCACATGCGGTGGGCCGGCGAGCACCCGGAGCGCGCGAGGCTCCTGGTCAGCGAGCGCCCGCCGCGCAAGAACGAGCCGGGCGGCGCCGAGGTGGCGGAGGCCAGGCGCGCCTTCTTCCGCCAGGTGTCCGACTGGTGGCGGCCGCACATGAAGAACGGCCGACTCCAGGTCGTCCACCCGACCATGTGTTACGTGCTGTGGCTCGGACCGGCGCAGGAGATGTGCCGCCTGTGGTTCGCCGGCGCCCACACGCCGACGGAGGAGGAGATCAAAGGGCTCGGTGAGGCCGCCTGGCAGAGCCTGCGGCAGCGCTAGTGGCCGGCCTGATCCGGGACGGCACCCGCCAGCAGGCCGTGTCGAGCGAGATGTCCAGCCGCAGATCACCACGCTGCCTGCGCAATCCCGGCACGCGTACCCGCGCGTGCACGTCGAAGCGGCCCCGGCAGGGGTAGCCGAATCCCAGCTCGCCCGGCAGCACCCGCAGGTCGTCGCGGTTGCCGCAGCTGGGGCAGGTCCATGAGACCAGGTCCAGCCCGCGGTTGTAGTCGGAGCAGGCGCGGAAGTAGTCGTCGGGCCAGAAACGGGACTCGCAGGCCAGGCAAGGGATCTGCATTGATCCGCTCCTCTTCTAACGCCGAGCGTGGGTCTTCATAGAGATATCGTGGCCCACTTGCAAAACGCTTGGACGTTTCGGTAACAGTATGATTACTGCGGGTATCGGATCATGCGCGGGATTCTGCGGTGAAAGGATGGTGTCGTGGAACGACTGCGCGATCACCTCCTCGAGACCGGCTACTCGATTGACGGCGTCCGCGACCGGCTGGGCGCCATGGCGGCCTCGGCCCTGTCCCGCGAGGAGCTGGTCCCGGCTCTGCGCGCCACGGCCGACGGCGACCCGCTGGCCGCGCTGATCCGGCTCTGGTGGCTCGGCGCCGCCGTCCCGGCCGCGCGGTTCCCTGCCGGAGTTCTCGACGAGGCCCGCGCGTCGGGCCTGGTCGCCGCCGAGGGCGAGCACGTACGCGCCACCGTGCACCTCCAGCCCTGGGAGACCGGCGGATACGTCGTCTCCGATCGCAAGGTACGGCCCGGCGACCCGGCGCTCCGCCCCGACCACGTCGTGGGCGCGGGCGGCGCCTCGGCCAACCTGGCCCAGCTCGTCACCCGCCGCCCCGTCCACCGGGCCCTCGACCTCGGCACGGGCTGTGGCGTACAGGTGCTGCACCTGGCGGACCGCGCCGACGAGATCGTGGCCACCGACCTCAACCCCCGCGCGCTGGAGCTGGCCCGGCTCAGCTGGCGGCTGTCCGGGATCGAGGGCGTGGACGCCCGCGCCGGCTCCCTGTTCGAGCCGGTCGAGGGGGAGCTGTTCGACCTCGTCGTCTCCAACCCGCCGTTCGTCATCTCGCCAGGCGGCCGGTTGACCTATCGCGAAACGGGCGCCGACGGCGACGCGTTCTGCCGCGATCTCGTACGACAGACCCCCCGCTTCCTCAATCCGGGCGGCCAGGCCCACTTCCTGGCCAATTGGCTGCACGTGGCGGACGAGGACTGGCGCGATCGGGTCGGCGGTTGGCTCGGGGAGACCGGATGCGACGCCTGGGTGGTCCAGCGGGACGTCCAGGACCCGGCCGAGTACGTCGAGCTGTGGCTGCGCGACGCCGCCGTGCAGGGCACCCCCGGCTACACCGAGCACTACGACCGCTGGCTGGGCTGGTTCGACGAGCACAAGGTGCGGGGCATCGGCTTCGGCTGGATCACCATGCGCAACGCGGGCACGCTCGACCCGGTGGTCCGCGTGGAGCAGCTCACCCACCAGGTCACGCTGCCCGTCGGCGACTACGTCGACGGCGTGCTCGACTCGATCGCGACCGCCCACCGGGTGCGATTCCTCGACTCGGCCCACCTGCGGACCGTGGCGGGCCTGCTGGACGAGCGCATCGGCCTGCCGGGCGCGGAAGACCCCATGCGCATCGTGCTGCGCCAGACGGAGGGCCTGCGCCGCAGCAGGGAGGTCGGCACCGTCGAGGCGGCCCTGGCCGGCGTCTGCGACGGCGACCTCGCCCTCGGCCCGCTGCTCAACGTCATCGCCGAGCTGGTCGGCGACGGGGAGATCCTGCACACCGACGCCATCCGGCCGCTCATCGCCGAGGGTTATTTCCTGCTTTGATCGACCGTTGATCCGATGTTGACCCCCCGGGTGGAGGCTTCTCACCAAGACACGAGCCCGGGGGGTTCGAGGCTCGTGTCGGGTCCGGCCGGTCGTCGATGTGAGGCGGCTAGCCGTTACGCGGAGCATCCGGATAACCGGGCCCCCTAGCGACGCGTGACGGTCAGATGACCGGCCGGGCTAGCAATCGCGCCACCTGCACGCATCACGGGGGATCCGTGACTCCCAAAGGGACAGCCTTGATCAACCATGTGTGGATGACACGTCTGGACGACGAGCTGTACTCAGGGCTCGACGGGACTGGCGACCGAATCGACGACGGGACTGACGACCGGCTCGACGACAGGACTGACGACAGGACCGACGACAGGACTGACGACCGGACCGACGACAGGACTGACGACCGGACCGACGACAGGACTGACGACCGGCTCGACGTCGGAGCCGGCGACGGGCTTGATGATCAAAGCCTTGTCGAGGCGGACCTTGAGGTCGTCCGCCTCGGGAGCGCCGAGCAGCGAGAAGATGTCGAAGGCCTGCCGTAGGCAGTCGAGGCTCCTCGTGGCGCTGCCCAGACCTTCGAGCGCCTCGCCGAGCACCATCAGCGACAGCGCCTCACCATAGGGATGACCGATCTCCCTCGACACCACCAGCGCCTCCTCTGCGTGCCGTACGGCATCGGGGTAGCGCTTGGCGGCGATGAACGTCTCGGCGAGCCGGGAGCAGACCCGCTGCTCCCACACGCGCTGCTTGCTGGCGCGGAAGAAGGCCAGGCACTCGGCGTGGTGATGGACGGCCTCGGCGATGCGGCCGACCCGCGACAGGACGATGCCCAGGTGGTAGCGGGCGCGGGCGGTGCCGGCGCCGCTGCCGATCTCGGTGAAGATGGCCAGGCCCTTCTCCGCCGCGGCGATCGCGTCCTCGGGGCGGCCGAGGCCCAGATGGTCGCGGGCCGAGTAGCTGAGCACGAGGGCCTCGCCGGCCGGTACGCCGTTCTCGCGATACCAGCGCATCGCCGACTCGAACCAGGTCAGCGCCTCGGCGTGGCGGCGCTGCCGGCCCACGACGACGGCCAGCGCGTTCATCACCTCGCCGGTGACGACCTTCTCCGCGCGCGCGACCGAGAGCTCGTGCACGATCCTGAACTGCTCCTCGGCCTGCGTGAGCTTGTTGCTCGCGAACAGCACCCGGCCGAGCACGTAGCGGGCTCGCAGCTCGCTCCCGGCGTCGCCGATTCGCGTGGCGGTGCCCAGCACGGCCCGCGTGCCCTGGTCGAACTCACGGGTGTGGGTGCCCGACTCCAGCAGCGGCTCCATGGCCACCAGCAGGTCACCGGCGGGCAGCAGCGGCTCGGGGGCGCGGGCGGTGGCGGCGGCCTGGTTGATCGCGGCGAACAGCGAGTCGCCCTCGGCCACCAGCCAGGCGACGGCCTCGTTGACGCTGTTGAAGGAGAGCCCGCTGCCGTCCACCTGGAGGTTGTCGGCGATCATGCTGCCCTCGTAGGCCAGCCGGTGCGCCGACTGGGCGGAGGCCAGGTAGAACCCGAGCAGCCGCCGCAGCGCCATCGTGCGGGCCTGCGGCCGTTCGGACTTCTCCAGCGTCCGGCGGGCGAACAGCTTGAGCAGGTCGTGGAAGCGGTAGCGGCCCGGCGCGGGCGCCTCCAGCAGGCTGGCGTCGACCAGCGACTCCAGCAGGTCCTCGCTGGCGAACGCGCTCATCGACAGGACGGCGGCCGCCGCTCCGACCGAGAAGTCGGGCCCGTTGGGCAGCGACAGCAGCCGGAACGCGCGGGCCTGGGCGGTGTCCAGCTGCCCGTAGCCGAGCGCGAACGTCGCCTCGACCGCCAGGTTGCCCACCCGCATCTCGTCGAGACGGCGCTGCTCGTCGGTCAGCCGGGGCACCAGCGAGGCGACCGTCCACGAGAGCCGCGCGGCCAGCCGGGCGGCCACGATCCGTACGGCCAGCGGCAGGAACCCGCAGGCGGCGACCACGTCCATGGCGGCGCCGTGCTCGGCCGCCACTCGCTCGGTCCCGGCCACCGAGGCGAACAGCGTCAGCGCCTCGTCCGGGTCCATCACGTCCAGGTCGAACAGCCGGGCAGAGGGCAGGTCGGCCAGCTTGTGGCGGCTGGTGACGATGGCCGCGCAGCCCGAGGAGCCGGGCAGCAGCGGGACCACCTGCTCGGCGTTGTGGGCGTTGTCGAGCAGCACGAGGATGCGCCGTTCGGCGAGCAGCGACCGATAGAGCGCGGAGCGCTCGGCCAGCCGCTCCGGGATGACGTCGGACGGCACGCCCAGCGCGCGCAGGAACGCGCCCAGCGCCGACTCGGGACCGGTCGCCTCGTCGGTGTAGCCGCGCAGGTCGGCGTACAGCTGGCCGTCGGGGAACAGGTCGTCGGCCGCGTGCGCCACGTGCACGGCCAGGGTGGTCTTGCCCACCCCGCCGATCCCGCAGATCGCGGCCACCGGCACGCCCTCGGCCGGCTTCGACGACAGCAGCGCGCGCAGCCGCCCGGCGATGTCCATGCGCCCGGTGAAGTCGCTCACGGCGGCGGGCAGCTGGGCGGGGCGGGGCAGCTCGAGCGTCGGCGCGCGTTCCTCCGGCGCCTCCTCCTCGGCCACCTCGGCCACGGCCAGCGTGGGGTCGGCGGACAGGATGCGCTGGTGCAGCGCGGTCAGCTCGTGGCCGGGCTCGATGCCCAGCTCCTCGATCAGCGCGTCGCGCGTCTCGGTGAAGACGGCCAGCGCGTCGCCCTGCCGGCCGCACCGGTAGTAGGCCAGCATCAGCTGGGCGCGCAGCCGCTCACGCAGCGGATGCTCGGCGGTCAGCGCGATCAGCTCGGACACGACCGCGGCGTGCTCGCCCAGCTCCAGGTCCAGGTCCATGAGCGTCTCGACCACACTGATCCGCCGCTCGACGAGCCGGTCACGCTGATGCTCGGTGTACGGCCCGACGGCCCCGGCCAGCGGCTCGCCCTCGAACAGCGACAACGCGGCCCGCAGACCCTCGGCGGCCTCCCGCGGCCTACCGGCCCGGCGCGCGGCCTCGGCCTCATGGATGCCGCGCTCGAACCGGGTCAGGTCCAGCGAGTCGTCGGGCAGCCGCAGCGCGTACCCCCGGCCGACGGAGGTCAGCAGCTCGGGCCGGGAACGGGCGGCCCTGCCGGGTTCCAGGACCGTGCGCAACCTGGAGACGTACGTGCGCAGCGCACCGAGGGCTCGCGGCGGCGCGTCCTCGCCCCACACCGCGTCGATCATCTCGGTCGGCGTAACCGCACGGCCTTCCCGCAGGAGCAGCATGGCGAGAATGGAGCGCTGCAGCGGGGTGCCCAGGTCGAGTTCCTGGCCATCGCGCCACGCGCGGACGGGGCCGAGCACGGCGAACCTCAGCCCGCCTTCGCCGCTCTGACCAGTCATGTCGCCTGTCTCCAACGCAATGGAAAGATTTGTTACCAAATGATAGGTCCATCCTTGCGCAACAGATAGGCATCCGCCCATTCGTTAACCGAAGCGTTGATCGGCCTTTAATCGGGTGTTGAGCCACGCGGCGGATGCTGAGGGTCAACAGCGGCATGGCCCCGATAACGCGGGGGCGGCCATGACACTGGCATATATGGGGCAATCAAGACACAGGCCCCGCCGTATGGCGGGGCCTTCACGGATGCTTCCTTATGCTGCCTCGGCCGCGAGGACAAGCCTCTGGGCCAGGCGTTCTCGAATCCCGGGCCATTCCGAGTTCAGGATCGAGTAGTACGCCGTATCTCGGACGGTGTCATCCGCGCCCCTGCATTCCGCCCGGCGTATCCCGTCGAAATGCGCGCCCAAGGCGGCTATCGCGGCCAGGGACCTGTTGTTGCGTACGTCTGACTTGAGCGTGATGCGGTGGACGTTCCACGTCTCGAAGGCGTGCGAGAGCATCAGGTACTTGCTCTCCCGGTTCGCACCCGTGCCCTGGGCGGAGGCGCCCAGCCAGGTGTAACCGATGTCGGCCACGGACGGGACCTCGCCCACCGCGCCCCGCGTACCCGGCGGCCAGGGCATGGGGCCCTGCCAGTACTCCAGGTGCATGAGACGGGTGGCACCGACCACACGGTCGGTGTTCAGCCACCGGACGGCGAAGGGCAGCGTGCGGCCCTCCGCCTGCTCAGCCAGTGCGGCCTCCACATAGGAGACCATCTCGTCCCGGCCGGCCGGGACACGGGTGAAGGCATACGTGGAGCGGTCTTCACTCGCCGCGGCGACGAGGTCGTCGATCACCGCGAGGCTGAGAGGTTCCAGGCGCACGAGGCGCCCGGACAAGGTGACAAGAGCGGGCATGAGCACATGATGGAGGCTGCTCGGTATGGGAGAGAACAGCACTCGCCCACCATTCTTTGCAGCTTGTTGCAACCTGGGTATTCATGCAGGTCAACGGGCCGATTGCGGGGTCTCCGCACCGGCCCGTGGACAAAGTTTCGCCTAACTGTGACATGGCGTCGGCACGAGCGCCGGGTGCCGTTCACGCACCGGGCTCCGCCGCGCCAGCGAGAGCTCCGTCAAGCCCATCGACAGCTGGTCCAGATTGGCCGCGATCCACGGCAGCTGGAGCGGATCGGGGCTGGTCAGCGCGGCCAGTCGCTCCTCCGTGGTGTCCCCGTAGAGCAGGCTCACCGCGACCCGTACCCGCGCGGCGGTGGGATCGTCGCCGAACGCGTGGCCGGGCAGCACGCCGATGCCGTGCTCCTCCAGCAGGAGCCGGGTGATCTCGGCCGAGCCGCCGAGCCGCAGGTGGCTCAGGTCCGGGTAGAGGTAGAACCCGCCCTGGGGAGTGGGCACCGACGCGCCGATCTCCGTGAACCTGTCGCGCACCGCGCGGGCGAGCGTGCCGTGCAGCCGCTGGCTGCGCAGGATGCGCTCGACCAGCTCGGGCGGGTCGGTGAAGGCGTAGGCGGCGGCCTCCTGCACGGGAGCGGCCGGGGCGGACCAGATCTCGCTCGCCACCGCGAGCAGTCTGGCGCGCAGGTCGTACGCCTCGTCGGGCAGCCTGGCCACGCCGATCCGCCAGCCGCCCAGCGCCAGGCTCTTGCTGAGCCCGGTGGTGACGACCGTGCGCTCGGGCGCCAGGTCCGCGGGCGAGGTGAAGGGAAGCAGGGGGTCGTGCAGCAGGTCCCGGTAGATCTCGTCCGAGATGATGTACAGATCGAGCTCGCGGGCGACCTCCACCAGGCGCTGGATGGTCTGCGGCGGCGCGAGGCGTCCGGTGGGGTTGTCGGGCAGCGTCACGAGCACCGAGCGGACGGTTCTGCCCTGGGCGCGAGCGTGCAGCACGGCCGAGGTCACCCGCTCCGGATCCGGTACGCCGCCCTGGCCCTGCGGGGGCGCGACCATGATCGGACGGGCGCCGACCAGGTCGGCCTGCGCCGCGTAGCTGACCCAGCTGGGCATGGGCAGGACGATGTCGCCGCCGATGGCCAGCAGCACGCCGTACAGCAGTGACTTGCTGCCGGGGCCGCAGACGACCAGTTCGGGGTCGGTGGGCAGGCCCCGTCGTGTCCAGTAGCCCGCCGCCGCCTCCCGCAGGTCGGCCGCCCCCGCGACCGGCCCGTAGCCGTTGCGCTCGGATGCGGCGACCAGCTTGTCGCGCAGCGCCGGGTGGACGGGCAGGCCGGCCTCGCCGAAGGCGAGGTGCAGCACCCGTTCCCCGGCGCGCCGTCTTCGCTCGATGTCTTCGTTGGTCGCCAGAGTGGCGGAGAGGGTAACCGTCATGTTTGTCACGTTCCCAGCGTGATTGGATGAAGGCATCACCACAAGCGAGGCTTTTTGTGGGTGGGCGGAAGGAAGTCCGATGCTCGAATTGCGGCGCTTGGTGCTGATCTGCGAATTTGCCCGTCGGGGCAGCATCTCAGCGACCGCCGAGTCGTTGGGGTACAGTCCCTCCGCCGTGTCCCAGCAGCTGGCCGCCCTCGAACGCGAGACCGGAACCGCGCTGATCGACCGGACCGCGCGCAGCGCCGAGCTGACCGACGCGGGCCGCCGCCTGGTGATCCACGGCGAACGCATTCTGTCCATGGTCGAAGAGGCCGAATCCGACCTTTCGGCCCACGCGGGCACGCCGTCCGGCCGGGTGGTGGTGACCGCCTTCCCCACGGCGGCGGTCGCGTTCGCGCCCGCGCTGGCCCGCTCGCTGCGCCGCTACACCGAGCTGACGCTCAGGCTCGGGCAGAGCCGGTCGGGGCGGGGCATGCGCGAGGTGCAGGCGGGCGAGGTGGACATCGCGCTCGTCGACGACTGGTACGGGCGGGTCGGCGACAGCGACAGCCTGCGGACGTTCCCGCTGCTGAACGACCCGCTGGTGCTGGTGGTGCCGCGCAAGCACCGGCTGGCCGACCCCGAGGTGCCCCTGGACCTGCGCGAGCTGCGTGACGAGCCGTGGATGGCCACGCCGGACGGGGAGCCGTCGCGCCTCGCGGTCGACCGGCTCTTCGTGGACGTGGGCGGCACCAGGCCGACGCCGTGGGAGTTCGAGGGGCTGGGCACGATCCTGTCGCTGGTCGCCAAGGGCATCGGGATCGCCGCCGTGCCCGCGCTCGCGCTGGCCGCCGGCGTGCGCGGCATCGCCGTCCGCCAGTTCCCCGGCAATCCGGTGGGCCGCGAGATACGGGCCGTCGCGCGCGGCTCCAGCGTCCACCGGCCGTCGGTGTCGGTGACGCTGCGGGCCATCCACGTCGCCGCGCGCTATCTCGCCGCCGATCTGGATCCGGTATCGCTCGCGGAGCGATAACGTCTGGTGCCCATGGCGCCCACCTATGACATCGAGCACCTGCTGCTCTCCCAGCGCAGCACGACCACGGTCGCGGGCCTCGACGAGGTGGGCCGGGGCGCGTGGGCCGGTCCTGTGACGGTGTGCGCCGTCATCACCGACCTGTCGGACCCGCCCGCCGGGCTGACGGACTCCAAGCAGCTGTCCGCCGCCAAGCGCGGGACGGTGGCCGCCTCCCTGGAGTCCTGGGCGGTCGGCATCGGCTTCGGCGACGCCACCCACACCGAGGTCGACGAGCTCGGCATGACGGAGGCCCTGCGCCGCGCCGCCCGCCGCGCCCTGGCCGCCCTCCCCGTGCGGCCCGACGCGCTGATCCTCGACGGCTCGCACGACTACATCGGGGCGCCGTGGCCGGTACGCCTGGAGGTCAAGGGCGACTCGGCCAGCATCTCGGTGGCGGCCGCCTCGGTCCTGGCCAAGGTACGGCGGGACGCGTACATGGGGACGATCGGGTGCGACGAGTACGGCTTCGCGGACAACGCCGGCTATCCGTCACCGGTGCACCAGGAGGCGCTGGCCCGCCTGGGGCCCACGGAGCACCATCGGCTGTCGTGGTCGTACCTGGACGACCTGCCTCGCTGGCGCCACCTCAAGCGGCACCGGGACCCGGCGGTGGGCGAGGGCCAGGCGAGCCTCTTCGGTTAGCTCCTTCGGTTGGTTTCTTCTGTTTGCCGGGTCGATTGGCTTGGCGCCGGGATCGACCATTATCGATGGAATGCGAATCGGGATTTTTCTCATCGTGGCCCGATTTCCGGACCAGAAGTCGGAGCAGGTGCTGGCGAGCGCTCTCGACCTCATCGTGGCGGCCGAGGAGGCCGGGTTCGCCGATGCCTGGATCGCCGAGCACCATTTCATGTCCTACGGCGTCTGCCCCTCCGCCACCACGCTGGCGGCCGTGGCGATCGGCAGGACCAGCCGCATCGGCCTCGGCACCGCCGTGAGCGTCCTGTCCACCCAGCACCCGATCGCCCTGGCCGAACAGGCGGCCATGCTGCACCACCTGTCGGACGGCCGCTTCACGCTGGGCGTCGGGAGGGGCGGGCCGTGGGTGGACCTGGAGGTGTTCGGCACCGGGCTGGAGCGCTTCGAGCACGGCTTCGAGGAGTCGCTGGACGTACTGCTCGCCGCGCTCTCCGGGGAGCGGGTGTCGGCGGCGGGGGAGTTCTTCAGCTTCCGTGAAGTGCCACTGGTCCCGCCGGCCAGGCTGCGCCCGGTCCTGGCCTGCACCTCCCCGCCGACCGTGGCACTGGCCGCGAAGCGCGGCCTCCCGATGCTGCTCGGCATGCACATCGACGACCTGCAGAAGAGCTCGATGATCTCCATGTACGCGTCTCACGGGGGAACGCCCCAAGCCCACATGGCGGCGGCCGTCGCCCACGTGGCGAACTCCACCGCCGAAGCCCGAAACGACCTGAAGGAGTCCCTGCCGCGCTGGTTGACGCCCGGCCTGGCCGGCTACGTACCGGTGGACCACAGAGAACCACCATCCCGGGATATTTCGGCATATGTGGACTTCCTGACCCGCGTCCACCCGGTCGGCTCCCCAGCTCAATGCGTGGAGTCCATCCTGCGCACCTCGGAAGCCACCGGAATCCAGCACCTCATCCTCATGGTCGAGGGAATGGGCGACCACCAGCGCACTCTGGAGAACATCCGCCGCCTCGGGGCAGAGGTGCTACCGCAGGTCACCGGCTGAGGGCCGAAAGGAGGCGAATGGTCGTCACTTTACGTGCTCGTGATGTAACAATGAGTGTCATGCCGTCCCCCCGACATGACACTCTCATCAAGCTGTTCGCCGATCGCCCTCAACTGGCGGTGGAGATCCTGCGTGACTTCCTGGGGGCG
>NZ_JBEZDM010000054.1:0-55834 GCF_040648335.1 Nonomuraea sp. NPDC049158
GACCAACATCGCCTCCGCCGCCGACTACTACCGCAGCCACCCAGCCGATGGCATGCACCTACTCGGTCTCACGACCTGAGAACGCTTCGGCCCTGGCCCCTCGCAGGGGGCCTGCAAATTGCCACGAAACTGTCAGTTCCCGTTTGCCGTGAGGGTGTCAGTGCGCTGGTCAGCGCGTAGTCGATGGTCGCGGTAACATCGCGAAAGACAACTATCCCACTCTCGGGTCCGACTTTGCCCTTCCTTTGTGGCCACTGGGCCTAGGTCAGCCACTCTCGTCAGCTTTGTGATCCCCACGCCGCACTGACATTTGTGGCACGTGTTGCCACTAACTGACAGCTCCTGGAGTGCACTGATCTGGGGATTTGCCGTACCAGGTCAGCGCATCGTGCCACCAAGCTGTCAGTAGCGATGCATACCGGCGGGGGTACTCTCGGCGGAGCTCATTCACCGCTGGGGTCTGTCAGCACGTCGGCGGTCAGGAGCGTTGCAGCCCTGCTTCTCGCAGAGTTGCGATGCCGCCCTCGAGTAGAAACGGCATACTTTCAGAGGCATATCCGGCTCGGGAACACCTCATTTCAACTGCAGGAGAATGCGCTGACGTTACTCCTCACGATTGCACGGAAAGTCCGGTTGGCGGCAAATCAGTCGTTCATTGCGGGGGCCATTCTGGTTTTTTATCGAAGGCCAGTATTCGGTGTTTGATTACGTCCAGCGGTTCCCATTCTGGTAGGCATCACATGTGATGGAGGGGACTTGCATGTACACGACACCGCTGCCGAAGCCAGCGGTCAAGCTCAACCACGTTGAGCTGCAATTGGGGACGCAGGATCCAGCGGTTCTGGAACTCAATTGCTTCGATTTTGGGATATGGCACGCGCGGTTCATTAGGCCTATAGCCATATCCTCCAACTGTATTGCTGCATCCTTGGCCGGCCTCATCGACTGCTGTACAGGCTGCTGCGCCTGCGAAGAGCCCTGGTACGTATTGGCGCGACCCGGGCCATGAAGGGTTGGTTTCCAGGCTCCCGGGCGCCATGAAAGCCATGAACAGGCCGTTGAGGTTGAGGGCGGTTGGAAGTCTTTTTGCACGTTGCCGTCGATGGCGCCGCCGTCCCATAGTTCCGCCGTCGCGGTCGATACGGCTGCAACAGCGTCTGCTTCGCCGAACCCGAACCACTCGCCCTCGCGATGCTGACGCTCGAAGCGCTTGTGCAGCGCGTACTCAAGCCGTGAGCCCCCTCCATGTCGCCACAGCGCTCGCATGCGATAAGGGAAGCCGGTCTTGAACTCCGCTAGGCGATGCTCGGGCGACTTCGAATGCCCGATCTTCACTCGGGGGCATTCGTCGCCACCGATTAGGTAGACGTAGCTAGGGTGCATAGTGGCCTGTCGTCAAGGAAGCTGTCACCAAGTACACGCGAGCGTGTTGAGCCTGGTCAGTGAGGTCTTCGTCGGCTTCTGCCGGATCTTTCGCCGAATCGGAGACGTGCCCGGTCGTGTACGGCCAGTATTGATCCGGTTTCGGGGGTTGGTCCTGCGGCGGCCAGATGGCCGTGAGCCCGCGAGAAAGCCGGATGCGACGTGGCGCGTGTCGTCGACGAAAACGAGTTGGTCGGGAACTGGACGCTCCTCGATGAGGAGATGGCGCTGCTGGCGGGTCGGCGAGGGCCGACAAAGTTGGCCTTCGCGCTGATGCTCAAGTTTCATCAGCTCCATGGCCGGTTCCCCCGTGGCCGGACCGAACTGCCCGATGACGCGGTCGACTACGTTGCCCGGGCGGTGAAAGTGCCCGCCCTGGACCTGGCGTTCTACGAGTGGGACGGGCGTACCAGCAAGGACCACCGCGCTGACATCCGGAAGTTCACCGGGTTCCGCGGGTGCGGGGTGGACGATGCTGAGAAGGCAGCCGAGTGGCTGGCCAGCAACGTCTGTACGGCCGAGCGGCGCCCAGATCGGGTCCGGGTGGCGCTGTTAAACCACCTGAAGGAAGAACAGATCGAGCCGCCGTCCAAGCTACGGCTGCTGCGGATCGTCGGCTCCGGGCTTGACCAGGCCGAGAAGACCCTGACGTTGCGGATCGCTTCGCGGATCCCAACAGAGGTGATCGAGCGCATGCTCACGTTGATCGCCCGGCGCGAGGGTCAGAGCGACGACGATGACACCAGCGACCCCGATGAGACCGCCTCCGGCCAATCGGAGGCGGGCCATGACCAAGCCGAGGACCAGGGTGAAGCGGATCCCGAGGGCGCGGACGTGTTCGCGGCGATCCGGGAGGAGCCCGGCAACGTCAGTGTCAAGACGATGGAGCGGGATGGAGCGGGAGGTGTTCAAGCTCGGCGCGATCAGGGCGGTGGACCTGCCCGGGGAAGTGTTCGACGACGTCGCGCCAGGCGTGCTGGCGGCCTGGCGGGCGAGGGTCGCGGCCGAGGCGCCCAGTCATCTGCGCGCGCATCCGGAGGAGATCAAGGTGACGTTGCTGGCGGCCTACCTGTACTGCCGCCAGCGGGAGATCATCGACGCACTCCAGAACGTCGCCTTCGCCAAGGGCGCGCGGTTCGATGGGGCGACCTTCTCCGGGAGCGCGGACTTTGACGAGGCCACCCACGAGGCTGGCGCCAAGGCCATCCATCTAGAGGGCGCGCACATCCAAGATCTCAACGCGGTAAGTCCCGAGGTCACCAAGAAACCCAGCACCTGGCCTCCCGGATGGGTCGTCAAGCAGGAACCAGACGGCACTGGAACGCTCACCTGGAAACAGTCCACCACCAAACAAACCACGAGACGGAAGCCGGCCTGATCGATGTGACAGGGAATGGTCACTTCCCTGTCACATCGAGGGAGATCGCGGTGACCGCTCCGATCGTCTCGCTGATTCCCGGCCCGAGTGTGGGCGAGGCGGTCGAGGAGTTTCTCGCCCGCCCACAGCTCGACCGCGACACCGCCCGCTCATACCGCCAGACGCTCGGCCGCTTGTGCACCGAGCTCGGCGCCGCGCGGTGCCGCTGGCCGGCCTGACGCCCGAGCAGGTTGCCGTGGTCTTTACCACTGTCTGGCCGCACCTGGCCGCCCGCACCTGGAACCGGCACCGCTCGGCGGTGCGCTCCTTCACCACCTGGGCCGCGGCCTGCTGGCCGACCGCCGACCTGGCCGCTCTGGTGGAGCGGCGCAAGGAGACCACCGACCGGACCAAGGCGATCGCCCGCTACCGCATCGCCGCGCTGCTGGCCCGCCGCGACACCGCGATCCGGGACAAGACGCTCTGGCAGCTCGCCTACGAAAGCGCCGCCCGCGCTCAGGAGATTCTCGGCCTGGATGTCCCCGATTTGGACCTGGCCAACAAGCGCGCCCGGGTGGTGCGCAAGGGCGGCGACACAGCGTTCATTTTCTGGCAGTCCGGTACCGCCCGGCTGCTGCCCCGCCTTCTTGCCGGCAGTACCTGCGGTCCGGTGTTCGTCACCGACCGGCGGCCGGGACCCGGGCGCACTCCGGCCAGCGCCGACTTGTGCCCAGACACCGGACGGGCCCGGCTGTCGTACGAGCGGGCCGAATACCTGTTCAAGCAAGTCACCAAGCGCCACGATCCGAGCGGGCAGGGCTTCACCCTGCACCAGCTGCGTCACTCTAGGCTGACCCACCTGGGTGAGGATGGCTGGTCGGCACCCATGCTGATGGCGCTCTCCGGCCACCAGAACCTGCGCACGCTGGGCATTTACGTCAATCCCGGTCCCGAAGCCATCGCCGCCGCTCTGGCCAAGCAGGACCCTGCCCGCCGCCGCTGACCCATCCCCACACGCTCAGTGTTTCCGCAGGTCCCCCGCTGGAGGAGCCGCTCGTGGGCCATCCGCTGCCGGCCGCCGCTACCTCCGGGGCCGGTCGACCGAGGTGTCGAGGGCGGGCTGACGCTCAGAGGCAGTCCAGGTAAGCGGCGAAGCGGCCGGTCTCGTCGGGGGACCCGGCGTACGCGATGTGGCCGTCGGGCCGGATCAGGAACAGGCGGGGCTGGCGGGCGCCGTAGAGCGTGTGCAGCGCCGCCTCCGCCGCGGGCACGGTGTGGACGCGTACGTCGATCGGGTGGCGGCGGAGCACGTCCTCGACCCGTTTCCGGTGTGCGGCCGCCGGGCCGGGTTCGGGGCCCTCGAACAGCAGCACGTGGTGCCGGGTGCCGCCGATGACGTCGAACAGGCTTTCGCCCGTGGAGCCGAGATGGCCGTACGGCGCCCGGTCGCCGGGACGCGGCCCCCTGCCGGAGGTTCCGGCGACGGCAGGGCTGCCCCGGTAGCCGATCCAGGTCTGCGAGAACAGCCGGAAGACGGCGGACCGGGCCGCGGGCAGCCGCGTCAGCGGTCCGATGAGACGACCGGCGAGGTGCGACCTGATCCAGCGGGCGGCCGGGTGCCGCAGGGTCTCGAGCGCGAAGCCGCGGTCGGAGCCGCGGAGCACCGCCTTCGCGACCGGACGGCGCTCGGCCTCGTAGGAGTCGAGCAGCCGCTCGTGCGCCTGCCCGCGCGCCACCAGCGCGAGCTTCCAGCCGAGGTTGAACGCGTCGCCGACGGCCAGGTTCATGCCCTGCCCGCCAGCCGGGCTGTGGATATGCGCGGCGTCGCCGACGAGGAAGACGTCGCCGACCCGGAACCGTCCGGCGGTCCTGCTGTGCACCCGGAACAGGGCGGTCCACGGGGCGGCGGTGATCCGGGCGTCGAGGCGGAAATAGGTGTCGAACCAGTCCTGGATCTGGGAGAGGGGCACCTCGCCGTAGGGCTCGTGGGAGATCTCGCCCCGGGCGCCGGGTGCGCGGCGGGTCGGCGGGGCGAGGCCGGGCGGGACGGCGCCGAAGAGCCGGTATCGGCCGCCGGCCAGGCGGAACAGGCCGACGAAGCCGTCACGCGTCAGATTGAGGCGCAGCGTGCCCGCATCCGGGCCGGAGCCGGTGGGGAAGGCGAGGTCCACGTCGGCGAGCAGGCCGGTCTGGTCGTAGGTGCGGCCGGCGAAGGCGAGGCCGAGGGCGTGCCTGACCGTGCTCCGGGCGCCGTCCGCGCCCACCAGCCATCGGGCTGCGATGGTGGCGTGCTCCCCGGTCGCCCTGCGCACCGTCGCCCGCGCTCCGTCCGGGTCTTCGGCCAGAGCGACGAGCTCGGTGTTCCAGGAGACGTCGTGGCCGCGTTCGGCCAGCCACTCGAGCAGGAGCCGTTCGGTGCGGTCCTGTTCCAGGCCCAGCGCGTACGGGAACGGCGTGCGGGCCCACGGCCCGGCGAAGGAGAAGCCGCCTGCCCGGCGTCCCTGTTCGAAGATCTCGACGCCGGTCATCGGCACCCCCTGCGCCACGGCTCGATCGGCGAGGCCCAGCCGGTCGAGCAGCTCAAGCGTGCGCACGTGCAGGATGGCCGCGCGGGAGTGGGTGACCGGCCCGGGTTTGGCGTCCACGATTGTGACGTCCACGCCGTGGTCGGCGAGCACCGCGGCCAGCACCAGCCCGGCCGGCCCCGCGCCGGCGACGAGCACCTGGGTGCGCATGGCAGCGCCACCGTCCCTCATCGGCCCTGTTCTTCAACGCTCTGACCGCGCGGCGACATGGGCAGGACGCGTACGTGCTCGGGCCGGACGCCCACGCCGAGCAGGCGGCTCATCAGCGACCGCACGAACGGTAGCCGGGCGATCGCGCTGAAGTCGGGCGGCTCCGCCTGCCTGCGGAGCGCGCGATCAATGCCGAACCGCTGGGCGGTGCGCTGCAGCGCCTGGGTCGCCACGGTGGGCGCCCACCTGCGCCGCTGCACGGCGGCGGTCGCCCGCTCGGGGACCGGCTCACCCTTGGCCTGCGCCCGTCGCAGGTGCCTGGTCAGGAGGTTGGCTGCGGCGACGGCGTCCTGCACCGCGAGGTTGATGCCCACCCCCGCGATCGGCGACATGGCGTGGGCGGCGTCGCCGATCAGCAGCAGCCCCGGCGCGTGCCAGCGGCGCAGCCGGTCGAGCCGGACCTCCAGGAACCGGGTGTCGTCGAAGCCGGTCACCTCGCCGACCCGGTCGGCGAGAAAACCGACGAGGCTCGCGACATCGTCGCGCAGCGTCTGGATTCCGGCTCTGCGCAGGTCGTCGTGGCCGCCCTTGCGGATCATGTAGGCGATGTTCCAATACGCGCCCCGGTTGATCACCGCGACGGACTTCCCCGCGCCCATGCGCAGGTGGTAGCCCTCGTCCGGATCGGTGTCGCGGCGGGAGATCCGGAACTGCAGCACGTCCATCGGCGCGCCGAACTCGCGCGGACGCAGGCCGGACGCCCGGCGCACCGCGGAGTGCCGGCCGTCGGCGGCGACCGTCAGCTGGGCCCGCACCTCGTGCTCGCCGTCCGGGTCACGGAAGCGCACGCCGGTGACGCGCCCGTCCTGCCGCACGACGTCGTGGGCCTCTGCCTGCAGGAGCAGGCGGAAGTGAGGATAGCGGGCGGCCTCGGAGGTCAACAGGTGGAGCAGGTCCCACTGCGGGACGAACGCGATGTACGGATATCGCAGACCAAGCGTGGAGAAGTCCGCCACGTCCAGCCGGCGGCCGTCGCGGACGAACCCGACCGTCGACACCTTGTGGTGCGGCAACGCCAGGAACCGGTCGATCAGCCCCAGCTCGTCCAGAACGTCGAGTGTGGACGGGTGAACGGTGTCGCCGCGGAAGTCACGCAGGAAGTCGGCGTGCTTCTCCAGCACCACCACCTCGACCCCTGCCCGGGCCAGCAGCAGCCCCAGCACGGCGCCGGCCGGGCCGCATCCGGCCACGCAGACGGTCGCCGTCGTCGTCGATCCGGTCACTCCGCATCACCTCTTCACATTAGTAGACGTAAGCGTTCCTTATGCTGGGAGCAGAATAACCATGGCAGGATTGAAGACGCAAGCGTCTACTATTACCGGCATGGCCGACAGCGGAACCCGAGAGCAGACAGCGACGCAGAGCCGCCGCCGCGGCGCCGTGCTGGAACAGGCGATCTACCAGGCAACCCTGCGCGAACTCACCACCCTCGGCTACAACGGCCTGACGATGGAGGGCGTGGCGCGACGCGCGCAGACCGGCAAGGCAGCCCTCTACCGCCGCTGGCCGTCCAAGAAGGACCTCGTCCTCGACGCCCTGCTCCACACGCTGCCCCAAGCCCGCGAGATCACCGCGTCCAACTCCGCCCGGGACAACCTGATCGCCGCACTCACGATCATGTCCGACACCCTCGCCGGCGAGATGGCCACCCCCGGCCTCGGCGTCATGCTGGAAATGCTCCGCGAGCCGGAGCTCAGACAGGCATTCGGCGCCAGGGTCGTCGAACCGCGGCTGCGCCTCGTCGAGGCCATCCTGCACCGAGCCGCCGCGCGCGGTGAACTCAGGGCCGACGCGGAGCTCCCGCTGATCGCCCGGACCGGCCCCGCCCTGGTCATGCAGACGTTCCTGCTCACCGGCATGCCACCGGCGGCCGCAGAGCTGTCCCGGATCGTGGACGCCGTCCTCATGCCCCTGCTCGCCGAGCCCGGCCGATCGGAGGGCGGCAGCGGGGCTTGATCCCGGCTCGTGCCAGGTGAGATGGACGGCGCACGGTGACGATCACCACGGAGCACCGGACCACAAAGGCTGCAACGGCAGGCCGTGGTCGGCCGACTTCCCGTAGTACTGGGCCGACCCCGCCAGAGGAATATCCGCGCAACTCGCGACCCGGCATCTCGCCCATACCGAGAAGTGCCCGCTAACCAGCGCCAACGCCCCTTGCGTGTACCTGGTGACAGCTTCGTTAACGACAGGCCACAAAGGAGAAACCCTGCCATGAGCCCTTTGATCATCGCAGCCCTCCCCATCACGCTGTTCGTCGTCGTGATGGGCGCGACCATCGGCATCACCCGCCTGGTCAATGCCCGCCGTACCACCTGGGGGCTGACGGTAGTGGTCGACCGCCGCACCTTCCGCGACGCCCGAGCCCGTCTCGATGGCCTCCTGGCCGACGGCGACGACGTCACGGCCTTCACCACCATCACCACGATGCGCACGTGGCTGCGCAACGAGATCCACACCGGCCCACGCCGTCACCGTGTCCGCAACGCCCGCCACCTGGAACTGCTGGAACTGCACGCCGAGAACGTGCGTGCACGCTTGCAAGACGAGTCGCGATAGCGCGTCGGGCAAGGCACCAGGCCCTCCGCCCGGGTCCGTGCGACCAGCCCCAAAGCGGGAATGTCGTCCCAGGTCACAGCAGGTGACGGGGGAGCAGATCAGGTGCGGTTTCGACCGGGATGGCGGGGGACGAGCCGGCGGTCACGGCCGCGATAACACCCTGCGATGCGGGCGGACGTCGCCGCCTCCCTCAGCGCAGGCAGCGCGCCAACGCAGGCCAGCGCTAGGTCCGGTCCGGCTTCTCTCTGCTGAGATCAGGCACTCGATGTCAGACCCCGTACGGAAGAATGCCGTCATGGGTGAGTCCCTCGCGACGCAGTTCCTCAAAGCAGATCTCGAGATTGCCTGCACTCAGTGCGGTTACCCGATGTGGATCAGGTACTCAGAAGTTGTGGTTCAGGCCACCGTCACCTGTCCCTGCTGCTTCCTCCAGGTCCTGCTGGTCGACGACACCGGCAGCGCCCAGAACGCGGGCGAGGTCGTCGACCAGCAGATCGCACAGGCCCTGAAAGGCCTCCTCCGATGAAGTACCAGCAGCAGCTGCAAGTGGCCGTACGCGAACGGCTTCGCCGGCTCATGACCGCTCCATTCTCCAGCGCCGGCCACGAGGTACATCTCACGGTCACGTGGATCAAAGGCCAGCCAGCCCTCAGGGGGCTGCTGGAGGAGGCGGGCAGAGCCGAGCCCGGACTGGACCGGGAGCGGTTCCGTCACGGTTTGACCGGCAGCGGCCCGTTCGTCTGGACCAGCAGGACCGAGGAAGGACGTCTTCGCGATCGAACCACTCGATGCGGGTCCGATAGCGCTGCAGGGTGTGCAGGATGCTGCTCTCGGCGCCGACGCGCTCGCTGAGGAAGTCGAACAGCGGCTGCAGGATGTCCTCGGTGAACTCCCGCCAGCTGTCCTGGAGGTTGGTCTTCGTGCTGTAGTCCATGGCGGTCCGGAACCCGGCCTGGGGGTCGTGCTCGTCCTTCGCCGCGATGTCCCGCATCAGCTCCCAGACGAGAGTGGCACGCGCGATACACGGCGGACACCCGCAACGGTGAGGAGATCTACAACCTCGACCTTCAGCGCTTCCTGTTCCTCGAAGGCGATCACATCACGCACGCCAAGCCGCGATCAGCCTCAGGCGAAGCGGACCTGATCGGCGACCTCGACGGTGGCGAGCCTTGATCTGCGACGGAAAGATCTTCGACGGAGACGGGCGAGGCAAGTCCTACCTCATCAAGGGCCTGCACCAGATCGTCAAGTACGCGCACGACTACGGGCAGCACACCGCTTACCTCGTTATCTACAACCTCACCGACAAGCTCCTCGACTTGCCCACCGACGGCACCCCCGGCGCCTGGCCGCCGTACGCCGAACTGGCCGGTGTCCGGGTGTACTTCATCCACGTCCGCGTCCTGCCGCCGACCACCACCGCCAGTAAGGCCGGCAAGGCCACCCGCGTGGTCATCGCCCATGACGACCTCGCCAACCCCGACATCACCTGAACACCCACCCAACGGGGCCCTACAGCGTTGTCAGGGCTGCGAACGCCGGACTCATCCCCGATCGTTCCGCCCGAAACCCGCACCTGAATTGCGCCCCGGTCACCTGCTGCGACCTGGCCGGGGGCCAAGCTGAGCCCACCTACCGAGCCCGCCCGGCGGGATTCAGGCGCGGCCTGCCGGTGCAGCACCTGGGTGTGCCGGTTGACCCTTCAGTGGACGGGCTCCCGCTGCCGTCTCCGCCCTTGCCGTCCTACGCTTTGTAGCCCTACGGTCGCGGTGAGCATTATCGATGGGGAGGAGACCTCTGGAATGGCCGGCACGCACGAAGGCGACCCGCACACCTACGAGGAAATCGACACCGACAATGCGCCGAAGGATCCTGATGGCAAGCCCACCGGTGGCGGAGCGCACGAGGGCAACGAGACGTAGTGACCTTCCTCCCTCCGCAGACGCGCATCGGGCCGCTGATAAGCGTGCTGATCGGCGCGGTCACCCGTGATCGCGCCGACCTGGCCATTCCGGTCAAGGCGGCGTTCCAGGCCGTCCCGCGCCATTTCCGGCGCGGGCCCTAGTCTGCGCCGATGGCGACGAGACGGTGATCGACCGGGACACCGACCCCGACGCCTGGTGGAGCGCTGTCTACTCCGCCGAACCCATCGTCACCCAGCTGGACGACGGCGCCACCGCCATCGGGCAAGGCGACGGCGGCTACACCTCCTCCAGCAGCGCGCCGGGAACGGTCGCCAACTTCCTGGAGCTTCTCAATCCCGCCCCGGGGCAGCGCATTCTCGAGGTCGGCACGGGAACGGGCTGGAGCGCCGCCCTGCTCTGCCACCTGCTCGGCGAGCACGGCAGCCTCACCTCGATCGAAGTGGACGCGGCCATCGCCGAGCAGGCAGCCAAAAACCTCGGCGGGGCCGGCGCGCACCCGCACCTCCTCGTCGGCGATGGCGCCGAGGGCTGGCCTGCGAGTAGGAGGGGTACGGCGAGCCGGGGTTACTGTCACATCTGTTGACAGTGCTCCATGATGGTGGGCCGATACCCTCGCCAGGCCCATGGCGTGGGACGGGATTGCTGATGTGCGTGGAGGCCTTCCATGGCGGTACCGACGTTCGCCCCCGAGCAGCAGGCCGTGGCCGTAGTTAAGGCAGCCGAGGCACGGAAAGCCCGCAGCGAGCTGTTGGCCGGGGTCCGAGTCGGGAGGGTCGCGGTGGCGGAGGTGTTCGCCCGGGCGAACGAGGAGACCGTTGTCAGCAAGACGAGGGTCGTTCAGGTGCTGCGAGCGGTGCCTGGTTATGGTCCGGCGAAGGTCGCCGCGTTGATGGCGACCTGCGGGGTCGAGGTGCAGCGACGGGTCGGCGATCTGGGGGAGGCGCAGCGCGAGCGGCTGCTCATAGCGCTTGCGCGGGAGTTGGGCTGACGCTCGGGTCGGTGGTCGGGTGCTGCCACGGATAATGCCCTATTATCCGTGCCAACGGGATTCGCCACCTGCGGTGGCGTCTCCCGCCAGCGACGTGAAGCGGTCCTGTTATCCGTGGCAAGGGGGAAGCGGTGCCTGCCGTCGTCCATCTACCGGTCGGCAAGACGCTCTCCGTCCGAACCGCGGCCGATGCCTTCCTCGACTCGCTCGGCAACGCGAACACGATCCGCACCTACGGGATCGGGGTGGGCAAGACCGCGCTGCGGCTGGGCGAGGACCGGCCGCTGGCCTCGGTCGCCGACGACGAGGTCGGTGAGGCCCTGGAGGCGCTGTGGGGCACCGCGGCAGTCAACACCTGGAACGCCCGCCGCGCGTCGGTGCTGTCCTGGCTGGGATGGTGCCGCGAGCGCGGCCATGAGGCGCCGGTGATCCCGGCCTGGACCAAGCGGCTGACGGTGCCGGATTCCGACACCCCGGTCCGCTCGCGCGCCGCCATCGACCGGTTGATCGCCCGCCGGGAGGTGCACCTGCGGGAGAAGACGCTCTATCGGATGCTGTATGAGAGCGCCGGGCGGTCGGAAGAGATCTTGGGCGTGAACATCGAGGACCTGGACTTTGCGGGGCGCCGATGTCAGGTCAAGGCCAAGGGTGCGCGGACCAAGGCCCGCCGTCGCGGCCAGGTGCGTGAGGACTTCGTGCTGGAAACTCTTTACTGGGATGCCGGCACCGCCCGGCTGCTGCCTCGTCTGCTCAAGGGCCGCACGCGCGGCCCGGTGTTCCTCACCCACCGCCGCCCCGGGCCCGGGAAGGTGGTCAACTCGCGAGACGTGTGCCCTGACACCGGCTTGGCCCGGCTGTCGTATGGGCAGGCCCGTGCCCTGCTGGATGAGCACACGGCCATCGGCGGTCCGGGCACGGGCTGGGACCTGCACGAGTTCCGCCACTCGGCCCTGACTCATCTCGGGCAGGCCGGAGCGAGCCTGCTGATGCTGATGGCCAAGTCACGGCACAAGAAGCCGGAGAACCTGCGCCGCTACTTCAAGCCCTCTCCAGAAGCGATCGCCGAGCTCACCAGCCTGCTCGCCCCCGGCGACAGCAGGCGCTGAACGATGGGCAGCATCAGCTCCCATTAGCGGTCGTGGTCGGTGTTGCGCCACCACGCCAGGGTGCCCGTCACGCCGGCCGCACCGGTGGTTAGGACGAGCAGGATGCTGATGGGTCCCGGAGGGTCGTGGCCGGGGCCGGCGATGCCTGCGTATAGGCCGGGTACCGAGTAGGGGAACCAGGCGCCGAAGCCGAGCGCGGCGATGATCTGGGCGGCGAAGGCCAGCACGAACAGCACGCCGACCGCGGCCAGGTAGCCGCGGCCGATGCTGGCAGCCAGCGCCAGCGGCGCGATGAGCACGGCCGCCAGCGCGGCCGCGACGATGATTCGCACCACCCCGCCCGTGACCGCCTGCACCGACCAGCCGGGCAGGATGTACAGGCCGAGCAGGATCTTCAGCGTGATCTCCATTGCTCACACCTCCACGGCGGTCTTGGAGCTGCGCAGGCGGACGCCGGCGGCGATGATCCAGGCGAAGCCGACCAGCAGGGCGGCGTGCTCGAGTAGCCCGGCGGGCGCGGGCCGCAGCACGCCCTGCACATCCAGGCGGAAGACGACGCCGGCGGCGAGCGCGCAGACGATAACCAGGCCGCCAGACCAGCGCGAGTAGGCCACCCACGCGCGGCTGCCACCGCGCAGGGGCCGCGCCAGCGTGAACGGCGCGGCCGCCAAGGCGGCGAACAGCACCAGACCGGCCTGCCCGTGGACGCGTCCGGCGGCGGTGACCGTCTCAGGCTGCCCGGGCGGGTAGCCGAGGGCGGGATCGGTGGGTACGATCCCGGCCGCGGCCAGCGCCAAGCCGGCGGCCGCCAGCAGGATCGGCCCCCAGGCGGCCACGCGTGCGGATGGTTGCGTGTGGCGCAGCGCGCGGCGAAGGCGGGCAGCAGCAGTCCGCCGATCACGAAGTTGACCGTTTGCAGCCAGCCGCGTTCGCCGGTGCCGAGTTGGCTGGCGCCGTGATGCCAGAGGCTGTAGCCGGGCCGGGTGGCGCCATCGGCAAGGATCAGGACCGGGACGAGGACTCCGGCGGCGATGCCGCAGCCGAGGAGGGTGGTGGTCGGGCGCATCGGGGAGCAGCCTCCAAGCTCCGCGATTGGAAGATCGCGGGCCGACCAGGCTT
Organism: Nonomuraea sp. NPDC049158; assembly: GCF_040648335.1. NCBI lineage: Bacteria > Bacillati > Actinomycetota > Actinomycetes > Streptosporangiales > Streptosporangiaceae > Nonomuraea > Nonomuraea sp. NPDC049158. The sequence goes on from NZ_JBEZDM010000054.1 coordinate 13,272, forward strand.
CCCGGCTCACCGACGTGCGCGTCCCCGTTCGGGGCGCGTTCCTGCAGTCGTCTGAAAGGTAGCACCTGGCCGCCCACCCGGCCAGATGCCCTACGACGTCAGCCTTTGATGAAGCGGCGGGTCATGTAGCGGCGCACCGGCGGGAGTGCGGCCAGGCGCAAGGGCAGCAGGCTCAGCCACAGCAGCAGTGGGCTGGTGGGGGCGTAGACGCCTTTGACCCGGCGGCCGAGTTTCTGCTTGCGTTCGGCTTCGGGCCGGATGGCGGCCTCCCACGCGGCCAGCGCGGCGGGGAGGTCGCCGGGGTGGGCGGCCAGTTCGGTGCCGAGTCGGTCGGCGCCGCCGACGGCCAGGGAGGAGCCGTATCCGGCGAACAGGGTGACGCACCAGGCGGCATCGCCGAGCAGGACTGCCCGGCCTTTGCTCCAGGACGGTGCGACGACCTGGCTGATGGTGTCGAAGTAGACCGATTCGGCCCGCTGCAGGCCGGTGAGGGCTTCGGGGATGACCCAGCCGAGGTCGCCGTAAACGCGCTGCAGTTCGGTGCTCACGTCCTCGCCTGGGCGGGCGTGGTCGGTGCGGTAGCCGAAGAAGGCGACGTTGCGGCCGTCGGGGATGCTGATGACCGCGGCGGTGCGGCCACCGGAAGACAGGGTGCCGGTGGCGCCGGGGGCGATGGTGGCGGGGCGCTGGTCGAGCATGTAGACGGCGACCTTGTGCTCCAGGTCGAGTAGGAACTCCTCCTCCGGGCCGAACAGCAGGGCGCGGGTGGCCGAGTGCAGGCCATCGGCGCCGACCAGCAGATCACCCTCCTCGACGCTGCCGTCAGTCAAGGTCACGCGCACGGCGCGCTCGTCCTGGTCGACGGCGGTCAGGGTGGCGCCGAAGCGAATCTCGGCATGGGCCTCGACCTTCTCGTACAGGACGCTTTCGAGGTCGCCGCGCAGGATGGTGATCGAGCGGGGGCCGGTGGTGGCGGCGATGGTGGCGCGGTCCAGGGAGAAGCGGCGCTCGCCGTTGGGCTTGTGGTAGACGAGCTCGTCGGTGACGAAGCCCTTCTTCAGCAGGTCTTCCACGATGCCCATGTGTTCGGCGGCGTCGTAGCCGATGCCACCGAAGGTGACGGCGTAGCCGCCGCCGCGCCGGGCGGGGGCGCGTTCGACGATGAGGGTCTCCCAGCCGATCTGGTGCAGGCGCAGGGCGGTGGCCAGGCCGGCGATGCCGGCTCCGATGATGATGGCGCGCATGAAAGTCGTATCTTCCTTAACGTGCGAGGTGGTCGAGCAGCCGCTGTTCGGCAGCGGCATCCAGCCAGGTGTCCGGGGAGGGCGCGTCGGCGCGGGGCACCGGGTCGCCTTCGGCCTGCAGCCAGGCCCAGGTGTCGGCGAGGGTCTCGTGCAGCGGCCGCATGGTGAGCCCTTCGGCCAAGGCGGCGCTGACGTCGGCGTCGTGTATGCCGCTCGGCGCGCTGCCGTCCGGCAGCCGCAGCCCGAGCTCCATGCCCAGCGGCAGCCCGTACTGGCCGAGCAGCTCTGGTGGCGCCCACACGAGCTCGGTGTCGAACCCAGTGACCTGCAGCGCGGTGGTGAGCAGGTCGCCGATAGTGATCACGCCGGGGGGACCGGTGGTCGTGAAGGCGCCGCTCAGGCCGCGTTCGGCCGAGCGCAGCATCCAATCGGCCAGGTCCCGGACGTCGAGGTACTGCAGCGGCGTCTCGGCGGGCGCGGGAGCCAGGACGCGTCCGCTCTTTTCCAGGCGGCGCAGCCACCACGGGATACGGCCGACATCCTCGTACGGGCCGAGGATCATCCCGGCCCTGGCCAGCAACGCGCGTCCGCTGAAGGATTCGAGGACGGCGAGTTCGCCGCCGCGCTTGGCGCCGGCGTAGTCGGCGTCGTCGGTGCTGGCGGGGTCGCCGTCGACGAGCGGAGCGTGCTCGCCGGCTCCGGGCGACCAGGGCCAGCGGTGCACGCCGCGGCTGGAGACATACCCATAGTGGCCTGCGCGATCGGCCAGCAGCTGGGCGCTCTCGCGCACCACGCAGGGTGCCCAGGCCCAGGTGTCGATGACCGCGTCCCACTCCTGACCCGCCAGCGCCTGCCGCACGGCTTCGGGGTCGGTGCGGTCGGCGAGCAGCGCCCGCACGCCCGGCGCGGGCTCGCGGCTGAGGCCGCGATTCAGCGTGCTTACCTCGTCGCCGCGCTGCAGCGCGGCCTCGACGATGGCGCGGCCCACATGGTGAGTGCCGCCGAGGACGAGCAGTTTCATGACGCTCCAAGGGTGAGGGGCAGCCAGAGGGCTGACGGGTGCTGGCGGTCGTGGAAGATCTCGTGATCGGAGGCGCGCAGGCTGGTTCCGGTCGCAAGCGGTTGGCCGGTGCCGGGGTTGCGGCCGAAGCGTGGGTGGGCGCCGCTGGAGACCTGCAGCCGGATGCGGTGGCCGCGCCGGAAGCGGTGCGCCATCGGCCACAAGACGATCTCGACGGCGCGGATGTCGCCCGGGTCGCGCAGGCGCACGATCCCGTCGCAGACGTTGATCGACCGGCCTCGCGCGTCCACATCACACAAGCGGGCGAAGTAGTCGACGTTGGGGTTGCCTGAGCGCGCGTGCAAGCGCACGCGGACCGGGCCGACTGCCTCGACGTCGTCGGGCAAGGGCGCGGTGGTGAAGGTCAGCACGTCGGCTCGGGCCTCTACGGCGCGGTTGTCCTTCGCCCCGGCAGACAGGCCCACCTGTGTGCCACCGACGGTCGGGGTGGGGTCGGCGGGGTCGTAGCGGTAGCGGCTGGGCTCCGCCGGGCTGTTGTACGGGGTGCGGCTGAGCTGCCCCTTGGGATGCAGGTACCAGGGGGTCGGCTCGTGCGCGGGCGGCCAGCCGGGGGCGTCGATCCACCGGCCCGCACCGGTGACGAACAGCCGCACGCCCGAGGGCGCCTGCCGTCGGAGCAGCGCGGCATCCAGCGCCGTGAGCGCGTCCGTCAGCCCTTGGCGGGTGTAGAGGCCGCGGCCGTGCCCCCACGGGCCGACCAACAGCCGTACCTGCCGCCCGGCCCCGGTCAGGGCGGCGTAGTCGGCCAGCATGCTCGGCAGGAAGAAGTCGTGCCAGCCGCCCTGCAAGTGCACCGCCGGCGGCATGCGCGCGGTGTTGGCGCGGTGGTCGGTGCTCGCCCAGTACGGCTCGCCCGGGGCGTGGCCGACCCAGTCCCGAAACCACGTCACCGGGTGCCCGGTCAGCGCCTGGTCGGCTTCCTGCAAGGGCAGGGTGAGCGTGGCCCGCGACAGGCGCCGCACGGCACCGACCAAGCCGGCCAGCTGTCGGGTGATGCCGTACCCGCCGGTGAACATCCGCTCCACCAATTGGACCCAGCCGAGCGCGTTGCCCGTCGCGAAGGCGCCGCCGGGGTACATGAAGCCTTCGGCGAACGACGACGGCGCGTCCTGGATGAGCGCGATCTTCCATTCCGGGATGTCGCGGGCGGCCAGCTCCCATTGCACGAACCCGAGGTAGCTGGCGCCCCACGTGGCCAGCTCGCCGCCGAACCACGGCTGGGCGCGCAGCCAGCTCAGCGTGCCATCGCCGTCGGCCGGGTCGATGACGAACCCGTCGAAGCGGCCGCCGGAGCCTGCCGTGCCGCGCAGGCTCTGATACAGCACCTGGTAGCCGCGCTCGGCCAGCAGCGCCGGCAGAGCGTCCAGGGCGTTGCCCCGGCCGTACGGGCTGCGCAGCAGCACCAGCGGCGGCCGCCGCTGGCCCGCCGGGTAGTAGTGCGTGGCCAGCAGCCGCACACCATCGGCGGCCGGGATCTCCACGTTCCGGCGTACACGCACCCGGTGACGCGGGGCGGGGCGCACACCGTACAAGCGGCTGAGCAAGGTCATCGGGATCATCTCCTCGTCGTGACGTGAGGGTCCTCACGTCGCCGACCAGGCTTCCCGGCACACCATCGAACCTCGCGAGAGGCCGATACGAGGACCATACCGGCTTTTCAGAAATTTCTGAAGGGTCAGTGTGTTCGATACTCTGTCTGCTGTGACGGAGGCGCATGTGAACGACAGGCTTCAACAGTGGCGCGCGGCGGAACGGCTGGCCCTGACGCTGATCGAGGGCGGGCTCCAGCGCATGGCCGCGCGCACCCTGGCGGTCTTCCTGTTCACCGACCAGGACAGTGTCACCGCCGGCGAGATCGCCGAGCGGTTGGAGGCCAGTGCGGGGTCGGTCTCGGGCGCGATCAAATCGCTGCTCACGGTCGGGCTGATCGAACGCCTGCCCGCACCCGGCAGCCGCCGTGAGCACTACCGGCTCCGCGACGACGCCTGGGCCACCCTGTTCACCAGCCAGAACACCGTCATCCAGGCCATGCTCCAGGCCGCGACCGCCGGAATCGCCGCCACCCATGAGGGCGACCCCGCCCATCAGCGCCTGGCGCAGATGCACGCCTTCTACCAATTCCTGCTCGGCGAGCTCCCCGCCCTGCTGCACCGCTGGCACCAGCAGACCGGCTGACCCCAGTCCGAGACTCGAGAAGCGGTAGCCGCGCTCAGCCCGCGGCGAGGAATTCGCGGATCTTCGTGGCGCTGCGGGAGTAGTCAGGGCCGAACCAGATCATGTGGCTGTCGGCCTGCCGCTCGAAACGCCTCACCGCAAGCTATTGCTGGCCGGGGGCGCGCAGCGGCCGGAAGTTGCCCTCGCGGACGGCTTCGGGCAGGGAGAAGTTGTAGCGGCCCAGGAAGTTCAGCCACTCAAAACCGAGCGGGGACAGGCGGGCGATGTCCACGGTGGCGATCTTCTTGCCCTCGGCGCGGATCTGCTCCAGCGCCCGAGCCGTGTAGACCGTGTTCCACAAAATGCAGACATTGGTCATCAAGCCCAAAGCTCCTAGTTGATCTTCCTGGCCTTCCTTGTACTTCTGCCGCAGCTCACCCTTCTGCCCGTGGAAGATCCTGCGGGCCAGGGTGTGGCGGGCTTCTTGCCGGTTCAGCTGGGTGTTGACCCGGCGGCGCAGTAGTTCGTCGTTGAAGTAGGAGGCCAGGTAGACCGAGCGATCCAGTTTGCCCAGCTCCATCAGGGCGCGGCCGATCGGGGTGGGGGTGCCGCCGCCGGTCAGGTAGCGAAACAGCTCGGCCGGGCGGACCGCGCCGGTGTGCAGCGAGCCGGCCACGCGCAGCAGGTCGTCCCAGTGGTCGTTGACGAGGCCGATGTTCACCCGGGTTTTGATCATGGTGTTGAGACGGCCGTAGAAGGCGGCCGCATCGGCCCGGTACAGGGTGGCGCTGCCGACGTCGGCCAGGCGTGGGGAGAACTGCCAGCCCAGCAGCCGGAAGATGCCGAAGGCCAGCTCGGAGGCGCCGGCGGTGTCGGAGACGACCTCGGTGGGCCGCAGCGAGGTCTCCTGTTCCAGCAGGCCTTCCAGGATGTAGTACCAGTCCTTGGGGGTGCCGGGGATGACGATGCCGTGGAAGCCGGTGAACTGATCTGAGGTGAAGTTGTAGTAGGTGACGCCGCGCGCGCCTTTGCCCTTGCCGAAGTACTTGGTGTTCGGTCCGGCGTTGATGGTCTTGACCGGGACGACGAAGCGCAGCCCGTCGGCTGAGGCCAGTTCGCCGCCGCCCCAGGTCTGCACGATCTCCTGCTGGGCGTGGTAGTCGACCAGGGTGGCGTTGGCGGCTGTCAGCGTGGCGGCGCGGATGTAGTTCTGCTCGGCCCAAAACAGCCGGTCCAGAGCGAGCGCGGGTTCGTGGTCGCTGGCCACGGGCCGCATCCCGACGTTCATGGCCTGGGCGACCAAGACGGCGGCGATCGACTTGACCATGTCCTCTCGTCTGGAGGGCACCTCGCCGGACACGTGGGTGAAGGCATCCAGGCAGCCGGTCCACGAATGCACTTCCAGCAGCACTTCGGGCAGGTCGACGATGGGCATGCGGGTCTCGACGTCGGCGCGCAGCGCGGTCAGTGTGGCGGGTTCGTCCAGCGCCTCCAGCCCGGTCAGGACCAGGTGGTCCTTGCCTTCGGGGGATTTTTCGATGCGCAGCCACTCGTTGCGGACGCCCTCCTCCCCGGACAGGCCCGCGGCCAGCTGCTTGTAGGCGAAGTCCAGGGTGCGCGCCCACCGCTGCGTGTCGGCGCCCGGCTCGGCCGACAGGCCCAGATCGCGGCAGACCTTGGCGCGGGCCCGCTCCCACGCCGGTCCGGCCAGTAGCCCGGCGGTGGGGTCGCCCCACTTGGGCAGGCCGGGCACGAACACCTCGTGACGGCGCAGGCATTCGCGCAGCCGCTCGACGGTGGCCACCGTGTAGGCCAGCGTGTTAACCTCGCCGGCCTTCTCCCCCCGCTTGGGGAAGACCCGCCGGTGCCAGGCGGAGGTCAGGTGCGCCGACGGCACCTCCTCCGGGCGTACGGGGCTGCGGCGCCGCTCCAGGCTTTTGAGGAAGTCGATCGCCTCCAGCAGCTCAAAGCCGCGGCGCGTGCCCTGACCCGCGCCGGAGCGCTCGGCTTCGGCCGCGCCGGCGTGGAAGTCGATGACCTTCAGCAGCTTGGTCAAGAACCGGCGGATGGTGGCGTAGCGCTGCAGCAGCTGGTCCTGGAAGTCCTCATCGGGTTCCTGCGCGAGCTCGCCGATCGTGTCGGCCGCGGCATGGATGGCCGGCAGATCCATGCCGTCCAGCGCGGCCCGCACGTCGCCATCGGGGTCGGCGGCCACATCCCGGATCGCCAGCCACACCTCGCGCAGCACAATCGCGGCGGTGTCCAGGTCCTTGAGCGTACGCAGCCGTTCCTTGCCCGCCTTGAACGCCGACGTGCGTACCAGATCGCCCATCGCCAGATCGAACACCTCGATGGCCTCATCGGCCGAGACCGGCTCCATCACCGCGGCGAAGGCGACCAGGGTGGCCAGCTTGCGGTCCCCGGCCAAATCCGCGACCGCCTTGGCGCGGGCGGCCTTGGCAAAACGGGCCAGGGCAGCGACCTTCCCGGCCGGGACAGCCGACAGATCCCACCCCGCCGCGCCCAGGCCGCGCAACTCCACATGCCGCTCCAGCGCCTTGCCCACTCCCGCGCCGGACACGTCGGTGGGACTTTTACGCAGCCGGTCCAGCCCGGAGATCCGCCGCCCCTCGGCCACGGTGACCAGCTCCTCCAGCACACTCTTCTGACCCGGGCTGGGCAGAGCGGCGAGGATCTTGTACTGGCGTAGTGCGACCCGCTCGCGGATCTCCGAAATCATCCGCTCCACCGTGCTGACCCCGGGCAGCAAGATCTTCGCCTCGACCAGGCGGTGGGTGACCAGGTCCAGCAGCACGATCGGGCGTTCGTTGTTCGACCAGGCGCGCCGGTAGATCCAGCACGCCAGCGCGAACGCGTGCTCCTCGAACACCTCAAAGCCGTAGGCCTCACGGATCTGCTTTTGATGATCCCAGCGCGCCTCCTTTTCCCCGTACCCCTTCAGCGCGGAGGAGTCCAGGCCGAGCTGCTCGGCGACGTAGTCGACCACCACAGCCGGCACATCCTCCGGATCGGGCAGGAAGCAATTCAAAAACCGGGCCGTCCCGAGCTGGATGGCGTAGCCGAGCTGGTTACGGGCACCGTTGGCCGCCATCGCCCGCCGCCGGTCAGCAGCCTCCAGATGGAAGAACCCGCCCAGCTGGGTGAAGTCGGGGGCCTCGTTGAATCTGCCCCACCTGCTGCGCTGGTCCTCGGTGAGGAAGTTGACCGGCATCACAGACTCCCGACGCTTGTGGGCCAGGCTGGGTCGCCGGCCCGTTATCTGCCGAAAGTGTGACACCGAGATGATCTTCGAGGTGTCAGGCCGGAGCGAATCTGAGATATTGATCATGAAACGAGATGTTCGCCCCCAGCCTGGGCAGGGCGAGGCGTTCACGGTCTCCGCAGGGGAGGTTCAGGCGCGCTCCGGCTCGGGCGACGGCTCGGTCAGCGTCCGTCGTACCTGCTCATGCGACATCCCGATCTGCCGGCCGATCCGACGCAGCCCCCACCCCTCATCCCGCGCATCAGCCATCGCCTCCGCCGAGGCCGTCGCCACCACGTCCTCCAGCATCACCCGCAACTCCGCCAGCCTGGCCAGCCTGATCGCCGGCGCCACCCCCACCAGCTCCGCACAGAACCGCTCAACATCCGCCCGGACGAACGCGACACCCTCAGACTCCGCCATCGGGCAAGACTTGCCTGCTCAGACGTCAACTGTCAACGAATGTGACAGTAACCCCGGCTCGCCGTACCGCTCCTACTCGCAGGCCGGGCTGCCCTGACCGTGCCCCCTTCGACGGCGTGCACGTCACCTGCGGCATCCACACGCTGCCGTACGCCTGGATCGAGCAGTGCCGGCCCGGCGCCGTCATCGTGGCGCCCTACTGGGGTGTAGCCAAGGTAAGCCCAAACCCACAATCGCGATCTTGCTTGAGCAAGTCGAGCGGGTCAGCCGCTGGTCCGAGGGGCAGCAGGCTGGTGATCTCGGCGATGGCGTCCGGTGAGGGCTTGAAGTAGCGCCGCAGGTTCTCCGGTTTCTTGCGCCGGGATTTGGCCATCAGCATCAGCAGGCTGGTGCCCGCCTCGCCCAGGTGGGTCAGCGCCGAGTGGCGGAATTCGTGCAGGTCCCACCCCGTGCCGGGACCGTTCAGCGCGGTGTGCTCGTCCAGCAGGGCGCGGGCCTGGCCGTAGGACAGGCGGGCCAGGCTGGTGTCGGGACAGACGTCGCGGGGGCTGACGACCTTGCCGGGGCCGGGGCGGCGGTGGGTGACGAAGACCGGGCCGCGGGTGCGGCCTTTGAGCAGGCGAGGGAGCAGCCGAGCGGCGCCGGCGTCCCAGTAGACGGTCTCCAGCACGAAGTCCTCGCGGGCCTGACCGCGGCGGCGGGTCTTGGCGTGGGCGCCCTTGGCCTTGACCCGTGCCTGGCGGGCCGTCAGGTCCAGGTCCTCGATGTTGAGGGTGAGGATTTCCTCGGCCCGGGCGGCCGTCTCATACAGGAGCCTGTAGAGGGTTTTCTCCCGGACGCCGACGTCGCGGCGGATGATCAGCCGGTCGATCGCGGTCTTGGAGCGGGCGGGGGTCTGGCTGTCAGGTGCGGCCAGTCGCCTGGCCCAGGCGGGTACGGCCGGGGCGGCGTGGCCGCGGTCGCGGCACCAGGCCAGCCAGGACAGTACGGCGGCGCGGCGGGCGTTCCAGGTGTTTGTTGGGGTGTCGTTAACCAACGTGGCACCAGCCGCCATATAGGTCCTGAACTGGGAAATCAGCTTCCCGGTTCCAGCCCAGCTCGCCTTGTTAGCTGTTCGAGGGTGTTCCTTCGCAGCGGTCTGACGGTGCCATCAGGAACGGGGCATGGCCAGATACTTGCTCTCCAGATACTCCTCGATGCCGGCTCGTCCGCCTTCTCTGCCCAGGCCGGAATGTTTGACACCACCGAAGGGGGCCGCAGGGTTGGAGACCAGGCCGGTGTTGACACCTACCATGCCGACGTCCAGCGCCTCGCCGAGCCGGAAGGCGCGGTCGAGGTCCGTGGTGAACACATAGCCGACCAATCCCCAGTCGGTGTCGTTGGCCAGCCGCACGGCCTCGTCCTCGTCGTCGAACGGGATGATCGGCGCCACGGGGCCGAAGATCTCGGTGGACATCAGCGAGGCGTCCGTGGGCACGTCGGCAAGCACCGTGGGGGCGTAGAAGTAGCCGTGGCCGCTGAGCCGCGATCCGCCCACGATGACCGACGCGCCCCTCCGTACCGCGTCGTCCACCAGCCGTTCGACCTTTTCCAGCCCGGCCCGGTCGATGAGCGGCCCGACCTCGGCTCCTCGGGTCGTGCCGTCGGCGACCTTGAGCGCCGACATGCGCTCGCCCAGCTTGGCGCTGAACTCGCCGGCCACGGATTGGTGGACGAAGAACCGGTTGGCGGCCGTGCACGCCTCGCCCATGTTGCGCATCTTCGCGGTCACGGCGCCCTCGACGGCGCGGTCGAGGGCAGCGTCCTCGCAGACGAGGAAGGGCGCGTTGCCGCCCAGCTCCATGGACGAGCGCATCACGTTCTCGGCGGCCTGGGCGAGCAGCAGCCTGCCGACGTCGGTGGACCCGGTGAAGCTGATCTTCCGGGCGATGCCGCTGCGCATCCACGGGCCGACCACGCCGCCGGGGCCGGAGGTGGTGACGACGTTCAGCACTCCCGCCGGCAGTCCCGCCTCGGTGAGGATGCGGGTCAGGGCGAGTGAGGTGAGCGGCGTCTGCTCGGCCGGCTTGAACACCATGGTGCAACCGGCGGCGACGGCCGGGCCGATCTTGCGCGCGCCCATGGCGAGCGGGAAGTTCCACGGGGTCACCAGCACGCACGGCCCGACCGGGCCCTTGGTCACCAGGATGCGGGTGCGGCCGTCTCCGCTGAGAGTGTGGTCGCCCCCGATCCTGACCGCTTCCTCGGCGAACCATCGGAAGAACTCGGCGCCGTACATCACCTCGCCGCGCGCTTCGGCCAGAGGCTTGCCCATCTCGGCTGTGATGAGGGCTGCCAGCTCGTCTGTGCGGTCCACGATGATCTCGTAGGTGCGGCGTAGGATCTCTCCGCGCTCGCGCGGTGCGCTCCGCGACCAGTCGGGTTGCCGTGCGCCCGCGACCTCGATGGCGCGACGGGCGTCGGTGCCGTCGCCGTCGGCGACCATGGCGATGGTCTCGCCGGTCGCCGGGTTCTCCACGGCGAAGGTCCGCCCGGACGCGGACGGGCCCCACGTGCCGTCGATGAACAGGCCGTGTGTGGTCATGGGTGGTGCCTTTCTTCTGGAGCGGGTCGAGCAGCTCGGCGAGGTGCATGGCCGTTCGGCCGGGGTCGAGCTGGCGCACCTGCATGTGGCAGCTGAATCCGTCGGTCAGCACCGGCAGGCCGGGTGTGGCGCGCAGGGCGGGGGCCAGGGACTGCTCGGCGACCCGCATGCTCATCTGGAAGTGCTGGGCTTCGAAGCCGAAGTTGCCCGCCACGCCGCAGCAGCCGGCCGACTCCTGCACGATTGTGACGCCGGCCGCCTGGAGAGCCTGGCGCTGGTGGGCTGCGCCGAGGATCGCGTACTCGTGGCAGTGGGTCTGGACCGCTACGCCGTCCGGCGCCCGGTCGGCGGCGGGCCGGGGCCGCCAGCCTGCCGCGACCAGCTCGGTCACCGTCGCCGAGAAGCCGCGCACGCGGGAGGCTACCCTGCGGGCGGCTGCGGTGCCGACGAGCTCGGGCAGGTCCTTGGTCAGAGCCGCCGCGCAGCTCGGTTCGAGCACGATGATGGGCCGGTCGGTGCCGTCGTCGAGGAGCGCGACCGTCCGGCTGAGCCGTTCGGCGGCGGCGCGCAACTGCCCGGTGGAGATCCACGTGAGGCCGCAGCATACGTCGCTCCGGCATTCGACGGAGTCCGCGGCGGTGCGCAGCACTCGCGCCGCCGCGCCGGCCACGTGCGGGCGGAAGCCCTTGGTGAAGCTGTCCACGACCAGCACGAGCCCGTCGCGCCCGCCGGACGGGCCCGGCCGGCCGAGCGCGCGGCTCAGCTCTCGCTTTCCGGCGAAGCGGGGCAGGGCCCTGCCGGGCGCCACGCCGCCGAGCCGGGCCAGGTGGGGTCCGAGCCGGGTGGCCAGCAGCGCGTTCACCGCAGGCGCGAGCCGTCCAGTGACACGCAGCCACCGTGGGAGCCAGCCGAGGCTGTAGTGGGAGACCGGGCGTGGCCGTCCCCGGTAGTAGTGGTGGAGGAACTCGGCCTTGTAGGTCGCCATGTCGACCCCGGCGGGGCAGTCGCTGGAGCATGCCTTGCAGGACAAGCACAGGTCCAGTGCCTCGCGCGCGTCGTCCGAGCGCCAGCCGGTGCCTCCCCTGAGCATCTCCTGCAGGACCCGTGCCCTGCCGCGGGTGGAGTCCTTCTCGTCGCGGGTGGCGCGGTAGCTCGGGCACATGAAACCCCCGCCGGTGGTACGGCAGCGGCCCACGCCCACGCAGCTCTGGACCGCATGGGCGAAGGGGGCGACGCCGCGGGCGGGAGCGAAGTCGAAAGCCGTGTCCCAGCGCCGGTCCGGCACCTCGGCGAGCACGAGCCCGACAGTCGGGCTGCCCGCGCGCACGATGGTGCCGGGGTTGAGCAGCCCGTCGGGGTCCCAGAGGTCCTTGAACTCCTCGAAGGCAGCGATCATCTCGGCGGAGTACATGAGCGGCAGCAGCTCGGATCGGGCCCGCCCGTCGCCGTGCTCACCGGACAGGGAGCCGCCGTGGGAGACGACGAGCTCCGCCGCGGCGCGCAGGAAGTCGCGCATCACGCGCCTGCCTTGGCTCGTGCGCTGGTCGAAGGTGACCCGCATGTGCACGCAGCCGGCCCCGAAGTGCCCGTACATCACCCCTCGCAGCCCGTGCTCGGACAGCAACTCGCGCAGATCGGCGAGGTAGGCCGCCAGGCGTTCCGGTGCGACGGCCGAGTCCTCCCACCCCGGCCATGACTCCTCACCGGGCCACGACTCATCCCGCGACGGCTCGTCTTGCGACGGCGGTGGCAGCCGGCTGGACAGCCCGGCGCCGTCCTCGCGCACCCGCCACAGCGAGGCGCGATCGTCGGCGCTGTCGACCACGCGCCCGTCGACGAGCCGGCCGGCCGCGGCCAGGCGGCGCATCAGGTCGGCGGCGGAGTTGGCGACGGTGGCGAGGTCGTCGCCGTCGAGTTCGACGTACAGCCACGCCTCGCCCTCCGGCAGCCCGCTGACCGACTCGTGCCCGCGCCGCCGCCGCATCGTGTCGACGATCACCTGGTCCATGCCCTCCACGGCGGTGGGCCGGCACCGCAAGATCGTTTCGACGTCCATGGCCGCCTCCACCACGTCCCGGTAGCCCAGGCACAGCAGCCGTGTCGCGGGCGCCACTGGAACCAGCCGGACCGTGGCGGCGACCACCAGCACGCACGCTCCCTCGCTGCCGACCAGGGAGCGCGCCACGTCGAAGCCGTTCTCCGGCAGCAGGTGCCCCAGGTGGAAGCCGGACACCTGGCGCGGGATCCGGCCCAGCTCGGTGCGTAGGGCGGCCAGGTGGCGGCGGGCCAACTCGCCGAGCCCGGCCGACAGCTCGGCGGCCCTGCGCACGGACGCCGTGTCGTCGGGGTCGGTCGCGGTCAGGCCGCCGCGGTGCGCGGTCAGCCGCAGGCCGTCGGCGGTCACCACGTCCAGCGAGAGCACGTGGTCGGACGTCCTGCCGTGCCGCACGGAGCGGTTGCCGCAGGCGTCGTTGCCGACGGCGCCGCCGATGGTCGCCCTGGTCCTGGAGGAGGGATCGGGCGCGAACGTCAGCCGCCCGCCGGTGGCGGCCTCCGCTTCGCGCGCCAGGTCGCTGAGCACGACACCGGCCTCCACGCGTGCGGTCGCCTGCCGTTCGTCGATCTCCAGGATCCTGTTCAGGTGCCGGGAGAAGTCGATGACGAGTCCGGGGCCGATCGCGTTGCCCGCCATGGACGTGCCGCCGCCGCGGCCGGTCAGGGGCAGGTTCGCCGCCTGGCACCGCCGTGCGATCAGGGCCACCTCGCCGGCGTCGCGGGGGAAGGCGACCGCGGCGGGCCGCACGCGGTAGTTGGACGCGTCGTAGGAGTACTCCGCGATCCGCCGCTCGTCCGTCTCGACCTGGACCCCGTTCTCCCGCAGCGCGGACACGGCAGTTGTGGCGGCGTCCATCACGCGCCCGCCAGCGCGCGGCGCGGGTTGTCGATCATGAGCTGGTCGAACTCCTCTTCTTCCAGGCCCGCGGCGACCAGGTGCCGTCGGACGGTGGTGAGCAGGTGGGTGAGCCCGACCCCGCCCTCGTCCGGCCAGTCGGCGGTGGTGCACAGGTCGTGCGAGAGCAGCAGCCGGCCCAGCCGCCCGGCCCTGGCGAAGCCCAGGACGCGGGAGGCCAGGTGGTCGAGGTCCTGCGGGCGGCGTGAGCGCAGGTTGTCGAATTGCACCCAGGCTCCCCTGGCGGCCAGCTCAAGCGCGTATTCCAGGGGCGCCTTCACCGTGTCGACGTGACCGATGATCACCCGCTCCGGCGGCACCCCCTCTTCCCCGCACAGCAGGTCGAGCTGGACCAGGCCCACCGGCCACCGCGCGGCGTGCGTGGTCACCGGAACACCGGTACGGCGGTGCGCCCGGGCCGCGGCGCGGAAGGAACGTTCCTCGGCGGCCGACAGATACCATTTGTCGGCGCCGATCTCGCCGATGATGCCGGCGCGTACGCCGCCGGTCCCCGGGATGCCCTCCTTGATGTCCCGGACGAGCTCGTCGGCGATGCTGTCGGCGCAGTGCCGGTCGAACCAGTCTCGGTCCAGGTAGGGGTCGCGGTAGTGGCCCGTTCCCAGCACCAGGCGGACGCCGGTCCTGGCCGCGACCTCGGCCAGCGCGGTCACGTTGGCGAGGGGGCGGGCGCTGCCGTACGAGCAGCCGGTGCCCGCCTCCTCGCGGTTGTGGGAGCCCGCCGGGTCGGGAGCGGCGCCGTCGGCCAGCTCCGCCACGGTCAGCTCGACGATGGTGCCGCCGCCCGCACCGGCGAACCTGCCGACCTCACGCACGATCATGTCCAGGTCGTTGACGAGCCCCGCTCGCCGCTGTTCCCGCATCTGGTTGATGAACAGGTGCTCGTGCATGAGGGTGATGCCGAGGTCGGCAGTGGGAACGGGGCCACCGATCGTCATGACCGTCTCACCGGCCGGCGATCCGGATGTCATGGCGGGCCTTTCCTAGTCTTCGAGCCGGGCGAACCGGGTCTCGCGGGTGGTGAGCGCGGTGATGAGGGTGATGACCGCCGCCACGACGCCGAACAGGGCGGGCGCGAGGCTGGAGCCCATCGCCTGCCGCAGCCAGGCGACCACGAAGCCGGCGGTGCCGCCGAAGACGGCCACCGCGAAGCCGTAGCTGACCGCCAGAGCCGTGTAGCGGGTGCGCCTGGACATCAGCTCGGTGATGACGGTGGTGAAGGGGCCGGCGTAGACCGCGATCGCCACCGCCATGAGCATCAGCCCGGCGAGGATCAAGCCGGTGGAGCCCGAGGAGATGAGCAGGAAGCTCGGGTAGGTGGCCACGACCATCAGCGCCGCTCCCGCGATGAGCACCGGCTTGCGGCCGATGCGGTCGGACAGGCGGCCGAACAGGCCGATCACCCCGAGCTGGACGATCAGCGAGAGGCTGTAGAGCGCCACCGCCGCGCCCTGCGACAGGTCGGAGACGGTGACGATGTAGGACTGCATGTTGACGTAGGTGTAGCTCATGATGGTGAACCCGACGACCAGGCCGATCCCGCGCAGGACGGCGCGGCCGTCGCTCCGCAGCGCCTCGATGAAGGGTGAGCGGGGGATGTCGTCCTGCTTCTTGGCCCCCTCCATGACCGGGGTGTCGCCCAGGCGGCGGCGGATGTAGACACCGGCGAAGGCCGCGACGGCCCCGATCACGAACGGCACCCGCCATCCCCAGGTCTCCATCTGCGCCTGGGTGAGGGAGAAGCTCAGTCCCGCCACGATGCCGGCGCCGACCAGGTTGCCGCCGATGAGCGCCATGTAGTGGATGGCGCCGTAGAAGCCCCGGCGGCCCTGCGGCGCGTGCTCGATGAGGAAGGAGGCGCCGCCCGCGAACTCGCCGCCGCCGGAGAAGCCTTGCCCGCAGCGGGCCACGACCAGCACCACGGGTCCGAGGATGCCGGCGGTCGCGTGGGTGGGGGCGACGGCCAGCAGGGCGGTGGAGACGCCCATCACGATGATGGTCAGCGCGAGCGCCTCCTTGCGCCCGTACCGGTCGCCGATGTGGCCGAAGGCCACGGCGCCGAGCGGGCGGAACAGGAAGCCGACGCCGAACACCGCCAGGGCGCTCAACAGCGAGACGCCGGGAGTGCCGGTGGGGAAGAAGGCGGCCGCGATCCAGGTCGCCAGCGCGGCGTAGACGGAGAAGTCGTACCACTCCAGCATGGTGCCGACCGCAGCCGCGGCGATCACCCGCGATTTACGCGTGGCAGTGGGTTGGGCGGGGGGTGGGAGCATGGTGCGATCCTTCGATCAGAGAGTGGAGTCGGCGCCCGGTCTGGCGGCCCAGCCTCCGTATTCGTAGTGCGTGTACTGACCCCCCTGGTGATGCTCGGTGTACGGCTGCAGGAGGTGCGCGAAGTGCTCCGCGTCGTCCTGCGGCTCGTAGCCGAGCGCTCTGGCGGCCGCGTTCTGCGACCACCACGAGCGTGTGTTGCGTGAGACCCCGTAGATCATGACGTGGCCGAACCCGGCCTCCGCCGCCAGGCACGCCTCGTAGAGCCGGGCCGCGTCGGCGGGGCTGAACCAGGTGTGCAGGTGGCGCGGTTCGGAGGGCCGCTCCTCGAAGGAGCCGATGCGGACCGAGACGACGTCGAGGCCGAACCGGTCGGCGTACAGGCTCGCCAGCGCCTCCCCGAACGCCTTGGCCGCGCCGTACAGGCCGTCGGGGCGGACGGCCTCCGTCCCGTCGAGTGTCCGGTCCACGGGGTGGAAGCCGGTGATCCGGTTGGAGCTGGCGTTGACGACCCGTGGCACCCGCTCGAGCCTGCAGGCCTCGAACACGTTGTAGACGCCCTCCAGGTTCGGGCCCTTGAGTGCGGCGAGACTGGTCTCGTCGGCGACGCCGCCGAGGTGGATGACCGCGTCCATGCTGCGGACAGCCGCCCTGACCTGGTCGAGGTCGGTGAGGTCGGCCTGGAGGAACTCCTCGTGTCCTGCCGTTGTGCCGACGGGGCGGATGTCGGAGAGGCGGACGTGAGCGATCCTGCGGAGCACGGTTCCGCGTAGCGATGTGCCGATGGCGCCCCCGGCTCCGGTGAGCAGGACGCGGGCCGGCATGCCGCTCACGGTGCCCACGTCCTCGGGCCGGAGGTGAGGAACTCGGGGCCCTTCGCGGTGACGACCACCGTGTCCTCCAACTGGAGACCGCCGACGCCCACGGCGTAGAAGGGCACTTCGAGGTTGATGACCTCGCCCTCGATCAGGGTGTGGCGTTCGCCGCCCGGTCGGGGGCTGAGGATGGGGTGCTCGTACATCTCCAGGCCGATTCCGTGCCCGACGTGGTGACGCCGGTACTCGGGGAGCCCCGCTCGGCGGACAGCGTCGATGCCCGCCGCCGCCAGTTCCGAGACGACTGCGCCCGGCCTGACCAGTTCGGCCAGGGTCTCCATGCCGGCTCGCGTCGCGTCCAGCGCCTTGACCAGCTCGCCTGGCACGTCCCCGACGAAGATGTTGCGTCCGGTGTCGGCCCAGTAGCCGCGCAGCCGTCCGCCGCAGTCGGACCTGATCGCCACCCCCTTGCGCACCCTGATGTCGCGGTCGGGTGGGAAGCAGCCGCCCGCGCGCTCCCCGATGTTGGTCTCGCAGTGTCCCGGCTCGATGCCGCGTTCCAGCGCCGCGTGCTGGAAGCGGCGGACCAGGTCGAGCTCGGAGTCGCCGGCCGACACGCTCTCCAGCATGAAGCGCATCGCGCCCTCGGTGGCGGTCGCCACCTCGCGAAGGCGCTCGATCTCGGTCGCCGTCTTGACCCGCCGTACGGCGCGCATCAGCTCGTTGCCGTCGACATCGGCGACCGCTGACAGGCTCTCGGCCAGCCAGGATCGCGCGCTCGCGCTCATCGCCTGGCCGTCGATGCTCACCCGCCGGCTGTCGACGCCCAGGTCACGCAGGGCCCGCCGAAGCGCCTGGCCTGCAGTGTCCTCGTGCGGTGGCTCCTGCCTGACGGCCATCAGCGCCCGGTCCACCGTCGAGAGCTCCTCGAAGGGGGCGGACGCGACGAAGAAGTCGCCGTAGGTGTACAGATCGCAGTCGTCAGGTGGGGACATGGCGAGGTACTCGCCCGCGTTGCGGGGGGCGATCAGGGCGCGGCGCCCGTCGGCCCGCACCACGGCGAAGACTTTGTGCTCGCGGAAGACGTGCAGTGGCCAATGCTCATAGCCGGTGAGGTAGATGACGTTCTCCACGCTGGAGGCCACAAGCGCGTCCACTCCCGCCTCCGCGAAGACCGCGGCCAGACGTGGCAGGTTCGCCACCGAATCCGGCCTGGGGTCCGTGTGCATCATCGTCGTTCTCCCATGACTGCCTCGGCCGCCGCGATTGCGGTGGCGATGTCGTCCGCCGTGATGTCGAGGTGGGTGACGGCTCTGACGCGGCGGGGTCCCTTGGCGCCGACGAGCACACCGTGGGCGGCGAGTCCCGCCTCGAAGCCGGGGGCGTCGTCGACCTCGAAATACACGATGTTGGTCTGCACGTGTGACGGGTCGATGTCGATGCCGTCGATGCCGGCCAGCCCCTCGGCCAGCGCCCTGGCGTTGGCGTGGTCCACGGCCAGCCGCTCGACATGGTGATCGAGCGCGTACAGGGCCGCGGCGGCGAGCATGCCCGACTGGCGAAGCGCGCCGCCCCACATCTGCTTGTACCGCCAGGCCTGCTCGATGAGGCTCGCGCTGCCCGCGAGCACCGCGCCCACCGGCGCGCCCAGGCCCTTGGAGAAGTCGATCCAGGCGGTGTCGAAGAGGCTCGCGTATGTGCGCGGGTCGACCCCGTCGGCGACTGAGGCGTTCAGCAGGCGCGCACCGTCCAAGTGGGTGGCGATCCCGCGCTCCCTCGCGACCTCGACGACCTGCCGCATGACGTCCAGCGGCCAGACGCGCCCGCCACCGGCGTTGGCGGTCTGCTCGACGCACACCAACCGAGTGACTGGCGCGTACCGGTTGCCCGGCGGCCGGATCATGCTCGCCAATCGGTCACCAGTGAAGACGCCACGTTCACCCTGAACAGGAGTGAGCACCGCACCCGACAGCACGGCCGGACCGCCGGCTTCGGCGTTGATCAGATGGGACGACGCCTCGGCCAGGACTTCGTCACCCGCATGACCCACGTGCAGCCGCACCGCGATCTCGTTGCACATGGTGCCCGAGGGCAGGAAGACGGCCGCCTCATGGCCGAGCAGGTCAGCGACCCGTTCCTCCAGGGCTAAAGTCGTCGGATCGGAGCGCGTCTGCTCGTCCCCGACGACCGCCTGCGCGATGGCCTGCCGCATGCCGCCGGTCGGCCTGGTCTGGGTGTCGGAGGATAGATTGACGGCATCGGGGTCAGTGCGGCGGTCGGCCCGCAAGTCCTCGACGACCCTGATCACTGAGCGAACCGTCATTCTTCCTCCCCGACCAGGCTGAGCCCCCGCAGGTAATTGCTGCGCGTAGCCTTGGCTGCCGCGCCCGCGTCACGATCGAGAACGGCCTGGATGATCTCGGCGTGCTCGCGGGCGGACTGTCCATCAGGTCCGCGGTTGCGGAAATACAGAGACATGACACGGCTGGTGTGCATCTCCAGCGAGTCGATATAGGAGGTGAGGAACCGGTTGCCCGCCCTGCTCACCAGCACACGATGAAAGGCCATGTCCGCCAGGCGTGCCCTGCGGGTGTCCTCGTCCTCGATCGCCTGCAGCAGCTCGTCGTTGTGGCTGCGCATAGCGACCACGTCGTCGTCGGTCGCGTACGGCGCGGCCAGTTGAGCGGCCAGCGCCTGCAGCGTGCCAAGCGGCGCGATGATCGATGCCAGGTCATCCGGCTGGGCCCCGGCCACCTTGGGCCTGCGACGCGGCGCGGCGGTCACCATGCCTTCGCGCTCCAGCTGGATGAGCGCCTCTCGGACCGGAGTCCTGCTGATGGAGATCTCCTGGGCGATCGTGGCGTCGTCGAGGATTTCCCCAGGGCGGAGGCGTCCCTCTACCAGCCCGCTGCGGAGGTACGCATACGCCGCATCCCGTGCTGACGTAACTGAATGCTCCAGATCCATAGACAATATATTGTATGAAGTACATCCGATGGTCAATGGTCGCCGCCGTCCCGTTTGTCGGGTAGTTCCGCTGACCTGGCAAGGCTGCTCGCCACCACGGCCCCCGCGATCGACAACTCGCCGACATCCGGCGCAGTCGCGGCCCCCGAGAAGGGCTTCCCATGAACCAGATCGGGCGCTCGGCAGACCTCGATGGGGTCTTCGCCCAGGCGTTCACGCCTCGCTTCTACGAGATCGACGGTCAGGGCGTCATGTTCAACATGTGGTATCCGGCCTATGTCGAGGTCGTGGTCATATTCCGACGAGACTTCTCGCGAGACTTCTCGATAAGCGCTGAGCCGCAGGTCAGCTGAGTGCTGGGGCTGGCGCGCCGTGACATCCCCCTGCGTGAGCGGGCGCTGTGGCGGATGCTCTATTAAACGGCGGCCAGAGCGGCCGAGATCCTGGCTCTGAACGTTCAGGACCTCGACCTGGAGCACCGCCGCGCCCCCGTCCGGTCCAAGGGCGGCGCCGTCGAGTGGGTGTACTGGGACAGCGGCACCGCCCACCTGCTGCCCCGCCTGCTCCGGCTCCCCGACGGCGGCACGCGCACCCGCGGCCCGCTGTTCCTGTCCGAACGCCGCCCCGTCCCCGCCCGCCACCCGGCCCCCGCCGACATCTGCCCGCACACCGGCCGCGCCCGCCTCGGCTACGACCGCGCCCGCGTCCTGCTCGACAAATACGCCAGCCTCGACCTGCACCAGCTGCGCCACAGCGCCGCCACCCACCTCGGCGACGCCGAAGTACCGCTGCAGCTCATCATGGGCAAGACCCGCCACAAGAACCCCCGCACCGCCATGCGCTACGTCAAACCCGGCCCCAAAGCCATCGCCAAGGTCACCGAGCACCCCGCCCCACCCCGCCGCCGACACTAGGCCCCGTCACAAGGCCGGGCACCTGGACGCCATCCCACGCAACTCAAACAGGTAGTCGCTCATACCCCGCCCCCGGCTCTCGGCGATCACTACGGGGGGTGTAACCAAGGTAAGCCCAAAAGCCACAATCGCGATCTTGAAGGCGGCCCGGGGAGTGTCAACTTAACGGCTGATCTTGGTTGTTGAAGTGTTCAGAGGTTGGCGGGGGTGAGGCGGCCTTCGAAGGCGATCTGGAAGGCGTTCAAGGGTGCCTTCCAGCGCATGGTCCATCGCTTGCGGCCCTTGCCCGTGGGATCCAGGCTCATCAGCGCCATGAATACACACTTCAGGGCCGCGTTCTCGTTCGGGAAGTGGCCGCGGGCGCGGACCGCCTTACGGATGCGGGCGTTGACGCTCTCGATGGCGTTGGTGGAGCAGATGACCTTGCGGATCTCGATGTCGAAGGCCAGGAAGGGTACGAACTCTGCCCAACTGGTCTCCCACAGGCGCACGATGGCCGGGTATTTCTGCCCCCAGAGCTCGGAGAACTCGTAGAACCGCTCCAGCGCCGCCTCCTCGGTCGGGGCGGTGTAGACGGGCTTGAGCTCACGTGCGATCTTGTCCCAGTCCTGGCGGGAGGCGTACCGGAAGGAGTTGCGCAGCAGGTGGATCACGCAGGTCTGGACGATGGTGCGCGGCCAGACAGCCTCCACCGCCTGAGGCAAGCCCTTGAGGCCGTCGCAGACCAGCATGAGGACATCGTCCACGCCGCGGTTCTTCAACTCGGTCAGCACCGCCAGCCAGTGTTTGGCGCCCTCGCCGCCGTCGCCGGCCCAGATGCCGAGGATGTCGCGGTGACCGTCGACGGTGACGGCCATGACCAGGTAGATGGGCCGGTTGGCGACATGACCGTCCCTGATCTTGACGTTGATCGCGTCCACGAACAGGACCGGGTACACGCGATCGAGCGGCCGATTCTGCCATTCGGCCATGCCGTCCATGACCTTGTCGGTGATGGTGGAGATGGTCTGCTTGGAGACCTGGGCACCGTACACCTCGGCCAGATGCGCGGAGATCTCGCCGTGCGTGAGGCCCTTGGCCGACAGCGACAAGACCATCTCATCCACTCCGGACAGCCGGCGCTGCCGCTTGCGGACCAGCTGGGGCTCGAAGGTGCCGGCCACATCGCGTGGTACCCGCACCTCCACCGGGCCGACGTCGGTCACCACGGTCTTGGTGCGGCTGCCGTTGCGGCTGTTGCCGCTGTTCTTCCCGGCCGGGTCGTGCCGGTCGTAGCCGAGGTGATCGGTGATCTCGCCTTCCAGCGCCGACTCCAGTACCCGCTTGGTCAGCTGCTGCAGCAACCCGCCCTCGCCGGTCAGCTGCAGACCCTCGCTGCGGGCTCGACCCACCAGCATCGAGATCAGTTGCTCGTCCGTCATTGAGCGGTCCGGCTCGGCAGGCACTTCGTTCATAGACAGCGACTCCACGGCAGTCTCGGACATCAAGTGTGTCTCCCTTGATCATCAGATCCGCCGTTAGTTTTACAGTCCCGCGGCCGGGGTCAGCGGTCTTCGGGTGTGGGGCGTTGGGGTAGGCGGATGAGGGTCTGCTGGCCCGCGGCCACGAGGGTGCGTTGTTGGTCGTGGACGGCGAAGACCTCCAGCCGGCAGATGGTCAGAGTGCGGCCGGGCTTGAGGACGGTGCCGATGGCCTCGATGCGGTCGCCGATGGCGGGCGCAAGCAGGTTGATCTTGTATTCGACGGTCAGGACTGCGGTCTCGTCGGGGAACAGGGTGTAGGCGGCGTAGCCGCCGGCGCTGTCGGCGATGGCGCTGCTGGCGCCGGCGTGAATGTAGCCGTCCTGCTGGGTCACCTCGGGCCGGGCGGGCAGGGTGATGACGACCCGGCCAGGCCCGATGTGGGTCAGCTGCGCGCCAAGGTGGCGCATGAGGCCCTGGCGTTCGAAACTCTCCTGGATGCGTGCCTGCACCTCGGGGGTGGCCTGCTCGTCCTGCATCTTGTTATCGCTTTCGTCCGGGCGGGCTGTGGTCTCGGTCAGGGGGCCACCTGTTCGACCAGCAGCACCCCGCCAAGGACGATCATCGCGGCTCCGGAGAAGCGGGTCACCCACTGGGCCGCCGCCGGGCGGGCGCCCAGCACCAGGCGCGCCCCCGCTCCGACCCCGATGTAGACCACGCCGCAGCTGGCCACGTGCACCAGGCCCAGCACCATGATCTGCGCCGCCACCGGCCAGGCCGCGCCCGGGACGGTGAACTGCGGCAGCAGCGCCAGGAACAGCAGGAACACCTTCGGGTTCAGTCCGCTGACGCCCGCCCCCTTGACCGCCTGCCGGACCCACGAGTCGGCCACCCGATCCGGCTCGCTCTCCCGCGGCACCGAGGGGCGGTGCACCGCGCTGATACCCAGCCACACCAGATAGGCCGCGCCCGCCGCGGTCAGCGCGGTCATCACCAGCGGAGACGAGGCCACCAGCGCCGCCACCCCAGCGGCCACCACCACGCTCGCCAGCAGATGCCCGGCCAGCATCCCGCCCACCGCCGGCAGTACCGTGCGGTGACGCAGTCCCGCGGTGATCGCGTACGCCCAGTCCGCTCCCGGCGTGATGACGAACAGCAAGGACACCGCCCAGAACGCGGCGACCGCACTCACCGGCATGATCCACCCCTTCTCACCGGCCTCCCCACGACGAGAAGCCCTATGAAGAAGGTTATGGCGAATCATCCGAAATAGGCTTCCAAATTCTCCCTCCAACAGACGCATCTGAGGGAGAATCTTCCCCATGGATGATGTCGATCGCGCAATCCTTGCCGAGCTTCAGAGCGACGGGCGTCTGACCGTCACCGAACTGGCCGAACGCATCGGCCTCAGCCTCTCGCCCTGCCACCGCCGGCTGCGCGCCCTGGAGGCGTCCGGCGCGATCAGCGGCTACCACGCCCGCCTGGACGCCCACGCCCTCGGCCTCACCTTCGAAGCCCTGGTCTTCGTCACCATGCGCAGCGCCGACCGCGAAACCCTCACCGCCTTCGAGGCGGCCGTCGCCGGCATCCCCCACGTCCTGCAGGCGCAACGCCTGTTCGGCGACCCCGACTACCTGCTCCGCGTCATCACCCGCGACCAGACCGCCTTCCAGCAGCTCTACGACGAGCATCTGTCACCCCTCCCCGGCGTCCAGCGCCTCACCTCCACCCTGATCATGAAAAGCGTCGTGGAGAACCGCTCGCTGCCCCTGTAGGACAGGGTCGCGGGACTATTCGTCCGGGCATCAGCGCCGAAGCTCTGGTCAGCCGAGCCCATGGGGTGCTCAGGAGATAGGACGGGGCCCGGGCAGCAGGTCGGCGAGCGCGGTCCGGACGGCGGCCCGGCTCACCGCCCACCACCACCATCGCCGCGACATCGTCGTTTGGGGAAGTCCGGCTCGCACGTGCTGTTTGCCGTGTGGTCAGGGCACGTGAGGTGACATCGTCGACTCGCGTTTGATTTTCCCGGCTTTGTGCCCGCCTACATCCGGCCGCTGTTCAGCGAGGGCAAGGGGCCGTTCCGCTGGGCGGCGCTGTCGGGTGACGCCCAGGACATCGCCAAGACGGACCGGGCGATCCTGGACCTGTTCCCGGAGAACGAGTCGCTGGCCCGGTGGATCCGGCTGGCGGGGGAGCGGGTTCACTTCCAGGGCCTGCCCGCGCGTATCTGCTGGCTTGGGTACGGCGAGCGGGACAAGGCCGGCGACCGGTTCAACGACATGGTGGCCCGTGGCGAGATCTCCGCTCCGCTGGCCATCGGGCGTGACCACCTCGACTGCGGCAGCGTCGCCTCGCCGTACCAGGAGACCGAGGCCATGCTCGACGGCTCCGACGCCATCGCCGACTGGCCGCTGTTGAACGCCATGGTGAATGTGGCCTCCGGCGCGTCCTGGGTGTCCATCCACCACGGCGGAGGCGTCGGCATCGGCCGTTCCATCCACGCCGGGCAGGTCACGGTCGCCGACGGCACCGCGCTCGCGGGCGAGAAGATCCGCCGGGTGCTCACCAATGACCCGGGCATGGGCGTCATCCGGCACGTCGACGCCGGCTACGACCGGGCCACGGAGGTCGCCCAGGAGCGCGGTGTGCGGATCCCGATGCGTGAGGGCGACGACGCGTGATCGATCCTTCGCAGGTTGAGGGCAATTTCCGGGGGATGTGGCGCGAGCTCCTGCCCGTCGGTCGGTATGACGCGACCGGCGGATATCGTCGCCATGCGTGGAACGCGGCCGACGGCGAATGCCGGGCCTGGTTCAGGGAGCAGGCGCTGAAGCGGGGTCTGACCTATGAGGTCGACCGGAACGGCAACCAGTGGGCTTGGTTCGGCGACCCCTCGGCGGGGGACGCCATCGTCACTGGCTCCCATTTGGACTCGGTGCCTGACGGGGGAGCGTACGACGGGCCGCTCGGCGTCGTGTCGGCGTTCGCGGCCCTGGACGCGCTCCGGGATCGGGGCACCGCTGGTGACCGCCGCCGCCCGCTCGCGATCGTCAACTTCGGTGACGAGGAGGGTGCCAGGTTCGGCGTGGCCTGCGTCGGGTCCCGGTTGATGGCAGGGGTTCTGGAGCCGGGTCACGCGCGGGCTCTCAGGGACCAGGACGGCGTCCTGCTCGGCGACGCGATGGAGCGTGCGGGACACGACCCCGCCGCGATCGGCCGTGATGACGAACGGCTCGCGCGTATCGGCGCTTACGTCGAACTCCACGTCGAGCAGGGCCGGAACCTGGGCGACGCGCCAATCGGCGTCGCGTCGGCGATCTGGCCGCACGGCCGCTGGCGCTTCGACTTTCACGGAGAGGCCAACCACGCGGGCACCACCCGTCTAGAGGACCGTCGCGACCCGATGCTGGCCTACGCCGCCACCGTCCTGAACGCGCGCGAGCAGGCCAGGCTCGCCGGGGCGCTCGCCACCTTCGGGAAGATCTCCGTCGAGCCCAACGGCACCAACGCCATCGCCTCCCGTGTGACTGTGCCGTTTCCATACGGCTGTGACCTCGCCGGCAGCTGGCGGTGTCCGAACGAGTGCCTCTACGTGATCGCGTTGTCGTCTCACCTCGGCCATGGGCACGCCGATGAATGGAGTACGTGCTCGCTCCCACAGCATCTGATGTTCGACGAGCAACGGGCCCACTTCCGCGGCCGCGCCAGCGGCGCACGGTCTTGAGGCCGAGCCGAAACCGCGCGGCCACCGCCACGTTGCTGCCGCCCTCGGCACAGGCCAGCATGATCCGGGGCCGCCAACCCTCGCATGCCCTCCCAGGACGCCACCTGCTGAAGGGCAGGCCAGGTGTTCAGCCACGCCTTCAGCTCATGGCCGCGTGCTAAGTGACCTGCGCAGCGGTGGTAGGCGGTCCTATCGCCACCTTCGATGGTTGCCTGCTACCGCAGGATTGACAGGTGGATCCGGGCGGCCGCCGGGCGAAGGAGCGTTCGGTGTTCAGGATTCGCGCACGACCAGATGGGCGGGCACGGCATGGGTCCCCGGCGCCGGATCGCCACCGATGGCGGCCAGCAGGAGCTCGGCAGAACGACGGCCGATTTCCTCCAGGGCCAGATCCACGGTCGTCAGCGGGGGTCGGGCCGCCTCAGCGATGAGGCCCTTATCAACACGAAGGGGACGAAGTGGCCGCCAATGACATTGTGCCCGCTGCCGGGGAGTACTTGGAAGAGACTCTCGCCGCGGCGAGCCCGGACCTGCTCCGGACGATGATTCGCGAGTTCGCGCAGCGGATGATGGATGCCGAGGTCGAGCAGCTGTGCGGCGCCAGCTACGGCGAGGTCAGCAGCGAGCGGGTCAACACCCGCAACGGCTATCGCACCCGCCCGTGGGACACCCGGGCCGGGTCGATCGAGCTGGCCGTGCCACGGCTGCGGACCGGCTCGTACTTCCCGGATTTTCTGCTGGACAAGCGACGTCGGGCGGAGCGGGCGCTTACCTCGGTGGTGGCCACCAGCTACCTGCTCGGGGTGTCGACGCGGCGGGTGGAGAAGCTGGCCGAGGCGATGGGCATCACCAGCCTGTCCAAGTCGCAGGTCTCGGCGATGGCCGCCGAGCTCGACGGCATGGTGGAACAGTTCCGCTGCCGGCCGCTGGAGGGGTGGGAACTGAATACGTGAGAAAGGGGCCATGACCCGATCTTGAAAGCATAAACGTGCTGCTCAGATGGCCTACGCGATCGAGGCTCGTTCGGCGTCGTGAGCCTTGAACGCGTTGTAGAGCGCGCGGCGGGAGACCGTCCGTTCCTCGCCGCTCGCGGTCTTATACGTCAGCCCTTTGGCGATGCTGGTGACGGACTCGCCATCGGCCCGGCGACCGAGCGCGACGCGCATCATGTCCTTGGAGATCACCGCCGGGCGGCCACCGTGCCGACCTTCGGCGGCGGCCAGGGTGAGCCCGTCGCGGGTCCGTTCGATCATCATCTCGCGTTCGATCTGGGCGAAACCGGCGAGCACGGCGAAGAAGATCTGTCCCATGCCGCGGGGGTCGTAGATGCCGGCGAGCGGCCCGGAAAGGATCTCCAGCTTGGCCCCGAGGTCTTGCAGGGACCAGGCGGTCTCCATAATCTCCCGCATGTCGCGGCCTATGCGGTCCAGCCTGCTCACCACCAGTGTGTCGCCGGGGCGAAGTCGAGAACGCACGTCCTCCCACTGTGGGCGGGGGCTGCCTGCCTTGCCGGACTTCTTCTCGGCGAAGACGTTGGCCGCGGCGACGCCGGCCTCGTTCAGCGCGGCTAGCTGGACCTCCAGGGTCTGGCCTCGGGTGGACACGCGGGCGTATCCGAAGCGGCCGTGGTCGATCGGGCGGGCGTCGGACTTCGCAGGGCGCCTCGTCATAGCCCGAGTGTGCATCAAACCCGTGCATCAAATCAACGACGCGAGCACCTTTGATGCACGCGTTGATGCACAGCCGGGCTGGGTCGAATCGGGCATCCGGTAGGGCCTGGCCGATCGTGCATCTAACGATCGTTAGATTCCATCGCGGGCCTCGGACACGGGAGCTCGCAGTGCGGAACGTCCGCGCAAGCGTCGTATTCGGATGGCCGTTCGATTCCTGCTCGGGCAGGATTCCTCCTGTGCGACATGCTCTCCTCGGGCTGGCCGAGAACACGGCGCTACCGCCCGAATTGATCGATCAGCTCATCGCGACTGCGGACGCGGACGTCGCCGAGGCCGTGGCCTGCCGGTCGGATCTCAGCCGCGTGCAGGTAGCCGCGCTGTCACGCTTCGAGGGAGCCGCCATACGACTCGCCCACGAAGGGCGGCTCACGGCCGACGACGTCGATCCGGTAGCCCAGCCACGTGTCGCACTCGCCCTCCTCGAAGAACGTTCCGGCAGGCCGGAGTGGGCGAGACTTCTCGCTGCCGATCCTCTGGTGGAGACGCGGGAGAAGCTGGCGGCCTGCCCCGGCCTGCCACACGATGTGATGCAGACACTCGGCTCCGACCCCGATGTCCGGGTGGTCGCTGAGCTCGCGCTGTGGGCGCCCGCGGACATCGCTGGCGAGCTTGCGGCGCATTCGCATGCCGATGTTCGTCGTTCGGTGGCGGCCAACGAAGGGACGCCGGCAACTGTACTGGCGTCGTTGCTGACCGGTGACGGGCTGCCGTCGGCGCGGTCCTGCGTGGTCTGTGATCGAGAACCGGTCCCGTTCGTTCACGATCCGAGCTGCGAACGATCTGACTGCTCACTGCCGCCGGGCGCTTCCTGCGATGGCTCCCATGAGTCGGCTGCGCAGGAGATTCAGCAGATGGCGCTTCGGAACCCGGCTGCCCCGGTCGACGCCGTTGTGGGCTTCGTCAGCCATCCTTCGACTCTGATGCGCGTCGAGTTGGCGGCCCGCACCGATCTGCCCGCACAGGTGTACGCGCAGCTTGCCGAGGATCCCATCCCGTGGGTGCGCGCAACACTCGCGGACAACCCCTCGATCAGCGAGAACCTGATCCGCACCCTGGCCACCGATCGCGGCCACGACGTCCAGCGTCGACTTGCCCACCATCCCGAGCTGCCGCTCGACGTTCTGTCCGACGTCGCAGGCAACACCCGGATCGGCCCGGTACTCCTGCCGCGCATCGCATCTGCCTCTGGGGCCGAAGTCACGGCACTGGCCGCGTCAGCGATCCCGGCGGTACGCATGCTGCTCGCCCAGCGGCGCGACCTGTCACTCGAGATCCGTGACGCGCTCGCCGACGATCCCGATGCGAAGGTGGTCAAGTCCGTCGCGCCGCACCCGGGCCTGTCCGAGGCGCAGCTCCGTGCGATGGTCACGCGCCACGGTGCGCGGGTGCTGGCGAAAGTGGCCGTCAACCCGGACGCCACGGCCCAGTTGCTGGAGGACCTTGCTCAGCACCGGCCGCCGGTGCAGAAGGCGTTCCGCGAGATCGCTCGGCATCCCAGCGCCACGGCCGTGGCGCTGCTGGCCTGCCTCGACGATCGCCAGGCCAGACCCTTGGCCGCCCGCCACCCCGCCTTGCCGCTCTCGGCGATCGTCGAACTACTCCACGACGAAGACTGGCAGGTAGTAGAGGCCGCGGCCGCTAACCCGTCGTTGCCGCTCGCCGCGATGCGAGAGCTTATTCCCTGATCCAGATGGTCTGTGCGGGCGTGCGGCTCAGCTCACGCGGAACAGGACACGGGACTCCAGGTCCAAGCGGGTGGCCGGGGCCTGGGCGGGCGGTGTGAGATCGACGACCCAGCTGCCGAAGCGGCGTATCGTCGGAGTGACGTATGGGGAGATCGTGGCCAGGTCGTCGGTGTCGACCGGATAACCCTCACCGGCCAGGGCGTTGGCGGCGTCGGTGATGTCCAGGGCGGTGGAGTAGGTCGCGCAGTTGGCGACCAGTTCGTTGAACTTCACCACCCGCTCCTGGTATTCGGGGTCGTTGTGGCCGATCAGACGCCCGCCGATCATCAGGAACTGGGAGAAGTTGTGGAACGCTTCGGTCCGGTTGGTGACCGCCGCGATCTGATCCCGCAGTCCGGGTTCGGACAGGTACCGCAGCAGCGTGATCGTCCGGATGACCCGCCCCAGCTCGCGCAGCGCCTTGTAGAGCCGGTTTCGCCGGGAGTGGTTGCCCAGGCGACGCAGCAGCGTCACCGAGGACAGTCGGCCCTCCCGGATCGAGATGCCCGCCCGTAGCAGGTCCGGCCAGTGCTTCTCGATCAGCTCCCAGTCGATGATGTTGTCGCCGAACAGCGAGTCGATGTGCTTGTACATCGTGCTAGCCGTGGGCCGGTAGAAACTCAGGTCGTGCCAGTTCCGGATCCTGGGGAGCAGGTCGAACCCGAGCAGAGCCGCGAGCCCGAAAACAGGCAAGCTCTGGCCCTGGGTATCTGCGTGGACCTGGTCGGGCTGTATGTCCGAGTCGTTGGCCAGCAGGGAGTCCAGCAGATACACCGCCTCCCACACCCCGCAGGGGATGAAGTGGGAGAACAGCGCGATGTAGGTGTCGGAGACCAGGCGGAACGCAATGCCTCCGAACCCGCCGTACCTGATCGAGGTCTCGGCGAGGATGTTGTTCTCCCACGTCTCGATCTGCGAGCCGTCGACCGCGGCCACCGATCCGTCGCCCCACATCCGCGCCACGTCCAGGGCCGCGAAAGCGTTGATGACGTCGCCGGAGGCGCGGTGGATCCGGTCGCCGTCGGCGTGCTTGTTGCCGGCCGTGTAGATCTCGTGTGCTGACACGCCGCGCATGTGGCGGGCGACCTCGGTCGGGCCGAGGTTCCCGCCGTAGGCGAAGGCCGTGACGACGTACCGGCCCAGTTTGTCGCCGCGGATCTTCGGGTCGGATCCGGAGGCCGGGCCGAAGTGCCGGTGCCAGCCGGTCAGGTGCGCGGTGCGGGCCAGGATGTCCAGCAGGCTGCGATCGGGCAGCCGGTCCAGCACCGCGCCCTCCAGCGCGATCGCCGAGGACCGCCGCTCGGCGCCTTTGCGCCGGGCCAGTACCGGACGTCCGCCCTCCAGGCGCAGGTCGGTGTTCGCCGGGTAGCCGGAGTCCACTGTTGCGGCCATCTTGGTGAGCTTCTTCTTATAGAACGCGACCAGCGCTTTGGCGTCGGTGGGGATGCCGGCCTGGGCGCAGAAGTCCGCGACCTCGTCCCGGCACTCCTCCCAGGTCATCATCTGGGCGTGCAGGTTGGCGTAGGAGTCGGAGCCGGCCACGGCGATGTCGCCGCTGCGCAGCTCGGCGGCCAGGTAGGAGAACACACAGACCTCCAGGTGCCGGCGGGCGAGCATCCCGGGCCGACGCTTGTCCCGCAGGGTTTTGCGCCACATGTCCGAGGCGAACGTCGTGATGTCGATGGACACCTCGGTCTTGTCCTTGCCGCAGCCCAGGACGACGGTCTCCTCGATCCAGTCCCCGCGGCGGGCGCGCACGGCGCGCACGAACTCCAGTGCGTCCAGCACCGAACGGTCCTCGCTGGTCGCCTCGAACGCGACGGAGTCGACAAGGCTGAACAGGGCCGCACGGTGGGACTTGTAGTACTGCTCCAGCAGCGGCAGGTAGTTGTTGCCGTGGTAGGCGGCCACCGCCTGGTGCGCGGCCGCCAGGCGCTCCAGGCCGCCGGCGGACTCCAGCGCCTTGAGCACCAGCCGACCGGTTCGTGCCGCGAGCTCGTCCGCGCCGCTGACGTCGGGCGACGCACCTTCCTCACCGAGGCCATCATCAACGACAGCCGACTCGTCATCCTCTGCGTCGTCGGCGACCTCCTCGCCGTCCTCGGCCCGTGCGTCTTCCGTATCGGGGTCGGCGGATTCTGGGTCCGGCTCCGGCGGCGGCCCGGTCGGGGCGGCCGCGTCTTTGGCGGCCGCAAGGACCTCGCCGAAGACCTCCAGCAGCCGCTCGGACTCGGCGCGGTGCTGCTCGCGCAGCTCCTCCAGCCGGTCCTTGCCCTTGCGATGGATGATCGCCAACCGCTTACAGAACATGTCGGTGACCTCGTCCCGCGCCGCCGCACGCAGCACGTGGATCAGGCTGGCCAGCAGGGTCAGGCGCTTGGCCTCGCCGATCCTGACGAAGTCCTCGACCGTAGTGGTCCTGGCCTCCCCGGCGAAATGCCCGACCTTCCCCGGCGGGATCCCGTCCAGCCACCTCTCGGTGGGGCCGAAGGAGTCCAGCCACTGCGTGTGCTCCAGGCGCTGCTTGAACTTCCTCAGGCTCGCCGCCTTCGGCGGATCCTTCAGCTTGTCGAAGCCGCTGCGCCTGGTCGCCGGATCCACCACCATCAAAGCGTGCAGTCCCGAACGCTGGGCCGGATCGATCCGGCCCGCCGCGGCGTCGAAGAAGCCCCGGTTGACCCGGGCCCGGATGGTCTTCGTCGACAGGTCCAGCGTGGTGTAGCCGGGAAGCTCACAGCCCTTCTTCACCAGCACGTCCAACGCCACGTTGATCAGGTCAGCCGGGTTGTCCTTAGTCTGGGCGGCCTGCTCGATCGCCTCCTCGGCGATGCCCCGCGCCTGTGCGGAGTTGTACTTCACCCCCAGCCGCTTGCGAACCAGATCGCGCTGACGCTTCGCCGTGCGCACGGCATCCACTTCGGCAGCGACGCTGGCCGGGAGGTTCAGCGCGTCGCGGACGTGTTCGACAACGGCGTCCGGCACGTCCTCCAGCTTTGGGAAGTAGCCCAGGCGTCGGTAGCTCTTGAGCCACACCATCAGGGCCAGCAGATGCGCGTCGGTCGAGGACTTGTCCCGCGCCCACTCGATCTCGTCGTCCGACGGGGTGAACGCGTCGGCCAGATCACGCGACGCCATCCGCTTGAACGTCGGGTAGGCGGTGCGATCGATCGACGTCACACGCACCTCGAAGATACGACCGACAGGACCCCGGGCATCATAGCCATGGCCGCTATTCGCTCGCTCAGCGCCTCCACCACGGGGATACTGCATGTCGATGATCGAATATGACAGTCCAGCCTCGTTCCGCGGTCAGCTCCAACGGGGACGCGGTGCCGCAGTGCATCGCACGTCGACCGCCCCCGGCGCCGCCGACGCGGTGTATGAGTGCGTGATTACGGACACGCGCTGGGACCGACAAGTTGATCAACGCGACAGCTACCTCGCCGGTCTCATCGCTCGGCTCGACCTGCCACTGGCACCGATCCAACAGCACCTGCTCACGTACGACGGCGAGGACGCCGAACCGGTTGAGCTTGCCTTGCAGGTCCTTGCCCTGCTTCCGATGGTCGGTCGACTCGACGCGGCGGCCGTGCTGCGCGGGTACGCGATCGATGGGCCGCATTGGTCCACGGCACTGGAGGCGATCGGCGACAGCGGGGCGACGAAGCTTCCCGCCATCTGGGACGGGCTCGCTGACGACATCATCGCCAACCGCGACGATGCCCAGCTTGCACAGGCGATCTGGTGCGACACGGAGCCGTGGACGACGTTCGCGCAGTCCCAGCCACGGGTCCGGCGAATCATCGACGAGCTCAAGGCCTCCCGTTCACCCGGACCGGCCAGGCACGGCACACGACCCGAAATCGTCGCCATCGACAACGAAGACCTGATCGGGCTTGTCGCTGCCGGCGGCTCCGAGCGGCGGCGGGCGCTGGAGGAACTGGGTAGGCGCGGCGATCGCATCGTCTTCGACTTCGCCGAAGACCCCGGCCTACGCAACGCGGCCGGGTGGCTGCCGGGTATCCCACAGGCGCTCCACCACCTTGGGCCAGACGCGCTGCCACGCGCCCGCACGTGGATCGGCAGCGGCGACGACACACTCGTCGCGTTCGGGGAGCGTGTGGTGGCAGAGGTCGGTGACCGGGGCGATGCGCCGGTGTTGCTGGCCGCGTTGCACCGCACAGTCGTCGCTGGGGAATGGTGCGCTGCCGAGGTTCCAGCACGAGGCCTGGGCCGGTTGGGGATCCATGAAGCCGCGAGCGAGCTCATGGCCGCGTGGGAAGG
Source organism: Nonomuraea sp. NPDC049158 (assembly GCF_040648335.1). Lineage (NCBI taxonomy): Bacteria > Bacillati > Actinomycetota > Actinomycetes > Streptosporangiales > Streptosporangiaceae > Nonomuraea > Nonomuraea sp. NPDC049158. Next base: position 46,880 of record NZ_JBEZDM010000054.1, read on the forward strand.
CACGGTTCATTCACTTGCCCGGGAAGCTTTCCTGGACGGGCTTCGGGGATGTGCGCCGCATGAAGCCGAAGCCGTCATGGTCGAGGGACTTGACGATTGCGAGCCAACGGTTCAGCAGCGCGCGTGTGAGGCAGCGCCAGATACGGCCGCAGTCCGCTCGCGTCTGCGGGAGTTGACTGCCGATCCCCTGGCACCTGAGGTTCATGAGGCCGCGAACACGAAACTGCAGGTCCTGGCCATCAGTCCCTGAGCTTCTCACCCGCGCAGCATTACCTGACCAGAAACCGGCGTCGACCTGCGGGGAAGCACTACCAAGATCGGGTCATGGCCCCTTTCTTACGTATTCAGTTCCCAGCCCCTGGACGGCGGCCCTTACACCTTCGTGTGGATCGACGCGCTGACCCAGAAGGTGCGCGAGGGTGGCCGCACGGTGACGGTGCACGCCCTGGTCGCTACCGGCGTCAACGCCGGCGGGCAACGGGAGATCCTCGGCCTGGACGTGGTCTCCAGCGAGGACGGCGCGGGCTGGCTGGCGTTCCTGCGCGGCCTGGTCGCCCGTGGCCTGTCCGGGGTTCACATGGTCACCTCCGACTGTCACGCCGGGCTGCGCGACGCGATCGCCTCCACCCTGCCCGGCGCCTCCTGGCAGCGGTGTCGCACCCATTACGCGAGGAATTTGCTCTGCCGCGTTCCGAAGTCGGCGCAGCCGTGGGTGGCGACCATGCTGCGCACCGTCTTCGAGCAGCCCGACGCCGAGTCCGTCTACGCCCAGCACCGGCACGTCGTGCAGACGCTGGAGGCCAAGTATCCGGCCGCGGCCGAGCACCTGGACGAGGCGCGCGAGGACATTCTCGCCTTCGCCGCCTTCCCCAAAGCCGTCTGGCGCCAGACGTGGAGCAACAACCCCCAAGAGCGCCTGAACAAGGAGATCCGCCGCCGCACCGACGTCGTCGGCATCTTCCCCAACCGCGACTCGATCATCCGGCTCGTCGGCGCGGTGCTGGCCGAGCAGAACGACGAATGGACCGAGCAACGCCGCTACCTGGGCCGGGAGATCCTCGCCGAATGCCGGAAGAAGACCGATTCCAAAAATGAGACAAACGATGCTAAAGTGAATATTGAGGCGATTGCCTCCTAATAGTCCACCGGGTTACAGGTGGCCTTCTCAAACACCATCTCCCTGGGCGCGGCCCAGCCCAGGGGCGGCCATCAGGCGGGTCAGGCCTCGCTGTCGTCCCAGCGGTAGTGCCCTCGCAGCAGGTGCTGCTCACGATCCGACAGCCCGGACACGGCCAGGAACTCCTCCAGGCTCGTCCGCACCCGGCCGGGACAGTGCCGCCAGGCGTGCAGGACCGCGTTATCCCCCAGGACGGGCACCTGTCCGTCGCTCGCAGGCTCTCCACGCTTGGTCACCAGGCCACCGTAACGGGACCACCGCGCATCAGCAGCGAAGCACCAAACACAGCGGTGCCCCGGGACGCATGAAGCCAGAGGCGATCCCGGGGCTTATGCCGTCCACGCTAACAGCCACAGCCGCAGGAGAGCCTGAAGACCACCCATGTCTTGGGTGACGCAGAACAACGGCACGCGAGACGCAGAGCTTTGGCAACGAGCGGCACAGATCTATGAGCGCGCGGTCGTCCATGCCACCCCTTCACCCTGAGTTCTCGAGGAGGGTCAGGGAAGCCTCCTGCCGCACGTCCACCCCCAACAACCTCACGGTGACCGCGACTGCGCACTTCGGGTGGAAGTCGGCCGGTGATAGCCAGCTCCGAGAGGAGAGCGCTTCACAGAGCGGTACCAAGCACGACTGCGAAAACGTTCGTGAACGCGTTCGGGGCCACAGGGTGACGCGGTCGCTGTCATAGGTCCGCGCTTCACTGGGTCCGTTCGCCGCTACCCATAGCCCCTGGGACTGGTCGGCAAAGTTGCAATGGCCATTGGTCACAGCGTTTCAGTGCGCAGGTCAAACGGCTAGTTCTCTGGTTCCAGTGATCCAATACTAATGATCGCTTCTGGTGTGTATTCCTCGCTGCTGCAGTCTCGATGACGTTTCCCGGTGCAGCCCTGTGAACACCTGCATGTCAAAGGCCAAACGGTCACGATGGCTTCATTGGCGTTGGTCATCACTTTGCAGGCAGTCCGGCGAGATGGGATCATCAACAGGGGCTGAGCAACGACTGGTGACAGCGCAATGTGGGCGCCGGGCGGCAAAGGTGGCCTGGTCTGGGACGCTGCCACCGGCGCCAAGCCGATTAAAGTCACTCACACGAACTGAGGTGGCTATCGGTCCGGAGCGGGGTCGAGGCAATCGCGATACGTCTCTTGGCTCGCTTCGCCCCATCCTGACGATGCGGCACCCGCTCGCCAGCGCAACAGCCCGACCGCACGTGCCTTGGAAGTCAGTGCGTGCCTAATGTGCCGAAGAGTTCATTGGGGCTCTGAACTGCGGGAAGAGGGCGGCAACCCAAGATCGCTCTTGGGGCCGTCATATGCCGGGCGGCTGTCCGTCGGTGGTTGCGGAGCCTGGAGGCAGGCGGCCTGTCATGCGGAGTTCGTCGCGTAGGAGGTGGTGGATGCGGGGCCATACGTCGGCGTCGGTCCAGGCAAGGATGCGTTGCCGGCAGGTGGCCCAAGAGCATCCGATAGCGGAGGTGGGAACCTCGTGCCAGGGCCTATCGCCGGCCATCAGGTAGAGGATGCCGGCTAAAACGACGCGGTCGTCGATGCGTCCGCCTTGGGTACGACGGGACTGGGGTTGGGGCAGCACGGCAGCCACTTGCTTCCACAAGGTCTTGGAGATGGGCGCGGCGCGTGGTCGCGGATGGTTCGGTTTAGGGGCGGAAGGGGCTGGCCGGAGCATGGATGGGCGCAGTTGCTTGACTCGATCGCGAGGAAGGCCGCCGGCGCGGGCCATGTCGATGAGGGCGGCCTTGATCCATTCGTAGGTGATGAGACCGCCGTCGCTCTGTCGAATCAGCGGGTCGGTTGGTCTTCGGGTGGCCAGGAGGCACTGCAGCACGGCGCGTGTGGAGGCAGAGATGGGGATTACCTCGTCGTGCTCGTCGCTGTGCGGGATGACGATGACAGCGCGGAGGTCGCCGTCCGGGGTAGCGACGTCGAGGACCTGGCTAGTGTCCAGTCCGGCGAGGAGGGTGATGGTGAGGTCGTTGTCATTGAGCAGGGCGATGGCCGCAGCGTGCCTCGGCCATCTGCTCGCAAGACGGGCGCATCCCGACTGTATCTGTTGGCGTTCGGCTGGGCTGAGGGGCGGCGACTTGGCCTTGGGGAGAGCGGGGGGCACGGCCAGGCCGGCGGCCGGATTAAACGGTACAAGGCTATGGCGAAGGCTGAATTGGTAGAACGATCTGATGACAGCTAATCGGTGCGTGGCCCGGATGTGGACGAGGTGGTCTCGATATGCTGCCAAGTCGTGTGCGGTGAGGCCGAACAGATCCGATCCGATGGTGGTGTCGTGCAGCCAGCTCAGAAAAGCGGCTAAGCCTCTGAGATAGTTTTGTCTGGTGGTAGCGGACTTGTAGGTAAGCAACCAGGCATGCAGGGCTTGTTTGATGCGCCTATCGCTGGATGACAGGAGGGCGTTAACATGGTGGACCGTTTCTGTTAACGTATCGCTGGCGGAATCGCGAGTCGGCTGAAGCCCGGGAATGGCGCCGAAGGAGTAAAACGGGCCACCATGGGCCTCAATGATTTCGGTGATACCGGCCTCGCCTTGACCGTTGCGTGAATTGGGTGGTGAATTTCGAGGCTGGATGAGGGGAGCCGGGGCTCCGGGCGAAGCGCTGACGAAGGACGATGCTTGCAGGCTGCCGGGGTCAGTCATCGCCGATACCGCTTCTGGCGTTGTGCGACCCCGGCGGCCAGGTGGGTGTCCCAGCGTTGCAGGGCCGCGTTGCAGACAAGGGCACGGTCGATGTCGTCCCCTGCTGCGCAACCATGGAGGGCACGCATCACGGCCGAGGGCTTGCTGGCGCGTATCAGCGCTGCGGCGACGCTATGCCGCATGACCGCTGGCGAGGCCGGACCGTCCAGAGGGATGACGGCCTGGCGTGCGAGGCGCCAGAGCAGCTCGCCGGTGTACGAGGGTCGCAGCAGCGTCCCGTGGGCGGCGACGAAGAGCGGCCCGAGAGTACGTCCCGGTTGCAGGCAGGCGCTGAGCAGGCTGGAAACGTGGGGTCCGAGGTCGTAGACGCGCTGGCGATGCCTACCATCAGGTGCCGGTCGACGCAGGCGGTGGTGTGTACCCCCGCGCGTGAGGTCGTGAAGTGAGCAGGTTCGCGCCGGGCTGACGTTGCAGGCCGTGCCGATCAACAGGCCGAGCCAGGCCTGCTGTCGGCGGCTTTCATGGACGCTGGCCCAGGCGAGCAGGTCGTGAAGGTGTTCCGCAGGCGGGTACCGCCCGGTGGCCGCACGCGAACCTGGCGGGTGTTGGATGCTGGTGAACGGATTGCGCGTGGTGAGGCCGCAGGCGTGGAGAAAGCTGTACCAGGAGGTCACGACCTCGATGCGCAGCCGGCACGAGGCCGCCGACAGCCCGGCGGCATAGGTGCCGGCCGCATATGACAGCGCCTCCTGCTGGGGGATATCGGCAAGGGGCAGTCCTCGCCTCTGCACCGACCACAACCGCCACGACATGGCCCGCGTGTGGCTCGCCTGGGTCGTGCGGGAGCCATGTTCGTCCGAGCCCAGCCACGTGCGGCCAGCAGCGCGGAGTAGATCAGGAACCGCGATACGGCGCAGGAGGGCGTTCAGTACCCCAGCGGTGCGGGCGGGAATCGCGCTTCCCTTGCGGGGAAGACGAAGCGGTAGGTCGGGCACCGCGGCCAGGCACCAGCGGTCAGCGAGTTGGCCGATCGCGTCGTGGTCTTCGGCGCGGCGCTGATCGAGGCGCGATGGTGGCGACGGCTGGGTCTTGACAGGCGAGGATGCCTGGGGGCCGAGCACCTTCAGTGAGCCACGGCTCGTCATCATGACACCCGGCGGGCGAGGCGCGGGGGTACTGGGCAAGGAGGTGCTGGGCACGGCATTCGTCCAGCGTGCGCGGCACTGCGAGATGAGCGGACCGGGGCGACTTCGATGACAGGTGGCCGGTGAAGTTTCGGCATCGGCCGCCGGGCGAGCGATGTGGTGGCCGGGGACCGGTTGATGCCCGGCGCCCTTTGCTTTGCCGAGCGCTTTCCGCTCTGTTGCGCAGAGACGATTATCTTTCGTGTTCTTTTCTGGAACTCGCGACGTTTCACGCCGATCCCTCTGTCCACGCAGTGGAAATGAATGTAATTCAGTTTCATGTGCCAGGCGCTCGTTAGACGGCCGCTCTTATCTTCGGACGGGTGCGAGCGGAAATCGAGAGGTTTCGCCGGAAAAATCTTGTATAAGGTCTATGCTGCGCTCGGGAAATACGGTAGAACGATGGCATAAATCTCCGCCCATTGACTCAGGTGCGCATCCTTCGCCACAGAGGCCGGGAAGGAGGACGAATGAATCGCACGACGCCGGTGGACCAGTCGGCCAAGGACGCGTCCGCGGTGAAAGCAGACGAGCTGCGCGCGTCGGCGGTGCGGCACTTGCTTGCGCTCCAGGACCAGGGCCGCTTGACCAGTGAGCAGGTCCGCACGGTTGCCTGTTGTTTCGGCCGGTGCGAGCGAACCGTCTACAACTGGCTGAAGAAGGCGAATGCGGCCAAGCGGAAGCAACGCCCCCGGTTCGAGGCCACCGAAGCTATCCGGGTCAAGTACGCCTTCTGGCAGGGGAACGTCTCGGCGGTGCACCGGGAACTGGTCGAGGAGGCCAACGCCGGCGGGCCGCCCGCTTTCAGCCTGAGTACCCTGCGGCGGGCGGTGATGCGCGATCTGAGCCCGGGCGAGCGGGCAGGGCTGCGCGATGGGGAGCGAGCCCAGCGAGCCCACTTCGTCTACCTGCAGCGTCCGGCGCTACACCGCAACGCGGCGTGGGAGGGCGACCATGTGGAGGCCTCGGTGGAGGTCGAGCTCGATGGACGCCTGCTCAAGCCCTGGGTGACCTGGTTCATCGATACCAAGACCAAGATCATAACGGGGCTGGCGGTGAGTGCGGACACTCCCAACCGCTCCAGCGTGCTGCTCGCCCTGCGCAGCGCCCTGTCGACCGACGAGTCCCACCTGCCGTTCGGCGGGTTGCCTGAACGCATCCGCGTTGACCAAGGAAAGGATTTCGGGTCCAAGGCCGTGGCCGTCGCGCTGGGCCAGCTCGCGGTGGTTCTCGATCCCCTGCCCGGCTACCGGGCCCATCTCAAGGGCACGGTGGAGGCACTGAACGGCGCTGTGGAGAAGATGTTCTTCGCCGGTCTGCCGCGCCATACGCACCGCCAGCGTTTGATCAACGGTAAGCACTACGACCCTGATCAGCCGCCGCTGCCCTTCACCACATTCGTCGGCCTCCTGATGGAGTGGGTCGAGGGGTGGAATAACAAGCATGTCAACGACACCCTTGGCACCACGCCGGCCCAGGCCTGGCACGACGATCCTGCCCCGATCACCGAGGTCAGCCGTGAGGAGCTCCGCCTGCTGACGCTGGAGGACGACCGCAAAGTGCGCACCATCACCTCCAAGGGCATCCACCGGGGCAAGAAGCGCCGCTATGTCGCACCGTGGATGACCGACGAGGTGGGCCTGATTGTCAAGCTTCGGTTGCTGCCTCACTACGAGGACGAGGTGGAGGTGTTCGACGCGCGCGACGACCGCTACCTCGGGGCGGCGTTCCTGTCCGACCGGTCCAACGCCGACGATCGAGCGGAAATGTACCGCGCCCGGGCGAAGACAACGCGCCGGACTAATAACACGCAGCAGACGGCCGCGAGCGTGATGAAGATGCGCTACCGCCCGGTCACCTCGGCTGAACCGCCGCGCCGCATGACGGTGCTTGCTGCCGAGGAAACCAACAAGAAGGGTGAAGAGCCCAACCAGGACGCGATGGCCGCGCTGGCCATCGTCGAGCCGCCACCTCGCGATGAAGACCTTCCCGCAGGGTGGGTGTCCCCGCTTAGTGGTAAGCGGAAGGCGGCGTCCGCCTAGAGCAGCGAGGGCTGCCGAGGTCGGGTGTTTGCTTGCCCCGTTGCCTGCTTCTTCGTGTCGACCCGCTGTGAGTCGAAGGGCTGATCCATGATGGTGCCCCGCCCCCCGATGCTGCCCAGCAACGTGCACTTCCTGACACGTTCGTTCGGTGAGGTACTGGTCCTGCCGCACGGTCCAGTGCTCTCCGTTCCCATCCAGCGGCTCACCGATGGCATGCTCGACCTGGCTGTGCAGGACCGGAAGATGCTCTTCATTCACGGAGACGCCCAGCAGCGGGCAGGCATCGTCAGCCGGTTGCGTGAGCACGCCGCGCAGGGGTTGTGCTACTGCAAGCTGCCGCCTTACGCCTCTTCCGTCCAGGTTCGGACCGTGTTGTGTGAGGCTCTAAGACTGGATCGGTCGGTGCGCGGGCGCCCGCACCCGGTTGATCGCCTGATCCACAACGCCCTTGCGGAAGCATCGCGGGTCGTCGTCTTCGACCAGGCGCAACATCTGCACTCCACGGGGTCCGAATACGTGCACTACCTGTGTGAACGTGCCGACACCCTGTTCATCTCCGTCGTCCATTCCGCTTCGGGAGACCCCCATGCCGATGCAAGTGCCTGATGTGCTTCCCGCCGAAGCCAGCGACCACTACCTGAACCTTCCTCATGCGCAAGTGGTGGCGACCGACGCGCTCCTCACGACGCGAGGCAACCTGCGTGAGGTGATCGACGCCAGGGCGATGATGTGCGTGCACGGCGATGCCGGGCTGGGAAAGACCTTCTCGGTCAACGCCTCGCTGCGCGACCTTGCGCCCGGCCAATCCCATCGCATCCAATTCCGTGAACGGCCCACCCCGCGTTATATCCGGCACAAGTTGTTCGAGACGCTGAAGATCGGTGGCCGTATGCCCAGCAGGCCGGCCGAGTTCGACAAGCTACTCAGGAACGTGCTGGCCGAAGAGTTCCGTGTCTTCGTCTGCGACGAAGCGCAATGGCTGTCCACCGAATGCTTCGAGTACTGGCGTCACCTGTGGGATGACCGCGATACCGACCTCGCGGTCGTGTTCGTGGGGGGAGACAAATGCTACGAGGTGTTGGACTCCCAGCCCATGCTCGCCTCACGCATGTACGTCTGGCAGGAATACCGGCAGTTGACCGAGAAGCAGGTCCGGGAGGTCATTCCGGCGTGGCATCCGCTCTGGGCGGAAGCCGACCGGGCCGACATCGACTTCGTCTACCGCCACGCGGCGCGCGGCAACTTCCGCATCTGGGCCAAGATCACGCATCAGCTGTTGCGCATGCTGTCCCAGCATGGTCAGGAACGTGTTGACCGTGTGGCGATCCGAAAGGTGTTCGCTCGTCTGGGCGGTCACCTGATATGAGCCGTGCCCTGCCGGAGCCGACGGTCGTCCCCTCCCCGGTGACGATCGTTCTCGATCCGCGCGATGATGCCGACTGCCTCCATCACGCGCTGGCCGCCCATGACCCCGCCGGCGGATGCATCACCGTGCATCCCACACCCGGCACCACCACGGACGGTCACCTGTGCCTGGATGTGCTCATCGCGCTCGGCAAACCGGCTCATCAGGCCGCCAGCTTGTCGGGACGCGCCAGCGGCGAGCAGGCCGCAGCCGCGGCCACCGCGTGGCTGGACGGCGCCCGAGTCTGGCTGATCATCGTTTTACGCGGCCACCTGCTCTCGCCGGCCCAGCGGGCGCGCCTGGTGCGACTGGCGTGCGACAGCGGTGCGAAACTCATCGTCGTCTGGCATGCCCGGCCCGAACAGGACTGGGCGGCCTGTTTCCCGTGGCGTTCCCCCCGGGGTGTGGACACCCGGTTTCATGCAGCCAGTGACGTCATCCTAGCAAGCTGATCTTCATAGATGGCCGGAGGTAGGTTCC